>CALJAP010000127.1 GCA_938027655.1 uncultured bacterium | reverse complement strand
ACAAAGCACGGGTATCAGAAATCCCGCCGGTGCGAGGAAATAGATGAACCGGTCTACCCGTTCCGGCAAAACGTCCTCTTTGAAGAAAAGCTTGATACCGTCTGCCACAGGCTGTAACAGCCCGGCGGGCCCCACCCGGTTCGGACCTTTGCGAATCTGCATCAGTGCGAGCACCCGACGCTCAATCCAGACCAGCGCAGGAACTGCCGTCAGCACAAAGCCAACGACAATCAGGATACGTAGCGGTATCACTATCCACGCATTGGTGAGTAGCTCTTCCACGTCCTCCCATACCTCTTCACATAGTTACGAAGCGTAGGGTGATTGAACCGCTCCCCCGTCCCCTCTCCTACAAGGAGAGGGGAGCCGCGTTCCACATACCCCCTTCCCTCGTAGGGAAGGGGGATAGGGGGTTTGGTTGAACACCCCTATCGTGACCATTAGCCTGCAGGAACCTCCGTTTGAACAGGCACTAATTGCGGCGATGGCACGGCAGAGGCTTGCACACGCACCCCTTCTGCAGGCATTTGGTCGTAACGACACGCCGCGTACGCCGGAAATACCTGCCCGATTTCGTCCATCACCTGCTCCGCAGAGAAAACGGGTATCGGCTTGCTCAAATACACTGCCAGCTCGGTAAAAATGCTCAGGTCGGGCTTCACATCGGGCGAGGGCGACCCAAACGCCTTCCAGAATCGCTGCACACGCCGCTCGGTGTTGGTGAAGGTACCCTCCTTCTCTGCCACGCTCGCCGCAGGCAGCACCACGTCGGCATACTGGGCGGTTTCGGTCAGGAACAGGTCTTGCACGATAACGAATCCCGCGTTTTCCAGTGCGTGCTGCGCTAGTTCGGTATCGTGATATTTCTGGGCTACGTCCTCACCGACAATGTACAGCACCTGCATCTGCCCTCGCGCGGCGGCTTCCAGCATCGCCTGCGTGCTCATGCCGGGTTCGGCGGGCAGTTTCTGCTCCCAGAGAGATTCTATTCGCCGACGCGCCGCATCATCATCTACCCGAGCATACCCGGGCAACACGTCAGGCAGCACACCCATATCCGCCGCGCCGTGCGAGTTGACCTCAGGTAGCAGGATGTTCAACCCACCGTTTTCGCGGTCAGCGTTGCCCGTCAGAACGGTCAGATTCGCTAGCGCGTGAACGGTCTCTGCATACCGGGGACCATTGCGCAACTTCGCCCCACACAGAATGACCGTCCCCTCGCCAAGCAGTTCGGCAGCCTCGTGCAAAGGTTCGGTCTCGACGCCCGTGATCTGCGCTACCTTCTCCGGCGTGTATTCACGAAGAGTCTGTCGCAGTGCCTGTAGCTCATCCTGCGCAATCCCATCGGTCACCGCCCTACCCGAAGCCAGCATCAGGTGGAGCAACCCGTTCACCAACGTGCTTTCGGTGCCCCCGCGATAGCGCAGCACTACCGGCTCGTCGAAGCGCAACTCGGTTTCGGTCACTTCGGGATGCGCGATAATAACCTTCGCTCCGTGGCGGAACCACGCTTTGCGTGCGCGCAAGAACACGATGGGCTGCTCGTCCACCAGCTCCGAGCCGAAGATAAATATCGTCTTCGCCTTCTCGATGTCGGCGATGGCGTTCTGCGAAAAGGGCACGCCAAACCGTCCCAATAGCCCATCCGTGGCGCTGAGCTGATTCGGCTCCAGGCGGTGGTCGATGTTGTTCGTGCCTATCGCCACACGCATCAGCTTTTGCAGCACGTACGCCTCCTCATTGGAAAGGTGCGCCCCGCCGATTGCGCCTACTGACCTCGCGCCGTGCTCTTGAACCGCCTGCCGGATGCGCGAGGCGATGAGCTGATATGCCTCCACCCAGCTGGCGGTGACAAACTTGCCGTCCCTGCGGATGAGCGGGCTGAGCAATCGCCTGTCACTGCTGATGTACTCGTGCCCGAATTTGCCCCTGTCGCACGTCCACTCTTCGTTGACCGCCTCGTTCTCGCGCCCCAGCACGCGCACCAGACGGTTCGGTCGGTAGTCCAGCCAGATGTTACAGCCGTTGGAACAGCGTGTGCAGATGCTCTTTTGCGATTTCATGTCCCATGGGCGTGCGCGAAAGCGATACACCCGGCTGGTGAGCGCACCCACAGGGCACAGCTCAATGGTATTGCCCGAAAAGCGCGAGGTGAACTCGGTATCATCAAAGGTGCTGACCATCATCTCCGCACCGCGCTTGAGGAAATCGAGCTGGGCGTCACCTGCAATCTCCTGTGAGAAGCGCGTGCAGCGGGCGCAGTGAATACATCGTTCACGGTCCAGCACCACATAGTCGCTGATGGGGAAGGCTTTTGGCAGATGGCGTTTCTCCTCCACAAAGCGCGAGACGCCCGGACCGTAGAATAGCGTATTGTTCTGGAGGGGACACTCGCCGCCGCGGTCGCATATCGGACAGTCCAGCGGATGGTTAATCAGCAAAAACTCCAGAATGCCCCTTCGCGCCTTTTGAATCGCCACCGTATCGGTGAAGACCACCAACCCCTGGCTGGCAGGCAGGGAGCAGGACGTTTGTGGTTTGGGCATCATGCGCACCGAGCCGTCGGGTTGCTTGGTACCCGCCTCCACCAGACACATGCGACAGTTCGCCGCCTGCCCCTTGCCCAAACGAGGATGATAGCAGAAGAAGGGAATGTCCACGCCGATGCGCTTGGCGGATTCGATAATCATCTCGCCCTTGGGCACTTGCAGTTCGATGCCGTTTATCTCAATCGTCACTAGTTCCTGTTCTGCCATCTGTGTGCCTCCCGATGAGTGCTCCTTCATGCTCTTGCCGATTGCTGTGCCTCCACCATCGAATGCCCATGCTGGATGTAGTACTCATACTCGTGCCGATAGTGTTTGATGCTGGCTCGGATGGGCCACGCCGCCGCGTCACCCAGCGCACAGTACGAGCGTCCATCTATCTGGTCGCAGATGTCCAGCAGCAAGTCGATGTCCTCCATCCGTCCGCCGCCCGCCAGAATGCGGTCAAAAATCTTCACCATCCAGCGCGTGCCTTCTCGGCAGGGCGTACACTTGCCACAGGACTCGTGCGCGTAGAAAGCGGCTGTGCGCCGCATGAACTTCACGATGCATACCGTATCGTTGAGCACCATGAAGCCCCCGGAACCCAGCATCGTGCCCGCTGCCTGAAGCGATTCATAGTCCAGATTCACGTCGCACTTCTCGGCGGGCAGGATAGGCACAGACGAGCCGCCCGGTATCACCGCCTTCAGCCTGCCTTTCACACCGCCTGCCAGCTCCAGCAGTTCCATCAGCGGCGTGCCCATCTCCACCTCGTAGTTGCCCGGCTTGTTCACGTGCCCGCTCACCGAGAAGATTTTGGTGCCCGTGCTCTTCTCGGTGCCCATCGAGGCGTACCATGCGCCACCGTTGCGGATAATGGCGGGCACACACGAAAGCGTCTCCACATTGTTAATCAGCGTGGGACAGTCCCATAGCCCGGCGATGGTCGGCAGGGGCGCATGGGGAAACTTGAGGCGCGGCTGCCCCCGCTCGCCCATGATGGAGCTCATCATCGCCGACTCCTCACCGCACTCGTAGGAACCTGCGCCCATGTGGATGTACAGGTCAAAATCCACCCCGCTGCCGAGAATGTTTTTGCCCAGATAGCCTGCCCGGTACGCCTCGTCGATAGCGCGACGCATCACCCGGGCGGGCTCGGTATACTCCCCGCGGATGTAGATATAGCCCACTTTAGACAGGGTAGCGTAGCCGGCGATAATGATGCCCTCGATGAGCTGGTGAGGGTGGCGCATCATCAGCTCACGGTCTTTGAAAGTGCCCGGCTCGCCCTCGTCCGCGTTGCACTGCACGTAGTGCGGTTTGCTTTCATCTTTCGGAATGCCGTTCCACTTAATCCATGCGGGGAAACCCGCGCCGCCGCGCCCGCGCAGTCCCGACGCTTTCACCTCGTCAATCACCTGCTGGCGGGTCATGCCCAGCGCCTTCCGCAGTGCACTGTAACCGCCGTGCTGTTCGTACACCTGCAGCGTCTGGATGCCCGGCACATCGATATCCTGAAACAGAACCTTCAGCTCAGCCATCTTGCCCGTCCTCCTCGCCTCATTCGTTACCTGTGTGCCAAGAGGATAACCAGGGAAAGAGCACACGGATTGACACGGATGCTGCGGATATACACAGATAGCCTCATCCTGTCAGCCATCTTGCCCGTCCTGCCTCGCCTCATTGGTTGCCTGCGCGTTTGCCAGCGCACGCTCGATATCCTGCCGCTCGCTCTCCGATAGATGGCACTTCACCACTGTATCGGCGAGCTGCACCACCGTGTGTTCATCGCCCTGCTTCAGCTCCTCCAGTAAGGCATCTATCTTTTCCGGGGTCAGATTGCCGTAGTAACGGTCGCCCACCTGCATCACCGGCGCGTTGCCGCAGTCGTTGAGGCATTCCACCTCGGTCAACGTAAACTGCCCGTCGGGCGTGGTCTCACCCACCTTGATGTTCAGCTTCTGTTCCAGATAGCGCAGAATCTCATAGCCGCCGCAGATAGAGCAGGTAAGATTCGTACACACCTCCAGCATCACCCGCCCCACGGGTCGCTTGTTGTACATGGTGTAGAAGGACGCAACGCCTTCCACCACTGCATAGGATGTTCCCAACCGGTATGCCACTTCCATCAAAGCCTCCGGCGGCAGGTAACCGCCGTACTCGCGTTGCGCTATCCACAGCGCGGGCAGCATCGCCGCGCGTTTGTTCGGGTAATGGCGTTTGACCTGCTCCAGCTCCTGCACTGCCTGCTCGGAGAAGCGCAGCTCAGGAGGCTGCTTGTCGTCGATACGCCGCACGCGGGGATACTCGCTCAACCGTATCGCCTCACTCATCGGTCAATCTCCCCCAGCACGATGTCGATACTTCCAATAATGGCAACGATGTCCGCCACCATGTGCCCCTTGCTCATCAGAGGTAAAGCCTGCAAGTTCACAAAGCACGGCGGTCGCGTTTTTACTCGCCAGGGACAATTGCCGCCATCGCTCACCACATAATAGCCGATTTCGCCCTTAGGTCCTTCTATGGGCACGTACGCCTCGCCCTCGGGGGGACGGAAACCCTCCGTCCATAGCTTGAAGTGGTGTATCAGCGACTCCATGCTGTTGTCCAGCTCCTCACGCGGCGGCGGAACCACCTTGCGGTCGGCACTGCTGACCGGTCCCTCCGGGATACGCTCCACACACTGCTTGATAATGCGCGCCGCCTGTCGCATCTCCTCCACACGCACAAGGAAACGGTCGTACACATCGCCCACCGTGCCTGTGGGGATGTCAAACTGCACCTGGTCGTAGTAGAGGTATGGGTTCGCTTTGCGCAGGTCGAAAGCGTAACCGCTTCCGCGCAGGATGGGTCCGTTGATGCCCAGCGCGATGCACTCGTCCGCCGTGATGATACCGATGTTGCGGGTGCGCTCCACCCATATCGGGTTCTCGGTCAGCAGACCCTCGTAATCGTCTACTTTCGCGGGGAACTCTTCCACGAACTTCGCGATTTTCTCCAGTAACCCCTCGGGCATGTCCGCACGCCAGCCGCCCACCTGTATCCATGAGGGGAACATGCGTACGCCCGACAGCTGTTCAAACATATCCAGGATGCGCTCGCGCTCGCGGAAGCAGTAGAAAAACGGGGTCATGGCGCCGATGTCCAGCGCGTGCGTGCCCAACCACACCAGATGGCTGGCGATGCGCTGCAGCTCGCTGAAAATCATGCGCATCCACACGCCGCGCGGAGGCACCTCGATATCTAGCAGTTTCTCTACCGACAGCACGAACGCCAACGAGTTGTTCATCGCGGAGAGGTAGTCCATCCGCTCCACCAGCGGGATACACTTCTGGTACTGCTCGTACTCACAGGTCTTCTCGATGCCCGTGTGCAGGTAGCCGATATGTGGAACCACGTCCACAATGGTCTCGCCGTCCAGCTCCACCACCAGCCGCAGCACGCCGTGCGTGCTGGGATGTTGCGGTCCCATATTGATAACCATCGAGCCTTCGGCAGCTCCGGGCAGTATCTCCATCTGTTCCGGCGTAATGCTCATGCTCCCCTCCACTGTTACTCCCTGCTGGAAAGCCCCGTCTTCCCGAAGAAGGACTCGCCGGGGTGCGGTGTTTGTACCTCTGCGACGGACGGTCCCAACGTGCCCTGATCAAACACCACCTCTTCACCGCCCAGCGGGAAGTCCTTGCGTAGCGGATGCCCTACCCAGTCATCCGGCATGAGGATACGGCGCAAATCGGGGTGACCCTCGAACACGATGCCGAACATATCGTACACTTCGCGTTCGGGAAAGTTTGCGCCCGGATAGACACCGGTGACAGAGGGCACGGTTTCACCCTCGTTCACACATACCTTCAGGAACAATCGGGTGAAAGTGCGGAACGAATAGAGATTGTACACTATCTCAAAGCGCGGTTCGCGACGCCCCAGCTGGTCTATCCCCACGATGTCCGAGAGGAAGCAGTAACTCAGCTCCGGTTCGTCGCGCAGGAAACGGCAAACGTCAGGCAAATACTCTTTGTTCAGAACAATCCATGTGTCGCCCCGGAAGGTAACCACCTCGCGCACCGCTTCAGGAAATCTTTCACGAATGCGCGTCACCTCAGGGCGCTCCGGCATCTCTTGTGCGGTCGTTTCGCTCATCCCTCTCTCCTCAACGCGGTAAAACCGCCTCCCCTCGCGAAGCAGGTTCCATCCTTTCGGCAACCGCCTTCAGCACCACACGGCGCGGCTGCGCTCGCTCGGACTCCTCCCACTCCAGCGCGCGCGTGCCCAGCATGTAAAAATAGCCGACAAACAGGATGGCAATAAACACGCCCATCTCCACCAGATTGAACAACTGCACCGCTTTCGGCGCGTCTTTAAAGGTAACCGCCCAAGGGTACAGAAAGATGGTTTCTACGTCGAAGATAATAAACAGCATCGCCACCAGAAAGAACTTGACCGGGAACCGCTCCCGCGCGGAGCCAACAGGAGTCACACCGCACTCGTAAGGAGCTACCTTGCGGTAATCCGGTCGCCTAGGACCCAGTAGAAAGGAAAGCGCCACCATGCCAAGAGCCAGCGCTCCCGCCAGCACCGCCAACACCAGTACAGGAATGTAACTGTTCAGCATCCCGTTTTTTCCTTTTATCGTGAACGAATTCACAAGGCTCGGTAAATCGTCTATATTTTACCCCAATAAATAACGCTTTGGGTAGAGAGCACGAAGACTTCGAAGGATTAATTCGCAGCGCGGACAAGCGAATCCTGCAACATCCTGCCCTGCCGGTATGTCATAATAGAGGTAAGCCACTCTTCGGGATACCGGAGGAGAAAACAGGATGCGCTGTGTGATTACCATATTGCTCGTGTCCCTGATTACCCTGGCGGCATCGGCACAGACGCCGCCACGTGCAGAAGACGTGGTGGTAGATGCACTTGTACGCGCCGACGTGTACGTCGCACCCGAGCTAGCCGGCGCGGTAGACGAGGCACGCCTGCAACAGGTTGCACAAGAACTACGTCCCTTCACCGTCAAATTTGTCGTCGTGCCCCTGCGCGACAGTCAGACCAGGGGCAGGTGGGCGTCTGGATTGCGCAGATACCTGAACATCACTCAGGGGGCGGTTATCGTTCTGGTACCGAAAACCGGGCAGCTGCGCGGCGGTGTTTCCGTCAGCAGCGGGGTGATACCCACCCGACAGGTGGAGCAGATAGTTCAGGAACACCTCAAGGTATTCTCCGCACAGGGCTACACGCAGGGACTAGAGCAGTTAGCTCGGGCGTTGCGCGACCACTACGTCAGCGAGCGGCGCAGTTCTGCTCTGGGCGCGATGGCACTGTTCGGTATCCCCGCTGTGCTGGTGGTAGGGGGTGTGGCATGGGTCATTCGCCGGCGAGCGCAGGAGGTCGCCCGATTGAGAGCACGTCTGCAGGGTGTGCGGGCGCAGGTGCTGGAGGGCATTGAGTACCTAGACGGCTATATCGACGTGCTTCCAGAGGGCGAGGATGCCAGCCGTGCCCGCGAGCATCGCCAAAAAGCCGCAGAACTGCAGGCACAGGCGGTGGAGATGATGGAGAAGGCGAAGCGACCGGAAGACCTGTGGCGGGCGGAGCACCTGCTGGACAAGGCGCAAATGAGCATAGGAAAGGCGAAGAAATATATCCTGCGAGCGGGAGGAGACACCAGTATCCACGTAGAGGAAGAACCCGAAGAGCCGATAGCACAGGGGGCGTCTATGCTTATTCGACCGAACGACCGAACCTACGCCTGCTTCTTCTGTTCCAAACCTCCTACACTGGGCGAACTACAGCCTGTGGAGGTCACCGTCGGCGAACAAACCCGAAAAGTGTGGGCGTGCGAAGAGTGCGCGGCGCAGCTACGGCGCGGTGAAACCCCTGCCATGCGCGTGTTCCGAGACGGCGATCGCACGCGCCCCTGGTACGAGCAGCCAGACTACGACCCCTACCGTGACTACGGCAGACCGTACCCGGGCATGGACTGGGTGAGCCTGCTCCTGCTGGGCAGCATTTTCTCGCATCCCGCGCCGGTGATTATTCACGAACGAGAGCCTGTCAACATCGGGGGTGATAACCCTGAAGCGGACGGCAGCGGAGACTTCTTCGTTAGCACGTTCGGATGGGGCGAAACGAGCGACACCGACGCCGGCGGCGGAGACTTCTTCGATAGCACATTCGGACGGGGCGAAACGAGCGATACCGATGCCGGCGGCGGGGACTTCTTCGACAGCCTGTTTGGCGACTTCGATGTTGGCGATGTGGATGCCGGCGGAGCAGATTTTGCCGATTTTGGGGGCGATTTTGGCGGAGACTTCGGAGGAGGCGATTTCTAGAGACTACCACACCTCCAGTTCATCGACCATCAACCATGCGCGGCGCACAAACTGGAACCGTACATATCGTGCCTGTCTTGGCGCAAACTGCACCGCCATAAAGCCGACGGCTGGCTTATCCCCTGTCTCAGACGGTCGCTCCCGTGTTGCGCCGACGGGAAACCACTGCTTGCCATCGGTGGAGATGGCAACGCGCATCTCCTCCGGGAACCACACCGCCCCCGGACCACCTCCCACCAGATGGGCTCGCGCGAGACGAACAGGCTTCAACACCTGCAGGTCTACGGTTATGCTTGGTTCGCCCTGATCGAACCCCGCGCAGAGTGCCCAACCGGAGCCTTCCGTACTGTACATGCCATCGGTGAGCTTGCCGGTGTTGTCGGCGTAGCGCGCGCTGGATGTGGGCGCAGGGTGCAGGGTATATGGTCGCCCCAGCACAAGGTTTTGACCGGCAGAGAGTATCTGCACCTCGCTGAGCATCAGCCAACCGCGCACTTTCAGGCGCACCTTCACAAAGCGCGCCCTCTCCCCCTGCATGGGCAGTCGCAACCACCCGAGCTCCGCTCGCCCCAAGCCGTCTGCCAGAGGGAGCTGCTCTAACGGGGCAGGCGGTCGTCGGGTGGAGCTCACCAGACGCCAGCGAACCCCATCCTCGGAAACGGAGACGCCCACGAAGGGAGGAAAATGCACTGCGCCATATCCCCCGCCCTGCAGGTGAACCGCCACTTCATCTACAGGAGTGACCTGCGGAAGCTCACACACCAGTGTCACTTCGGAAGTTCCATCCCACTCAGCCCAGCCGACGGTTTTACCGTCTCCGAACCCTTCGCGCGTAATCTCCCCATCGGTGAGCTTCCCTCCAGAGTCAGGGTAAGTGGCAGGAAAAGGAGGCTCCAGCATGTACGGGCGACCCAGCGCAAGATTTCGCGCCGGAAGCAACACCACTTGGGCGCGCCGCGCAAAGCGCATCGGAAAATGCAGCATGGTAAAACCGCCACCGCTCCGTGCATCCAGTTCGAAAAAGTCCTCGGCGGCTACCTCCTCGAACTGCTCGCCAGACGCCTCTCCACTCAGCAGCAGGCGCACCATACGCGGAGCGTTGAGGGAGCCATCGGGCGCGAACACCCAGTGCACGCGAAAGTCGCTTACAATCAAGCCTTCTCGCAGGTTGAACTCCATCGTATGGGTGCCCGGACGCAACCGGACAAAGGGAACCGGGCGGTCCGCACGCGTTCGCCACAAACGGTCTGTCAGGCATCCCAGTTGCTGTCTGGGATACCCATTCAGGCGAGGCGTCGGCAAGAACTGATAAGGCTTTTTGCGAGTGTACTTCCCCTGATGAAATCGGTACAGGTCGTCGTATAGGGCTCGCAGACGCGGGTTGTCGCTTCGGCACAGTCGGGCAATGGTATCGTAGCCCTGATACGTGGCGCGGGGCAGGTCGTGCTGATAGCCGTCCAGTTCCCTGTCTCCGTGCTCGAGATAAAGCTGCAGGTTGATGCGGTACGCTTCGTCGGAGAATAACCCCTCGTTCAGCTCCATCTCGATGCCCATGCCGAGCTGCCGACAGCGGTTTGCAGTGACGGTCAGACGATTTTCGTCGGGAATACGCAGCGTAGCAGGCGCGACCCTCATGAAAGCGAAGTTGGGTTGAAGGATAGCGAGGTCGAAGCCCAGCTCGCGCCACCGTTCGATGCCCGGCGCGTTAAAATAGGGTATCCACAAAAACCGGTATCCGTGTCGGTGTATCAGCGCAGCGGTTTCACGCACCACTCCTTCGTCACGCGCGTCGATACCCTCGTTCATCCAGTAAAAGCCCCACAGCGAAAGATGGGGGTACCTTTTCGCCCGCCAGCGCTGCAGAAAAGAGCGGATAAACCACCGTATCACTTTTAGACGGTCGGTATCCTGACGCAGGTCTTCAGAGTTACCGTCCCCATCTACATCGCCGAAATTCTGCTGACGCGGCGAAGGATAGGGTATCATGACCATCACTGGCATCGTGGGAACCGAGCAGTGCAATTGGTTTGCCACCTTCACCAGCGCCTCTTCCAGCGCAGCAAAACCCGTGTCCGGGGCGAACACTGTGTCCAGAAAGTGCTCCCAATCGCCCTTGTTTGTGGCTCCGTCGTAGTAGGTCTGCCCTGAGGGTGCACCGCCGAACATCATAAAGAGGAAAGAGTCGTAGAACCAGTCCTGTGGTTTGCCATTCTTGTCCAAGTAAGCCACGTACGGCAAGAACTGCTGGAGGTTCCACGCACGCTCGCAGTATACGAGCATGATGTCCCGGGGGGAAGCCATCAGCCACTGGCAGGCAGAAACTCCGATCAGCACAGCCGGGATACTCCACAGACGCACTGGCGTTCCCCCCATCCCGTTGCCTCGCGCAGAAACTATCCGTGTGGTCTCGCAGACAACAGGCTGTTACTGCCCCGAAGGTGCTGCTGCGGGTGCGCCAGCTGGTGACCCTGCGCCACCGCCGAACCACGAGGGTCGCTCGGTGGGCAATACGTTCTGCTTTTCCTTCTGCTGTTTGTTCCACTGCAGCCCGATTGCCACCAGCGCAATCACGATAGCAATCACCGCAATCACGCCCATCAGGGTGCGCTTGCCTTTGTTTTCCATCCTTTTCCTCCTTATATTCTGGGGGCAGGTGGTTGTTGCACCTACCCCCCCACGTGCACGCTTAGTCTACGTCCCAGCCCTCAGCAGGGTTCCAGGTGTTGTTCCCATCGTCCCTGATGTACCAGTGTGGGTCAAAGTTGGGACATGGGTATCCTCGTTCCCAGGTCCGGAACTTGACGAACCGGTGGTTGCCCGCCATGATATAACGAGCGTGACCATCCGCGAAGACGGCGTTGAATGCCATACGGGTAAACACTTGCGGATTATCTGTGCAAGACCAGAACGGCACGCTCTTCTCCGCGTGGACGGGGCTGTTCTCATACGCCACGAACGTCTGAGCAGGCTTGTCGATACTGGCAAGCTTGACGCCGCAGCGGGAGCCTGTCGCCAGCCCCAGTTTGAAGTCGTAGGAAAGCCCCTTGAAGCCAGCCACCGGCCACAGGTCGGGACAGCCGTTAGCAGGCCATCCGCCCCACTTCCAGAAGTTATCCGGATAAGATGGGCAGAGGAATATCTGGGCGTTCTTGACGTAGGGCTGTACCAGCACCGCCCAGCGGGTAAATGCCATCACGATGTCGCCGTTGCAGTCCGCGGTGTGCGCGCAGTCGCTACTCCACGAAAAGAACTTCTCGTCGAAGTCTTGTACGTACATGCTAATGCCTAGACCAATCTGCTTCATGTTGCTGAGGCAGCTGGTCTTTCGCGCCTGCTCGCGTGCGCGGGCAAACACGGGGAACAGGATCGCTGCCAGAATCGCGATAATCGCGATTACCACGAGCAGCTCGATGAGGGTGAATGCTCGGTTTTTCATGGCTCTTCCTCCTTGTCTTGCGATAGGGTTTTCCGCAGTGCAATGTTTTGCCGGCGCAAACTGCGCTCTGCCGGATGGAAACTTGCCAGCGTGGTTATCACCTCCGATAGCATCACCTCCCCCTCGACGCGACGTTTCAAACGCAGGGCGGCTGTGCGCCCCATCTCGTAAACTTGCTGCACCAGACGATGCACCGAGCGCGTCACGCGGGTCATCAACGGCGGTGCATCGGCGAAGCTGAGCACCTCCAGCTCCTCAGGCACTGCTACGCCCATCCGGTCGCACGCCTCCAGTATCGCTACCATGTAGTAGTCGTGCAGGCAGAAGACGGCGGTAACCGGACGAGGCTGGTGCAGCAGCGTAAACAGGGCGTCGTACACCGCCTGCGCTAAGTAGTCCAGCTTGATCCCCACATGCGATGGAAAGAACCTGACCAACAGGCTGACATCTTCGTTGCCCGCTTCCTGCATCGCTTGCAGGTACGCTTCGTACCGCTCACGGACAGAGGAAACGTATAGCGCATCGTCCGTAAAATGCGCGATGGTACGATGCCCGTTTTCCACGAGGTAGCGTAAACCCACTAGGCTGGAGCGATAGTTGTCGGTCATGACAACATCGCACTGTACTCCATCGGGCTGGCGGTCCACGCAGACCACCGGCTTGCCGTTCTCAAGCAGGCGCTGCAGGAGTGCGGTGTTCTTTGGGTCGCAGGTTGGATAGATGATGATGCCGTCCGCCTCGTGCTGCATACGGCGCAGGTATTGCGCCTCGCGGTGGGGGTCGTTATGGGTTTCGCACAGCAACAGGTTGTACTGGTCAGGCAACGCGCTGCGGATACCACGCAGATACTCCACCTGCGGGTAGTCATGCACAAAGGGAAACACCGCGGCCACGAAAATAGGCTTTGCAGGCGGAGGCTCCGCGACAAACGTGCCCAACTTGCGTTTGCGCGCAACCAGCCCCAGCCGTTGAAGTTCGAACATCGCCCGGTGCGCGGTTACCCGGCACACACCGTACTGCTGTGCCAGCTCCGTCTCCGACGGCAGAGGTGTACCCGGAGGCAGGTCACCGCTTTCAATCCGAGCGCGGATGGCGTCCGCGATATGCTTCCATTTCACGGAAGACATGGCGCATTACCACAAGGTTAAGCGTTGTCAATTCTATGGTATTTTCAGTATAAACGTTCGTCACGGGTTTGTCAACTTCCTTTGCCTACGCATTGCAGTGCGCGGTTTTTTTTCGGCTCACCCGGAGGTTCGCCATCCAGAAGGGCGAAGCGAAGACTCGCGACTGACGCACCCTACTTACCTGCATTGACCTGAAGATAGAAGACAAGGTACTATTGCTACATCCCGAATCCGTGATTCGCTTATGTTCTATCGCAGGGGCGCGCCCTGTCGCTCAACGACGATTGACAGATTACTATTGAGTCATCACCGGGAGGTAAAGGATGAAACGCCTGACTATCGTTATCACCCTTTTGCTGGTGGCGGGAGGCATAGCCATCTTCAAACTGGCAACGTATGACCCATTGGCAAACGAAACCATGACGGACATGACCGATTTGTCCACGTGGGAGCCGACGACTGCGCAGATTCGTGCGCAGCTGGACGCCAACGCTTCTCCCCTGCAGCGCAAACAGCACTACGGACGTCTCTTCCGAAGCCGTTATCGGGCGAAGAGTATGGCTGTTAATCTACGAGTGGATCGAGACGGAGTGTTCTATTTAGAGTGCGCCGCGACCCTGCCCACATGGGATAAGGCGTTGATTGCCCATCAGGCGTGGGCGGAAATACGGGAACTGTTCGGGGAGAGACCGAGGCTACTCATCTACGAGTCGTACATTGGAACCATCTCCCGACGAGTAGGCGAGGCGCGGGCAAGTGCCAACAATCCTGCCGTCCCGGAAGTGGTATTCGATACCGGATGGCACCTGCGTCGCAAGCCACAACGTACCGACTTCTTGGGCAAACTACCCGGCAGCTAAACAACCAGCCTGCTGAAATCGCCGATGTATCGGTAGAGGGCATCTACTCCAGCTAGCAACAGCAGGCGGTTGCGCCGCATCGTCTCTTCCGGAGCCATGACCAGCACCGCGTCGAAAAAGCGGTTCACCGGTTCGGTAAAGCGCTCCAGCAGAGCGAACACCTCGCCGCTGCGGAATCCGCTGGCTGCCTCGGCAATCTGTTGCCGGTGCTGCACAGCTACCTCGTACAGCACGCGCTCTTCCTCATGCCGGAACAGGGAAACATCCACCTGCGAAAGCCATTCGGCAGGCGATTGCCACGCAGCGGCAGGCACAAGTTTCACCGCCTCGCCCGCCTTGAGGATATTACGCACGCGCGTCGCCGCCAGCGCAACGGGGGTCAATCGTTCCATCGGCAGGGCGTTCAGCATCTGGGCGTTCGCCCGGGCTGCAAACGGCTCAGCACGCTCCTCAGCCAGCACCGCCTGCACCACGTCATACCGGATACCTTCCTCTTCCAGCAAAGCTTCAATGCGCTGAGAGAATATCTGCGCCAGCAGGCGCAACCCCTCCTCATTAACGCTGACACCCTGCTGCGCGTAGGCACGCCCCGACGCCTCCACTATCGCCCACAGGCAGGGCATCCCTTCTGCCGTTGCCAGTATCTGCACCACGCCCTGCGCCGCACGTCGCAAACCGAATGGGTCGCCCGAGCCGGTCGGCACAATCTGCAACGCCCCCACGTAGCCCACCAGCGTGTCCACCCGGTCGCACACCGCCAGCAGCCGCCCCAGTGCGCTTTCGGGAAGAGCGTCGCCCGCAGAGCGAGGCATGTAGTGCTCGGCAATTGCCTGAGCGACCACTTCGTTCTCCCCCGATAGCAGAGCATATTCCCTGCCCATCACGCCCTGCAGCGCAGGAAGCTCCATGACCACCTCGGTGGCGAGGTCGGCTTTGCAGAGGGTAGCGGCGCGTTCCGCCAGCGAGGGGTTCACACCTGCCCGCTCCGCCATCTGCTGCGCGACCGTCGCCAGACGCGCAGTTTTATCCGCCATGGTGCCGAGCTTCTCCTGGAAGACTATTCGCCTCAGCTCGCCAACGAACGCTTCCAGCGGTTGCTGACGGTCGCGCTCATAGAAGAAGTGTGCATCGTTAAAGCGGGCGGTCAGCACACGCTCGTTGCCCTCGCGCACCACATCCAGACGGTAATCGTTGCCGTTGCGCACCGCCACGAAGTACGGCAGTAGTTTGCCCTGAGCGTCCGCCACCGCGAAGAACCGCTGATGCTTCTTCATGGCTGTGATGAGCACCGGCTCCGGCAGGCTTAGAAAAGTGGGGTCAAAACGCCCTAACAAGGCGGTTGGGTATTCTACCAGGTGCGTTACCTCGTCCAGCAGGGCATCATCCCAGAGGATACGTCCCCCAGCCTGTTCCGCCAGATGATTTGCCTGCTCTCGAATCACCTCACGGCGGCGGCGATGGTCATAGAGCACGTATCGCTCGTGCAGCTGGTGGAACAGTTCGGCGGGGGTCCGCACTTCGAACTCTTCCGGGGCAAGAAAACGATGTCCGCGCGAGCGGTTACTGCTGTGAATGCCGTCCAGTTCAAAAGGCACCACCTCGCCACCGTACAACGCCAGTAGCCAGCGTATCGGGCGGCAGAAGCGCAGATTGCCGTTGCCCCAGCGCATCATCTTGGGGAAGGTCAAGGAGCGAATGGCTTCGGGGAAAATAGCCGCTGCTACCTCCAGCGTGGGCTTGCCCTGTTCGAACACCTTCGCCATCACATAATCGCCCTGCGGGGTGTGCACGACCTCCAGCTGCTCCACGTCCACGCCCTGCTTGCGGGCGAAACCCTGTGCGGCAGGAGTGGGGTTGCCCTGCGCGTCGAACGCCACGTTGACCGCCGGTCCGCGCACCTCGCGCACCACGTCGGTCTGGCTTCCCGCCACATCATGGATAACCAGGATCAGCCTGCGAGGCGTACCGAAGGTCTCAACCTGACCAAAAGCGATGCGGGCATCCTGCAGCCGCCCTGTCACCGCAGCCTGCAACTGCTCCAGCGCGCTCTCCACCACACCGGCAGGCAACTCTTCCGTTCCGATTTCGAGCAACAGGTCTGCCAAGATAACCTCCCGACCTCCCTATCTGACCAGTTCAAAACGCCCCGGTAGCCGGTAGCGACACCACACCCGTGCGATCACATCACGCACCGGCAGAAATCCCCAGTCGCGGCTGTCGTTGCTGACATCGCGGTTGTCGCCCATGACAAACAGCATCCCTTCCGGTACCGTTTTCTCGCGCATGAAGTAGTGCATCTCGTAGCGTCGGTACGGCTCTGGGAGGAGGCGTCCGTTAATATACACCTCGCCGTTACGGATGCTGATACGCTCCCCCGGCAGCGCGATGACCCGTTTCACCATCAGGTCGTTGGTGCCATCCGGCAAGCGGAACACCACGATGTCACCGCGTTGGGGCTGACGCCACCGGTAGCTAACCTTTTCGGTCAGCACACGCTCCCCATTATGCAGATTGGGTTCCATGCATCTGCCATCCACACGGAACCCCTGCCCTACAAAGTTTACCGTCAGCAAAAATACGAGGGCGCTGACCACCGCTACTCGCATGGCGGAAGAGAGCCACGCGAGTAGCATCGTTTTCATACCACAGCCAGCGCCTCCTGTGCCTTCAACAGCGGGAAGCCCATCTCCTCCCGCTGCTTGAGATATTGTACGCAACACTTTCGCGCCAGCGCGCGCACGCGGTTAATGTAGCTGGCACGCTCGGTGACCGAGATACTGCCACGCGCATCCAGCAGGTTGAACACATGCGAACACTTCAGCGCGTAGTCGAACGCCGGGTGCGTGTATCCCAGCTCTACGATGCGGTGTCCCTCCGCCTCGAACATTTCGAAGAGGCGGAACAGCATCTCCACGTCGGCATGGTCGAAGTTATAGTAGTTATGCTCGATTTCGGCGTGCCGGTCTACCTCGCCGTAGGTCACCCCATGCGCCCATTCGAGCTCCCAGAAGCTGTCCTTCTTCTGCAGGCACATCGCCAGCCGCTCGGGACCGTAGGTAATCTCGGCACAAACAGGGCGACACTCGATGCCCCCCATCTGCTGGAAGTAGGTGAACTGCGTGATTTCGGTGCCGTCCAGCCACACCTCCCAGCCCACGCCGGACGCGCCCAGTGTGGGAGCCTCCCAGTCATCCTCCACGAAGCGAATATCGTGCTCCAGCGGGTCAATATCCAGCGCGCGCAGGCTGTCCAGGTACAGGTCCACCACATTGTCCGGCGACGGCTTCAGAATGACCTGATACTGGTAGTAGTGCTGCACGCGCATCGGGTTGCGTCCGTAGCGACCATCGGCGGGGCGACGAGAGGGTTGCACGTACGCCACGTTCCAGGGCTCTGGTCCGAGGCTGCGCAACGCCGTGCCGGGCGCCATCGTGCCCGCCCCTACTTCTACATCGTAGGGTTGCAAAATCAAGCACCCATGCTGTGCCCAGAACTGTTCTAATCTCAGCAGTAGTTCCTGAAAGGTCATAGCACCTCAGTTGTTCATGAAGAGTTCGCGCAGGTCGGCTTTGCCCAGAGGCAACCCCGCCACCTTGCGCTTGATTCGCGCCAGGGCGTTATCCACCGACTTCGTTTTGCACTGCAACGCCTCGGCGATTTCCCGATACGACTTGCCAAAGTGGTAGTGCATCAACACGCGCCATTCGAAGTCGCTCAGCAGTTGCTGCAGCGTCCGCTGCAGCTGGCGGGTGTCTTCGGCGCGCAGCAGGCGTTCCTCCGGGTCGCTGCTCGGTTCGGCGGGCAGCATATCCGCGAGGCTCCAGTCGGAGTCTTCGTCGTCCACCGTGACCTCCAGCGACAGGGAGGTGTTCAGCGGCATCTGCTTCTGGCGCGTTGCCGCCTTGATGGCGGTAATAATATGCCGCTGAATGCACACCTTGGCAAACGCCGGGAACGAGATGGGCTTATCAGTTCGGTAATCGAGGATTGCCTGCCACAGTCCAATCATGCCTACCTGTAGCAGGTCCTCCCGCTCTGCGCCCAACAGGAAATACGATTTGACTTTGGTGCGAACCAGGTTGCGATACTTATACAGCAGGAACTCTGCAGCCTGCTCGTCGCCCTTTTGCGCCTGCTCTACGATTTCGCGGTCGGACATCTGCATATAGCGACGGTAGCTGCGCTTGACGTGCGACTCACCTTCCGTGAACACTGTTGTTCCAATCCTCACCCGGTATAGAGTGGGCGGCTGCGTTATTGCAGCCGTGTTCTGCAGTCATCATACCAAAATCGTGCAAAAAAGGCAAGGGGGTGTATGCAAACAGGTACCTAAGGCGGGAGCCGTTGCGCGAACAACGGCTCCCGAATGCACTGCAGCTTCTACAAGCCTTCGTCTAGCGGGTCGGTTAACACACCGATGCGCCGATACGCCTGCACCACGTCGTTGGTGGTCACGCCTGCCATATCGAGGTTGATCGGCTCCCGATAGTACTTGGCGTGCCCGTCACAGAAGACGAAGTTGCGTCCCATCTGGTGGCGCTGTCCCGCCTTCCAACGCGTGGTCACCCCGTAGCCCGGAATGGTGTAGTACACGCTGTAGGGTATCTGCGACCAGGGCATGTTTCCGCGCCCGAACTCGGTCAGGAAGAACACGTTCGCGGGCTTCACAATGGTTGCCAGTGCAAACCCCACCTGCCCGATAGCGCCGGGCACTCGCGGTTGGGAGTTAGACAGGTAGTAATTCGCCGCATAGGACAGCGGAAACACCTGCGCCATCTCGTAGGTGGTCAGGTCGCGCTCGGAGCCGGGCCAGTTCACCGCGCGGAGCTGGTGAATATACTCCGGCTTGGAGAAGTTCGGATGGTCGCTGTCGCTGGGGCACACCAGAAAGCTCCCCTTCCCCGTGTTCTTGTGATAAGGGATAAGCACCAGCGGCCAGGACAGGCTCCCCAGCCAGTTGCTGGAGGTGTCGTACGAGTCGAACCAGGTGATGGCGGGGAAGCGCTCGTCATAGTCCTGCAGGTACATCATGAACGCTGTGCCCAGCTGCTTGCAGTTAGACAGGCAGCCCGTAGCACGCGCCTTCTCGCGGGCTTGGGCGAATACCGGGAACAGGATCGCCGCCAGTATCGCGATAATGGCGATTACCACGAGCAGCTCGATCAGTGTGAACGCACGTTTCATGGTTTAAGCCTCCTTTGTCGTAAACTATACGCTCCCAGTGTAGGCAATGCATGTTAAGCCGATGTAAAGCCAAAGTTAACACGATTTTACTGAATCCTTAGCAGCAAAACGAAGCTATCCGCAAGAGATTGTATCTCGACAAGCCACAACTGTCTCCTGGCGCATTTGCGGCTCTCATTTGCGAAAGAAAGGGTCGGTCTGGTATAATACCGTGCGGTTTTATCAGCAGGGAGGTTATTCGAGATGGCTCATGTATGCGATATCTGTGGCAAGGGCGTGATGCACGGTCAAAATATCCGGCATGTTCACTCCGGGGCGTGGGCACTGCGCGCACCGCGCACCAAACGGGTGTGGTATCCCAACCTGCAGCCGGTACGTGCGGTGGTGAACGGTAGTACACGTCGAATCAAGGTCTGCACGCGCTGTCTCAAAGCGGGTAAAGTGAAACGCGCGCTGTAGAAGACACATCCCCGCCCTTGATGGGCGGGGATGCTCGCTACAGGAGGCTGGTAGAGAACCGCACTATTCGACCTGAACTTTCACCGCCTTCGCTTTCGCGGACTCCACTTTCGGCAATCGCACCTCCAGGATACCGTTGCGGAGCGTCGCTTTCACCTTGTTCGGGTTAATCTCGACCGGCAGGTCATAACGCGCCTCAAAGGTACCGTGCCCGCCCCACGTGCTGCGGTAGTGCACCGTGGCGTTCTCATCACTCATCAGCGGCTTGCGTTCGCCGCGCAGGATGAGCGTGTCCGCCGTCGCCTCCACGTGGATGTCTTTCATCTCCACGCCGGGCAGTGTGGCGAACACCACCAGCTCCTCGTTGGTCTCGTAGATGTCCACGGCGGGTTCAAAGCCCACTTCCACCTCCGAACTCCAGCGGGTGAGCGGGCTGAACGGCAACAGCCGGTCGAACCAGCGATCCATCTCGCGATGCAGACGCTCCATCTCCGCAAACGGGTCCCAGCGGCGAATGCCACCGTCCGCCTCACGACGAGCAATGGTCAGTTCACGGCGTGCCATATCCCTCACCTCCCTTTACTTGTGTTTTCCTCAGGCAATTAACTTAAGTGTATCTTGCTCAATTCTACTTCTATTATACCACAGATTTTGCAAAATGCAAGAGCTCCCCCCATTTGACGTACCGTACCCCTCGTGCTAAGATGGTAACACCTGCTGCGCAACTTTTTCGCGCGATAGGCGGTCTACCTTATCGAAAGGCAGGTGACGGCAATGGGCAACCTGCACAATCTGTTGCAATGGTGGAACCTTCTGTTCGCACTGCCGCTGGTGGTGGGATTGCTCTTCTCCCTGATTACCGCTGTGGGCTTTGTCTCCACCGGACATGCGAATGCAGGACATGGCGAAGCTGGTCACGATGTCGGACATGACATGGGCGCTACAGCGGAGCACGGTGATATCGACCATGGGGCAGATGCTCACGTCGACCATGGCGATATCGACCACGCTGGGGATATTCATGCCGACCACGGCGACACAGGGCATCCCGTTCCTGCAGAAGTTATTCATGGCGAAGTGGCGCACGAGGCTCACGCCGAACACGCCCATGAAGCCGGGCACGGCAACCACCACGAGTCGGTTTTCACGCAGATACTGGAGGCGTTTGGCATCGGACGAGGCGTGCCGATTTCGGTGATGCTGCCGTTCTGCATGATGCTGTGGGGCGTACTGGGGCTGGCAAGCAATCAGGCGTTACACCCTCTGCTGCGCTTCCCGGCGATTTACGTGTGGGTGAGTGCCGTGCTCAGCCTGTTCGGTACGTCGCTCATCGCACGCGGCATGTCGGGAGTGGTGGCTCGTTACCTGCAGATGGGACAGGTTCCCAACATGTCGCGCGAGCGACTCATCGGCGCAACCGGCGTGGCAGTGTTCACCGTCGATGACCGGAGCGGTGTCGCCGACGTGCGTGATGCGGTGGGCACGGTGCACCGCATTACCTGCCACGTCTCGGAGGGCAATCCACCGCTTCCTGCCGGCACGCCGGTAGTTGTCACCGACTACGAGGTCGAAACGGGGAGGTATCTCGTCGAGGAGAACCCGTTTGCAGATAGCATCACGCATCGGGAGGTACGGGTATGACAGCGTTGCTGTTCGTGTTGATTGGAGCGTTGCTCGTCTTCGCACCGTTCTACATGGGCTGGGAGTGGACGCAGACCCTGATTTCGTCCATCGTGGGCGTGGTGGTGATGTTTTTCTCCGCGCTCGCACTGGCGATTAAGCGGTTCTACCTCAAGCCTTCGGCGAACCTGGCGTATGTGCGCACCGGCTGGGGCGGCACGCACGTGCTGATCGATGGCGGTTCGCTGGTGTTTCCCGTCGTGCACAAAATCGTGCCCGTCTCGCTGGAAACCATGAAGCTCGAGGTGGAACGCAAAGGTCCCGACGCGCTCATCACCAAAGATAACCTGCGCGTGGACGTGAAGGCGGAGTTCTACATCAAGGTGCGCGCCATCAAGGAGGACGTGCTCAACGCCGCGCGTTCGTTAGGCGAGAAGTCGGTGGATGCACACTCGGTGTCGTCGCTGGTGTTCGAGAAGCTGGTATCCGCCCTACGCAGCGTGGCGGCGACCAAGGACCTGGTGGAGATTCACGCCCAGCGCGACGCCTTTGCCAGCGCGGTGCATAACCTGGTGGTGGCAGACCTGCAGCAGAACGGTCTGACGCTGGAGTCGGTTACTATCTCCCGCCTAGACCAGACCTCGCAGGAACTGCTGTCGGACAACAACATCTTCGACGCACAAGGCAAAAAGAAGATTACCGAAATCACACAGTCCGCGCTGGTGGAACGCAACCGCATCGAGCGCGACGCCCAGCGCGAGATGACCCTCAAGAACGTGCAAACGCGCAAAGAGGTGTTGGAGCTGGAACGCCAGCAGGCGGAGGCGGAAGCGGAGCAGTCCACGCAGGTTGCCAAAATCCGTGCGGAGAAACAGCGCGAGGCGCAAACCTACCAGATCGAGCAGGAGCGGCAGGTCAAGGAGGCGGAAATCGGGCGCGACCTCGCTGTACAGACCACCGCCATTGAGCGCGACAAGGCGCTGGTGCTCAAAGAGCAGGAGCTGCGCCAGACCGATATCGAGCGGTTGAAGGCGATAGAGGTGGCGGAGCGCGAAAAGCAAATCGCTGTGGCAACCAAAGAAAAGCAGCGCGCCGAGGCGGAGCAAGAGGCGTTGCGGGCACAAGCCGAACGCGAGCGAGCCAATCAGGACATTATCACCGTGCAGGTGACCGCACAGGCAGACCGCGAAGCGCAGACCAAGCTCATCGCGGCGAAACAGCAGATCGAGCAGGAGCGTCTGAAGAGGCAGGTAGAGGCGGAGGTGCAGGCTTACGCCGAGGTGAAACGCGCCGAGGCGCAGCAGAAAGCGGCTGAACTGGAAGCACAAGCCATCCTGCGCAAGGCAGACGCCGAAGCGCGCGCGAAGGAGCTGGTGGCTCAGGGCGAACAGGCGCTGAAGATGGTAGACGTCAACATCGCCCGCGAGCAGGTGGAGGTGCAGAAGGCACAGGTGGAAGTGGAACGCCAGGCGCTGGAAAACAAGCAGACCTTCAGCGACGCTGCGCTACGCTTCGAGCTCACCAAACTGCAAATCGAAGCCGGTCGCGACATCCAGAAGGCCATCGCCGAGTCCATCGGGCGGTTCATGAGCAACGGACAGTTCGTCATCTTCGGTGACCCCGGCATGATGGCGAACATGGTGCAGCAGTACTTCCGGGGCATGGGCGTGGGTGCGTTCGTGGACGGGCTGATGAAAGGCTCGCCGCTGAGCGGCGACGGCAGCGTGGTGCCCCAGCTGGCGAATCAGGTGCTGTCGCTGGTGCAGAGCCTCACAGGCAAAGCGGTCTCGCCCGAAGTGGCGCAGCAGGTGAACGACCTGGTGCAACAGGTGGTGAGCTCCGCTCAGAAGGAGAGCACCCCTGCATCGGAACAGCCAGCGCAGGAGTAGCATAGCGGACCTGGAGGGCGAGGCTCCTGCCGAGCCGTTGTGACGTGATGGTCGGCTCACCGGCAGGTTCGCCCTCCAGACGTGATGGCGTCTGCTACTCTACCTCCTCTTCACGGTTCAACCAGCGGATGCGGCGGGCATAATGGCGCAGAGTGCTTTCAGCATACGTCAGCGTCAGCCCGAATAGAGGATGGTCCGCCCATCTCTGACGAATGGCCTCGCAGGCGCGCAGAAACAGCTTATGCGCCGCCTGTTTACTGATGCCCCAGCGATCGCCTATCTCCTCGAAGGTATATCCTTGCAGAAAAAGCTCCACCACCTCGCGCTGGCGCGGAGTCAGCGTCGTGCTCTGAAGCATCAGCGCGATCTCGCGCCGACGCAAGAAGCCAACCGCGTCAACCTGCAGGTGATGATGCAGGGGAGCGAGCTGCGGCGCCCGCTGGGCATCCACCAGCTCGCGCTGGACATTGCGGGATTCGGGATAGGCAGGGTAGTGCTCATCACGCCCAGCCAATCGCAACAGTAGGTCAGACAACGCCTCCGGGTCCACAAAGTGCTCATGTGCTTTCAACGCTCTCTCCTCCACACAAATTAGTATACAAAATTATACTAGTTTTCAAAATCTGTGTCAAGCCTTCCCCTACAACAACCTTTCCTGTAAAATGAAGGTATGGCAACGCTTAGTCATCCGCTTTTTCTGGCGATTGGTGCGACGGTGATTGCCGCGCTGGTAGGAGGGGCGGTTGCGCATCGCCTGCGCATGCCCGTCATGGTCGGTTATATCAGCGCGGGGATGCTATTGGGTGTGCTGAACCCTGTGCTGCAGATCGACTCTGCTGCCGTACACACGGTCTCCGAGTTTGGCGTGGCGCTGATGATGTTCGTGGTGGGGATGGAGCTCTCCCTGCGCGACCTGTTACACTGGGGGGCAAGGCTGGTGATAGCAGGTGGGGCGCAGATTGCGTTATCCATCGCGCTGGGTTACTTACTGATGGCGGTGCTTGGCTGGGCGTGGTTCCCTGCGCTGATAGCGGGTTGTGTGGTGGCGATGAGCAGCACGGTGGTGATGATTCGCCTGTACGAGCGTCAGGGCGATGTCGGCAGCACTGCCTCTGTGCTGGCGATGGGCATTGCGATTACCCAGGACCTGGCGGTCATCGTGTTAGTGGGGGTGTTGCCAGTGCTGGCGGATTTTACGCCCGAACGCATCTCCGCGCTGGGCGGTACGTTGCTACGTTCGGTGCTGGTGCTGGCAGGTGCATCCCTGCTGGCGACGCGCTTCATTCCGGCGTTACTGCGCTACGCGGTGCAGTGGAACTCGCGCGAGCTGTTCATCCTGCTGGCGGTGAGCCTTTGTTTCGGCACCGCACTGGGCACGCACGCGCTGGGCTTTTCGATGGCGCTCGGCGCGTTTCTCACCGGGCTGATTATCAGCGAGTCCGAGTACAGCCGCCAGATTGTAGCGGAAATCGTTCCCATCCGCGATGTGTTTGCCATTTTCTTCTTCGTCTCGCTGGGCATGTTAATGGACCCCTCGATGCTGGCGTCGCAGTGGACACAGGTGCTGTTGCTGCTGGTACTCATCATGCTGGGCAAATCGCTGATTATCGCGTGGCTCATCCACACTATCGGCTTTCCGGTACGCATTGCAGTGACGGTGGGGCTATCGTTGGCGCAGATTGGGGAGTTTTCGTTCGTCATTGCCGAAATGGCCCGTGCGAAAAACTGGTACACCACCAGCGAATACAATACCATCCTCGCCGCGTCGGTGGTCTCTCTGCTGTTGTCACCAATGCTCTTTGCGCTCTCGCCGCTGATTTCGCGATGGGCGACCCGCTTCGTGCGTGGGGAGCGGTTTCGCGAGCTGCGCGAGGAGGTGCAGGTGCAGCGCAGTGTAATGCGCGACCACGTCATCCTGTGCGGTTTCGGCAGGGTAGGCAGTCGTGTCGCCCAGCAGTTACTGGGGCGCAAAGTGCCTGTGGTGGTGATTGACCTGGACCCCGAGAGCATCTTGCGGGCGCGCAATCAGGGTATCCCCACCATTTACGGCGATGCTGAAGCGCGGGAGGTGCTGCAGCTGGCAAACCCGCATACCGCCACCATCGCCATTCTGACCATGCCTGAGAGCAGCAGTGCGATGGTTGCCGCGCGTCGCTTGAAGGAGATCAACCCCTACCTGACCGTGCTGGCGCGCACGCACGAGGAGGGCAAAATAGCAGACCTGCGCCGTTGCGGGGTGGACTACGTGGTGTTCGCAGAGGAGGAGACCGCAAGGGTGATCGTACGCCTTGCGCTCGGCTCGGTGGTGAAGAAGGGCGAGTGGGAAGGGTAGCGGAACGGGGAAGGAGGTTCTTCCCCCTTGCACCGAAATCGTATTGCCGGTAGGAGACAACAACATCAAAGGGGGTCAACGCCATGCCTTTCCTCTTTGGCAAGAACATTCGTGTTAGCGAACTGTTGCAGAAGGTGGGCGACATCTCGCAGGTTGCCCGGGTGAAGCCGATACGCCTGATAGAGGGCGTGGAAGACGGCGTGCTGGGCTTTGATTTCATCACGGGTAGCGGGCTCACTTTCAGCGTGCTGGCCAGTCGCGGCATGGACATCTCTGCGGCACACTACAAGGGCAAACCGCTTGCGTGGCGTTCCGCCACAGGCGATGCTCACCCTTACACCTACGAGCCGGAGAAGTTCGGTTGGCTGCGCGGCTTCTACGGAGGGCTGGTAACCACCTGCGGCTACAGCACCATGGGCTTCCCCAGCGAAGATGACGGACAGCAGCTGGGCTTGCACGGGCGAGCGTCGTATACGCCAGCATACCATCTCGCATGGGGCGGGGAGTGGCGCGGAGAGGACTACGTCCTGTTTGCGCAGGGCAGTCTGCGCGAAGCGATTGTGTTCGGCGAGAACCTGCAGCTGACTCGTCGCATCGAGACCCAGCTGGGTGCGACGTGGCTGCGCATCCACGATGTGGTGAGGAACCTGGGTTACAAGCGCACCCCGCACATGATCCTGTATCACATCAACCTCGGCTGGCCCGTGGTGGACGAGGGGGCAGAGGTGGTTCTGCCCAGTCAGGAAGTGACGCCGCGCACCGAAATCGCCGCGAAGGATGTCGCCATCTGGAACCGCTTGATTGCGCCCACGCCCGGCTTCTACGAGCAGGTGTACTTCCACCAGATGGGCGCGAGGGCGGACGGCACGGTGGTATGCGGTATCGTCAACCGCGCGTGCGAGGGTGGATACGGTGTCTATGTGCGCTACAACCGCAACGAACTGCCCTACTTCACGCAGTGGAAGATGATGGGCCAGGGCGAGTACGTGGTTGGCTTAGAACCGGGCAACGCACTGGTGCAAGGGCGTGTGGAAGAGCGCGCTGC
>CALJAP010000126.1 GCA_938027655.1 uncultured bacterium | reverse complement strand
TGCCCTAACTGCTCCGGCAGATTATATATCCGCAGCAAGGTGCTCGGCTTGAGGGAGGCTCGTCCGCCAGCGAAGGGTTGGTGACATTTGTGTTCGTGCAGGGGGCGGAGACGCGGCTCCTTGACATAACCCGAAGGCTATATGAGGCGTGCGAGGTCGGCGGGTTGGCGGAGGGTGAGTTGCTGGATGTGGCCGGAGGGGTAGAGGATGGCTCCGGTGGTGATTCTGCCGATGTCTAGTCCGATGTAGCGCATGTTGTGTCTCCGTTGCGTAACGTTCTGATTGACTTTTCGGCGTTAGCGTGGTACACTAGCAACGTGACCACACAGAGCGATTGTACGACGTTTCTCGGTGATGCAGAAGGATGCAACCCGCCCCGGCAAACACACAACAGACGGCGGATTGTATCCTTCTTTTTGCGAATGTCCAGAAAGGCGGTCAAATAATCGTCGGTGAGGCAATAGAGGAGAATGCAAGTTACCACAGAAACACTGGAACACCAGACGGTAGCGCTGCAGGTGGAAATAGAACCCGAGCGCGTCAATCAGGCTTTTGAGAGGGTGTACCGGAGGCTGGGCAGGTACGTCGAGATACCGGGCTTCCGTCCGGGCAAGGCGCCTATCGGATTGTTGCGCCAGGCATTGCGCGAAGACTATGTGCGTCAGCATGTGCTGGAGCAGCTCCTCGAGGAGACGATGAACAGCGCGATGAGCCAGGCGCAAGTGGAGCCTTATGGGGCGCCGCCCGAGCTGGACGTGCAGCAGCTGGAAGAAGGCAAGCCGATGCTCTACTCGCTCAAAGTGCCTTTGAAGCCAAAGGTGGAGATTGGCGAGTATCGCGGCTTGAAAGTGACCCGCTACCAGCCTGTGGTCACCGAAGAAGACGTGACCAACGAAATCGAGTCGCGCAGGCGTCAGTTCACCCGATACGAGCGAGTAGACCGCGAAGCGCGGACAGGTGACGTGGTTTTCGTCACCGTGGTGCCGCACATCGAGGGCGAACCTCATCCTCAACCCACTCGACGCAACCTGATACACCTCACCGAAGAGATGCAGGCTCACCCGCTTGGCAAGATGTTGCTGGGCGTAAAAGCGGGAGAGGTGAAAGAAGAAACAGTACAGTTTCCTGACAACGACCCCGACCCGGAGCTGCGCGGCAAAACGGTAAAACTGCAGGTGACGGTACACGGTGTCTCCGAGATGAAGCTGCCGGACGACGAAGAGTTTTTGAAGCAGATTCAGGCAGGGACGATGGAAGAGCTGCGCGAGCGCGTCCGACAGGCTCTCCAGGAGGAGCTCGCTCGCTATGCGGACTCGGCGTCTCGCTCCTCTATGCGGAGTGCGGTGTTGCAAGCGGCTAAGGTAGACATCTCGCCCATCATTATTGCCTCGCGGGCGCGCGACACGCTGGCGGAACTGCAGGAACAGCTTCGCCGCGGAGGATATACCCTCGAGGACTATGCTCAGGGATACAACATGACCGAGGCGGAGTTCATCGAGTACTGGCACCGGCGAACCGCTTCAGATATCCTGTACGGGCTGATACTACAGGCAATCCGCGAGCGTGAAGGCATTACCCTCACCGAGGAGGAGCGCCAGCAGGCGATTCAAGAGGTCGCTGAACAATACAATGTGACAGAACAAGATGCTGCCCAGTCGGAAGAGCTGGAAGTGCAGCTGGAGACGCGCCTTGTCGAGAAAACTCTGCAGTTCCTGTGGGATGTTGCCGATGTTACGGAAGAGGAGTTTCGCATCCAGTCAAGGCGCGAGCAGTCCGATAATGAGGAGTAGGAAATGAACAGGCTGCGTGGCATTCACAACTCACTGATACCGATGGTGGTTGAGCAGACTGCGCGAGGCGAACGCGCCTACGATATCTACTCGCGTCTGCTCAAGGACCGCATCATCTTTATCGGCGAGCCGATTGACGACCACGTGTCTAACCTGGTGGTTGCGGAGATGCTTTTCTTGGAAAAGGAGGACCCAAACCGCGACATCGAACTGTATATCAACTCACCGGGTGGCAGCGTGTCGGCAGGGCTGGCTATCTACGATACTATGCAGGTGCTCAAGTGCGAAATCGCCACCATCTGCGTGGGACAGGCAGCGTCGATGGCGGCGGTGCTGCTGGCGGCGGGAACCAAAGGTAAACGCTACTGTCTGGAGCACGCCCGGGTGATGATTCACCAGGTGAGCGCGGGCTTTCAGGGAACCGCTATCGACATCAACATTCAGGCGCAAGAGGTACTGCGCTACAACCGGATGCTGAACGAAATCATCGCCTACCATACCGGACAACCTTTAGAGCGCGTAGAGCAGGATACCCAGCGCGATTACTTTATGTCCGCACAAGAGGCGAAGGAATACGGCATCATCGACGAGATACTGTCGCGTGGCGCACGCTAAACCATTTTTAACGTAGAGGAGCGAATCCGTGGCACGAACAGGATTTGAACCTTTGGAAGGGCGCTGCGTACTGTGTGGTAAGATTCGCCCGCGCCTGATCCAGGGAATGCATGGCGGGGTGTGCATCGACTGCATCCAGTACGCCAACGAGCTGATACAATCGCAGGTAGCGCGTCATGAGCGCACCGCCTCCTATGGGATGTCCAGCGTTCCCAAGCCCAAGGAGATTTACCGTATCCTCAGCCAGTACGTCGTGGGGCAGGAGCGTGCCAAGCGCGCGCTATCAGTAGCCGTATATAACCACTACAAGCGCATCCAGCACACGCCGAGAGACAGGGACAGCGATGTCGAACTGCAAAAGAGCAACATCCTGTTGATAGGTCCCACCGGAAGCGGAAAAACCCTGCTGGCGCAGACGCTGGCAAAGATTCTGAACGTGCCCTTTGCTATCGCCGATGCCACATCCCTGACCGAAGCGGGCTATGTCGGCGAGGATGTGGAAAACATCCTGCTACGCCTCTTGCAGGCTGCTGATACGGGCACTTCCCTCCAGGAGACCGTGCGCAACGCGCAACGCGGTATCGTGTATATCGACGAAATAGACAAAATCGCCCGCAAGGCGGATAACCCCTCCATCACGCGCGACGTATCTGGTGAAGGCGTGCAGCAAGCCCTGCTCAAGATTCTGGAAGGCACGGTCGCCAACGTGCCCCCGCAAGGTGGGCGTAAGCATCCACAACAGGAGTTTATTCAGGTGGATACCACCAACATCCTGTTCATCTGCGGGGGAGCGTTTGAGGGGCTGGACAAGATTATCGCGCAACGGCTCGGCAACCAGACAATGGGCTTTCGCGCCTCGCTAGAGGGCAAGAAGAAGCTCAGCTACGGCGAGCTGCTGGCGCACGTCATCCCCGAAGACCTGCTGAAGTTCGGCTTCATCCCCGAGTTCATCGGGCGATTGCCGGTGGTCACCACTCTAGAGCCGCTGGATGAAGAGACCCTGGTACGCATCCTGGTGGAGCCGAAAAACGCACTGGTCAAGCAGTACCAGAAGTTCTTCGAGATGGACGGCGTGGACCTGGTGTTCACCGAAGGCGCGTTACGCGCCATCGCACAAGAAGCTATGTTGCGAGGAACCGGCGCGCGTGCCTTGCGTGCCATCATCGAGGAGATAATGCTGAACATCATGTACGAGGTGCCCTCCTCCCAGGACATTAAACGGGTTGTTGTGGACGAGAGAACGGTTAGAGAACGCACCGAGCCGCAGGTACTGCGTGCCGAAGATATTAAGCAGGCATCCTGAACACTATGCCCAGAGCACGCAAGGCGACAACAGAAACCGACGAAACAACGTCCAGAACCCGCTCCACCCGGCGCAGGCGCACACGCCCCGCTGAAGCAGAGTGGGAAGAAGAGGAAGGTGCCGGTTCGCGCGTCCCCGCCCAACTTCCGCTGGTGCCGGTGCGTGACCAGGTGTACTTCCCCCAGATGGTGTTTCCGCTGTTCGTGGGCAGGGAACGCTCGGTGCGCGCGCTGGAAGAGGCGATGGAGGGCGACCGGCTCATTGCCCTTGCCGCGCAGAAAGAGGTTATCACCGAGGAACCCGAGCCTGAGGATATCTACAGCGTGGGCATCGTGGCGGAAGTGCTGCAGGTGTTGCGTATGCCCGATGGGACCCTGCGCCTGATGCTGCAGGGGGTAGACCGCATCCGCATCACCCGCTACGTGCAAACCGAACCCTTCATTCTGGTAGCAGTAGAACCTCTGCACAGCGAAAAGCAGCACGACCTCGAGATCGAAGCGCTCATGGGCATCGTGGTGTCGCTCTTCGAGCAGCTGGTCAACGCGGGCAAGAACATCCCGCCCGAGGTACTGCTGAGCGTGAGCAACCAGAGCGACCCCGAACGGGTCATCAACACGGTCACCCCCTACCTGCCCGTTCGCGTGGAGGAGAAACAGCAGATACTGGAGATGTCGAGCGTGCGCGAGCGGCTCGAGCGGCTGGTGGTCATCATGCGCAAGGAGATCGAAATCCTGGAGCTGCAGAAGACCATCCGCTCGCGCGTGGAGAAGGAGATGGGCGATACCCAGCGTGAGTTCTTCCTGCGCGAACAGCTGAAGGTCATCCAGCAGGAACTGGGCGAGCGTGACGAACGCGCCAGCGAGGTGGAGGAGTTCCGCCAGAAAATCCTCGCTGCGGGAATGCCGCAAGAGGTGCAGGAACGCGCCTTGAAGGAGCTGGATCGACTGGAGAAGATGCCCTTCGCCGCCCCCGAAGGCGTAGTGGTACGGAACTATCTGGACTGGCTGGTGTCTCTGCCCTGGAGCACCGCGACGGAAGATAATCTGGACATCGCCGCTGCCGCGCAGGTGCTGGACGAAGACCACTACGGCTTGCAGAAGGTGAAAGAGCGCATTCTCGAATTCCTGGCAGTGCGCAAGCTGGCAGGCAGCGCGATGAAGGGGCCCATTCTGTGTTTTGTGGGACCGCCGGGCGTGGGCAAGACCTCTATCGGCAGGTCTATTGCCCGCGCGTTAGGGCGCAAGTTCGTGCGCGTGTCGTTGGGCGGCGTGCGCGACGAGGCGGAGATTCGCGGACACCGACGCACCTACGTGGGCGCACTGCCCGGACGCATCATTCAGGGCATCCGGCAGGCTGGCTCGCGCAATCCGGTGTTCATGCTGGACGAGATAGACAAACTGGGCATGGATTTTCGCGGCGACCCCTCTTCCGCCCTGCTGGAAGCGCTGGACCCGGAACAGAACTACGCCTTCTCCGACCACTATCTGGAGGTACCCTTCAACCTGCGCGAGGTGATGTTCATCACCACCGCCAACCTGCTGGACCCCGTTCCCCCCGCCCTGCGTGACCGCATGGAGGTCATCGTCTTCCCGGGCTACACCGAGGACGAAAAGATGAACATTGCAAAGGGCTTTCTGGTGCCCAAGCAGTTGAAAGAGCACGGGTTGACTCCCGAGCAGTGCCAGTTCACGGACGCAGCGATACAGCTCATCCTGCGCGAGTACACCCGTGAGGCGGGCGTGCGCAACCTGGAGCGTGAAATCGCCTCGGTGTGCCGCAAGGTGGCGCGAGCGGTTGCAGAAGGACAGAGCGAGTCCAAGAAGGTGATGCCGGAAGACATCCCCACCTACCTAGGCGCACGCAAGTATCACTACGGCACCGCGGAAGAGAAGGACGAGGTGGGCGCGGCGACGGGACTGGTGGTCACGCAGTTTGGCGGCGACATCGTTTCCATTGAGGTCAGCGTGCTGCCTGCCACGAAAGGGCAGCTACTGCTCACCGGTCAGCTGGGCGAGGTGATGAAGGAGTCGGCGCAGGCGGCACTGACCTACATCCGCTCGCGCGCTACCCAGCTGCAGATAGACCCGGAGTTCACCCGTAACGCGGACATCCACATCCACGTGCCGGAGGGCGCCGTGCCCAAAGACGGTCCCTCTGCGGGCATCACTATCGCCACCGCGCTGGCATCGGCGTTTACGGGGCGTCCTGTCCGGCGGGACGTGGCGATGACGGGCGAAATCACCCTGCGCGGGCGCATCCTGCCCATCGGCGGAGTGAAAGAGAAGGTGCTGGCGGCGCACCGTGCGGGCATCCGCGTGGTCATCCTGCCCGAAGAGAATCGGCGCGACATGGATGAGATTCCCCAGCAGGTGCTGAACGATATCGAGTTCCGCTTCGTGCGCCACATGGACGAAGTGCTGCAGATTGCGCTGGTGGATGGGCAGAGGAAGTAGGGGGCAAACCTCTCCCCCGGCCCCTCTCCTACGAGGAGAGGGGAGCCGCGCAGTAAACGCCTCCCCCCTTGTTAGGAAGGTCAACCCAACCTCACCCCCGGCCCCTCTCCTACGAGGAGAGGGGTGTCTCGCATCGAACGCCCCCTTCCTTCGTAGGGAAGGGCGAGGCCCCCGCCAAGCCGATATGCACCCGGCGGGAGCCTTCCGCGATGTGGGACAATGTCATACCGAGGAGGTATTCGCAGGTGAGAAATCGCCAGCAAAACAAGCTGTTAAGCCTGCAAGCACAGTGGCAAAAAGTAACACCAGAGTAGCTGGGGAGTGGAACGGTTGATACACCACCAAGTGAACCAACGACACGCACAATATCGCGGCAGGCACGATGCGTGACCCAGCAAGTATCGGACGATCGATCTGCTGTCTTCCGACCTGGCGGTAGAACTCAAACACTACCCCGGCGATCACCAGGTATACAGAAAACACCCATCCAAGACCATAGAACTCTCCACCTCCCCATAACGGGTATCCCGCTACCAGGGTGATCCATCCGCTCATTGTCAGCAGGCTGGCGAGACGCGCCCACCACTGGTACGATTCGAAGGGGCGCCAAAGTGTAGCTAGTAGCAAACTTGTTGCACACAGTGTCAACAGTATGCTCCATCGGGCGACCTCAAGAGTTGTGGAAGAGGATGCCACTGCGTGCGTACCAAAGCCAACCCCCACGAAAACCCCTATCAACAGCCAGCTGATGAGGTAATGCTTGTTCATTGTTGAACAACCTCCTGCTCCTGCACGCATGGTATCGCCTTGATGGCTACTGGCGGGATCGGCTTGCGGTCGACCAGGCACTTGAGAAGGCAGAACGAGACGATACAAGCCATTTCGGTCGCTCTTACCCATAAGCAGGCTGTGGGGATGCCACAGCATATAGATTTGGTCACCGGCTCAGGGTCTGCCGCACAGCACACTGCTGCGGCGATGCAAGCCCAATCGACCTCTGGGAGGCCTCTGTTTTTCCACATCTGGCGGACGCACTGATACACACACTGCCAGTAGCCAGGGTCTTTACTCGGTGAAAGAGGCAGCATTGCACACGACGTGATGAGGTCACGCTCTGGTAACGCGACCCTGCTTCGGGCAAGTTGGAGCCCTTCCTCCATCTGCTTCTTGCCCTTCCACCTCCACGGCGTCTGCGCACTGCCCTGCTCATATCTTTTGACCCCGAACAGGTCATACAGGTTGCTGCTTATCACCGATGTGCTCTCCCCTGTGCTGTAAAGGGCAAGCATGTGGCTTTACTCACCACTCCAAACGAGTCTAAGATGCTTTCCGTTCCAATACCAAAGATTGCCCGTAGCATCGGCACTGAAGGTGACAGGAGGCCCGTCCCATTCCCCTATTTTTGTGCCCCTGCGTAGCCGTAGTGAAACAACCCACCACTGTGTTTTGGGGAAGGAAGGTTCTGCTACGTATGCAATACCTCTCCCACTCATTAAGACAAGGTGCCCTTCCACAATCATAATTTTTGTCATACGACCCTCAGCTGCTCTGTAAGACGACAAAAGATACTCTTCCCCCTTCTTAGAGAGCATCAATAGAGCACCGCTGTCATCCGTATAATGGGTAATTTGCAGAATCCTTTCCCGTTTCAAGGTACCTCGCGGTGTCACCTTGCCGTCGTGCAACGACACTTCCATGAAGGCATGGTAGTAGCGCTTGCCATCATAGTTCAGGGTAAGAAGTAGAAGCCTCGTATTATCGAGCCAGGCGAAACTCTCAACCGACCGGAATCCTTTTTTCTCCACTACGAAACGGAACACCTTATAACGCTGCAAATTAGGTTTTTCCTCAATCGGGTGTACTTCCAGTCTCTCCGTAAAAGGATTATCAGCCGTCAAAAGGGCTATGAACCTCTCATCAGGTGACACCAGTGCCAACCCTCCCGACCACTTACTGCTCGGTTGTAGCCGAAGTCTCTTGTTCCTCATTACGTCATACAGGACGACATGTTTTTCCCTTCTTTCAGACAAAACCAGCATCAGAAAACGCCCCCGCGGTGACCAAAGCACTCGTGCGAGCAGATTCTTGTAAAGAGGCATAATGCCAAACTCAGGTGGCATCTGTTTGAGTAAGTTTGCTTCTCCTACTACGCCTAAACGGACGCGGTCACCGCTTACAATCGCAAAATGTCGTCCATCTGGTGAAACTTGCAAGAACTCTGGCGCCTGACCAGTCTCTGTGGGTGGGCACAAGAACGTGTAAAGAAGAGCCCACGCACCTACTGCGATTGCCGTGATCATTTTCGTCCCCCTTTTACTTGAATGATTTCTCGCAGCCGCCAGGCGGCATAAACCACCCAGATGCGGAATCACACAAACCGTAGCAACATAACAGGTAATTACGTATGCCCACGCCCCACCGCACAAAAGACGGAGCGTCCCATTTTTCGAATAGACAACCTCTTGCACACTCGGCGCGAGCACTATAGTCCGAAGGGTCGGGAAACTCTTTTGCACATTTTAACAAACACTCCCTCAGGGATTTGCATAGTTTGCCCGGAATTTTCTTTTTCAGTTCAGCCTCGCACGAGACAGCAACGCGATATTGCGTCTGCGCACTGCCCTGCTCATACCGCTTCACCCCGAACAGGTCATACAGGTTGTTGCTGATGACGCCGGCAGAACTGTTCGTAATCATTCCTGCTGTGCCTAGTTGGTGAACCTCTCCCCCGACCCCTCTCCTGCGAGGAGAGGGGAGCCTCGCATCGAACGCCCCCTTCCTTCGTAGGGAAGGGGGGACGGGGGGTTAGGTTTCCCCCTCTGTCCAGCGGGTCAAAGTGATGCCATTCGTTATTTCGGCGTACGAGCGAGATGCCCTGCAAATACACGGCACTAGTCGTCCAGCTGCCACCGTCCAGTGGCTTCTGCTGCTCTACCAGATCGCCCGCTCCGCAATCAGTTTATGCTCTACTCGCGACGTGCAAGGTAGGCAAGACTCTGCATCAGCAGCGCTTGTGCTTCGGGCTCTATCTTTTGACTGTGCTGTAAGACCAACTGCTGGAC
>CALJAP010000125.1 GCA_938027655.1 uncultured bacterium | reverse complement strand
ATCCTAAGTCTGGCGTGTCTACCAATTTCACCACTCGCCCGATGGACGTTTGCATTATCATTATACGGTACGTTTTTGCAGATGTCAAGCATCGAGCCCCAGATTCTCGCCGAAAAACTCGCCAGGTTGCCCACCAGAGCCGTGCATGATATAATATGGCAAACTCGCTGTTTGGAAAGGGATGTTCCATGTATGCGCAAATCATGCTCCGGATCCGAAACCGTATCGCGGTGATTGCGCATCGGGGAGGCGCAGGCATCATGCCCGAAAACACCCTCGCCGCCTTCCAGCACGCCATTCGGCTTGGCTGTGATTATGTGGAGGTGGACGTGCGCACCACACGCGACGGTAAACTGGTTATCATGCACGACCGCACGGTAGACCGCACAACCAACGGCTCCGGCGCGGTGAAAGAATTGACCCTCGCCGCCATCCGCAGGCTGGACGCCGGTGCGAAGTTTTCGCCGCTCTATCGGGGCGAGAAAGTGCCCACACTGGACGAGGTGTTTGAACTGTGTCGGGGCAAAATCAACGTGTATATTGACCACAAGGACGCCCCGGTAGAGGCTATCCTGCGCACCATCCGCCGCCACCGAGTGGAGAAGCAGGTGCTAGTCTACGGCGGACTGGACAAGCTAAAGGAGTGGAAGCAAGCAGCCCCATCCCTGCCTGTCATGCCCAGTCTGCCACAACAGTATCGCAAGCCGGGCGGTATCGCCGAATTGAGAAAGGTACTGCCGGTAGATGCACTGAACGGCGATATGGTGCTGTGGACGCGCGAACTGGTTCAGGAGGCGCACCGTGAGGGGATTACCGTCTACGTGGACAACCTGGGTTACCCCGATACACCCGAGGGGTACCGGCAGTCTATCGAGATGGGCGTAGACGGTATAGAAACAGACTACCCGGACGACCTGCTGCGCTTTATTCGCCAGTAGGGGCGACCCAATGGGTCGCCCCCGCAACGCTTACCCCTCGGGCTTGGCAAAGCCTAGCGCGATGTCAATGTCGCGCAGGTCCTCAGGCGACAGCTGCACGCCCGACGCCTTCACGTTATCCTCAATCTGCGACACCTTGCGCGCTCCGATGATGACACTGGACACCATCGGCTGCCTCAAACACCACGCCAGCGCAAGCTGCGCCATCGTCAACCCGTTGCGCTCGGCAATCGGGCGAAGATTTTGCACTTTGGTCAGCACTTCGTCGCTCATCAGCCAGCGCATGAACATGTTGGAGCTCTCGTCCGCAGCGCGCGTGTCGGGCGGCGGCGGCGAACCGGGCTGGTACTTGCCCGTCAACACACCCTGCGCCAGCGGCGAGAAGACGATATTGCCCATGCCCACGCGCTCGCACATCGGTAGCACTTCTTTCTCGATCTCGCGCCCCAGCATGTTGTAATGTGGCTGGTTGGACACGGGCGGGTCGATGTTCATCTCCCGGCACAGGTGAACCGCGTCCAGTATCTGCGACGCCGACCACTCGCTGACGCCCCAGTAGAGTATCTTGCCCTGCCGAATCAGGTCACCCATCGCCCGGACCGTCTCCTCTAACGGAGTGTTCGCATCGTAGCGGTGGCACTGATACAGGTCAATGTAGTCGGTTCCCAAGCGCTTCAGGCTGGCGTGGCACTGTTCGAAGATATGTTTGCGCGACAACCCGCGGTCGTTGGGTCCATCGCCCATTGGGAAGTACACTTTGGTCGCCAGCACGTACGAGTCGCGCCGAAACGCCTTCAACGCCTTGCCCACTACCTCTTCCGACCGTCCAGCGGCATACACGTTCGCGGTATCGAAGAGGTTCACGCCCAGCTCATAAGCCCGATAGATACACTGTGCAGCGGTTTCCTCGTCGGTGGCGTGCCCGAAGGTCAACCACGAACCGAGGCTTACCTCGCTCACTTTCACCCCCCATTTGCCCAGCTTACGGTATTGCATACGTCCTCCTCCTGTCTCCGAATCATAAAACGTTTAAGGTAAGTACATATTAGCACGTTCACATCATGCCGGTCAAGTGCCTGAAGGAGATAAAGAGACGCTGGGAGGCGCGCTCCTGCCGTTGACAATCACGCTTCGATATTGCTATAATAATCTTGCCAACGGTCGGGGTGTGGCGCAGTTTGGTAGCGCGCACGGTTCGGGTCCGTGAGGTCGGCGGTTCAAGTCCGCCCACCCCGACCATTTTCTGTTTTAGTGCTTCTCGTCGTGTTCCTCACGCTCTTCACCCTCTGCAGGCTTCTGCTTTTCACCGGTCTGCTCCTGCGAGGTACCGACTGGCTGTCCCCACACCATCAGACCGCCCAAATGCCCTGTGCGCGCTACCAGTACCGCCGACGCGATGACCAGCACCGCCACCACCACCCGTACTATCGGCATATCTTTCTCATCGGGGTCGTTAGCGGACAGAAGTTTCCGAGACGTGCCGACGTAGGCAGCCAGCACGAACAGTGACAGTCCTGTTGCCACCAGCGTGAGCAGAGCCATGCTTTCGTGCTGTTTTTCAAACTGCTCCACTCGCGCGCTACCCTTACCGAACTCCTCTGCTGCCTCGCCGGTGAAGTACGCGCCCAACCCGCCGATGAAGCCTGCGACAAGCAGTATCAACGTCACGTTGCGCCAGAAGCGGGTTCCCCAGCCGAGCCACGCCAGAGCGGTTAGCGCTGCCAGCAGAATAAAGGCGATGGGGAAGTGCACCAGCACAGGGTGCAGAATAGGAATCTGGTACATCACGTCCTCCGCAGCGTTATTTAGCTACAGTATACCACGTTTCCCTGCCTTCTCCACAGCAGCCAGCAAACTAACCCCGCGAGCGCACCGCCCAGATGTGCCAGAGCCGAAACCCCGCCGAAACCGGCTATCTGCTCGGTAACCCCCAGCAGTTGCAGCAGGAGCCACAGTAGCGCCATCGCCCACGCGGGCACGCTGAAAACCCACCATCGCCACGCCCACCACCAGCCGTATGCCAGCTGGATGCGCGCATGGGGAAAAGCGAGCGCGTAGAAGGCAACTACCCCCGAAATGCCCCCACTCGCGCCGATACAGGGGATGTCAGGGCGCGGGTCAAAAGCAATGTGCAGAAAGTCGCCAGCCAGCGTCGCCAGCACCAGCAACAAAACGAAGCGAGCGTGCCCTAAAAAGTCCTCCACATTGTCGCCAAAGACCAGCAAGAAGTACAGGTTGCTTAGCAGGTGAAAGGCGGAACCGTGCACAAAGAAGCTGGTGAACAGCGTGATACCGCCGTACCGCCACCATTCGGCAGGAACGAGCGCAAGGGTGCGCATTGCCCGCTCCATATCCAAGAAAGCCATTACGCTGATAGCGATGATAGTGAACGCGGTCAGCCAGGTCATCCACGGCTGGCGTTGCAGGAAGTTCTCCTCTTCCACCGGCAGTCCCAGCAACAGGAGCGCGGCTTGCACAGGGCTATCGGGTAATTCGTCACTGATGCCCGATTCGCGGGCACGCCGGCTGAGCGCTTCCACTTTCGCCATCGCCAGAGCCTCTTTTGCCTCCGGAGGCAGGTCTGGCTCTTGAGGCTTGACAGGCGGCGGAGCGGCGGGCATCTGCTCCAGCTCGCCGACGTCCGTCCACACAAACTGGCACAGCTCGCATACATCTATTGTCACCGGCACATTTGCCCCGACCGATACCTGACTCATCGGCTTGCGACAGGACGGGCAGAGCAACGAGGAGCGGATACGCGCCTGGGTAGCGGCAACCCACAAGGTGCGCACCGTCTTCTCTTCCACCGCCTTACGCAACACAGACAGTGCGACCGCGCGCCCCCCACAGCGCGCACACTGCCACACCAGTCCCGCGTAGGACTGATAACGTGATAGCGGTTCCTGACATCGCGGGCATATCATCGAAACATCTAGAACCCCGCTGCAATCAGGTCTACCTGCCAGCGGTGCGTCAGGCTGGACCAGGTGAGTAGCAGTTCGCGAATGCCTATTCGGTAGCCGAGTGAGATTTCTACATCGTTATAGCGCGTGCCCTGAAAGCGGCTGTAGCTGAGGTTTGCCCCCACACGCCACAACGAGCTGAAACGGTACGAAGCGTCTGCAAAAAGGGTTAACGAGTCACTATCCAGTATTCGCGTGCCCACCAGGGAGGCGTTCAACCGCTGTCCCACAGACCACGCGAACATTCCGCTCAGCCGATGCCTGCCGTAGCCGGTCACCTGCACCAGCCGATCGTGGGTGTAGTCGTATGTCAGGCTCAGAAACGCACCGTCCCACAGTCCTCTGCTGGCGGAAATCGTCGCCAGCAGGCTGGAACCGGTGGTCTGGCTATTGCCCCACAAGTAGCTTGCCATCAGGGAGGAGTTCACCGTAAATCCAGCCAGCCGCAGGGGGACGGTATAGAGCCGGGAGCGTAACCCCGCGCCATCGGTGCGCACGCGCTGGTCGGCGAACTCGCTGAGCCGACTGCTGAACGTGGTGGAGAGGGTCATTTTCAGTTGGCTCCCCAGTTTTAGGGGGTTGCTCTCCACGTAGAGGTCGCTGCGCAGGTCTCGGTAGCGCGCACCTGATAGATTCTGCCCTCCCGACAGGTTCAACCCGATGCGCCCCTGCCCGAACCCGTAGGACAGTCCACTGTTGATATACAGGTTGCGATGCGCGGGCACGTCCACGTAAAAGTGCGTGCTGGCGTTCTGGCTGAACCAGTGGGCGTGGCTCCAGCGAAGCCCCCAGTCTCCTCGCGTCAAGCTGGTCAGTGCGAGCACCCCTTCCATTATCCCCGGGCGGCTGTACGTATGTTCGAGGTCCAGAGACCAGCCCGGACGTATCGCATAGACGGCGCGCCCCACCCTTTGCGCATGGCGCAAGCGCAGGGCTCCCACCGCTTGCGGGGATACCACGTAGTAGAACGGCAGGTCCAGTGTCAAGCCGCCCGAATTCACACCCACAATCTGCTGACCCAGCGCCTCTCCCGAGCGGAAGGAGAGGTCGTACATCGGCATCGTCAGCAGCTTCTGTCCCGCAACGTACATCTTCGCGTGGCGAAACTGGATGCGCTCGCCAGGGAGTAGCACTGCGCTTTGCGCAACGAACAGCAGTTCACTGGTGGAGAGGTCGGTGTAGGTATAGGCGTCAGGTCTGCTCACGACAACCGGCTCTTGCTCCCAGAGAGGTCCCTTAAAAACGACCTCGCGTACCTGCCCGTTCTCGACGATCACCGCCTGCCCTTCGTCACGGCGTGGAGAGTAGCGCACCCTTTCCGCCACCAGGCTTCTTCTGCCGCGCGTCAGGATAGCCCCTTCCGCTATCAGCAGGTCGTCATCTAGCCGATACTGGTAGCTGCGAGCCTGCAAGCGCACGTTGCCGACAACCACCTCCGCCTTTTGCTCAGAAGAAACCGCCTCCACGCTGCGCCAGTCCACACTGTAAGCCAGATATTGTGGGGAGGTAAACAGGTAGGTATTCACACGCTGGCGAAGCATCTCGGGGTCGTCGGTAAAAGTGACCCGGATTTCCTCAAAGGCGGAGGCTCCGGGTATCGTTGCGGTGATGGTTGCGACGCCCGGCAGAGTAGCGCTGGTCAGCTGGGTTCTGGCTATTCCCGCGCTGGTGCTGACCACTGGGTCACGCAGCACGCCCGATGACGCGCTGAACTGTACCTGTGTGCCGTCCGGCACGAGGTTACCCTTATCGTCGCGCACCTCCGCGCTGAGCAGCGCAACGGACTTGCCGTCCGACAGCATGACCGAGGGCGATGCGGATAGTTTAATGCTATAAAGCGGCGCTGCGCCGACCGCAACGCCGCTCCAGATTGCCAGCAGTAACAGAAGAATCCCCGTGCGCAGCTTCACACACCATCGCCTCCGTCACTGTGGGGGCGGAGGAGGGATATCCAGTCCCGCACCGCCGCCACGCGCACCGGACGCAAGGGCGGCGATCAAGCCCAGTCCTAGCACAATCCAGCCTACATTCGAGCCGCGCTTCACGCTCGGCTTCTTCACCGGAACCTGGGTGGGCTGCACGACGCTGACCTCGCCGAGCGCGAGGTCTTGCAGCACGCGGTTGACCGCTTCGGTTACCGCCTTTGCGTTCACTTCCTCTTGCGTGCTGGTAGCGGTTCCCGCCGCCTCGACGGAGATAGCGACCGTCTTGAGGGCGCGTCCGCTTTTCGCCTCCACCCACTGCACCGATACCGTCAGCGAGGCTTTGTGCGCCCCCGAATCGTAGCTGTAGTCCTCGATGACACCGGCAATAGCGTATTCCGTTCCGACTTCACGCGCCACCCGTACCGCCAGCTCGGTATCCTCAAAGGGCGGTGTAATATCCGGCACACGCAATCGCCCCTCTTCCACTGCTCGCGCGATGGAAGGGTTGGCTGCGCTGAACTGCACCACATCGAACTTACCGGTGCCTCTGAGGCTCGACGACACCGCGCGGGTCAGGCTGGCGCCGAGCGTCGCGGGTGCAGCCGCACCGATTTGCTGAGAAGGCGCAAAAGGTAATACCAGCACCGTCGGCGGTAGTGACTTCCCCTGCGCAGCCGCTGCGACTGCGGGGCTAAACAGTATCGGCAACAGCATTGCAAGCACCACCGCTCGCGCCGTCCACATCCGCACGGATGCCCGTCGGAAAGGATTCATTGCTTCAGAACCTCCTCATCGTGCTCTCAGAATATTCAGGAAGGGGGCTTCCCGCAGGGGAAGCCCCTTCTTACTTACCTTGTCAGAACGATCGGCTGCACCACGCTGGCGGTCTGACCGTCTTCGGTGGTGGCGGTTATCCTCACCATATACGCGCCTGCCGGTACCGCCACGCCTGCGCTGTTGCGTCCATCCCAGGTGACGCTGTTCACGCCGCGTCCGACCGCCTGACCAGCCTGCAGGGCGCGTATCGGCTTGCCGGTGGCATCGGTAATCTGCACCGCGACCGACGCCTCTGCGCTCAGCGCGTAGCTAATCTGCACGCGGGTGCTCCCTGTCGAGCGGGTCTGCGCCACGCGCACGTTGCTGATCATCGCCGCCGTGCGCACCCGAGGCTGAACGATTATCTGGAACCGGCGAGTGCCGCCGTTCGCGCCGCTGTTGTAGGTGTAGGACGGCAGCGTGGTCATCACTCGCCGCACATTAGCGTCTACGTCCACCAGCACCATCTCGAGATTCCGGCTAATCTTCGCCAGATTGGGCCACGAGAGGGTAACCGGTGTGTTCGGCATATCGGTGAGCACCTCAAAGGTGTATACCTGCTTCGCGCTTGCGCTACGTCGCACATCCACCGCCAGCGGAGCATTGCTCTCCGGCGACAGCAGCTGCACGTGCACGTATCCCTCCAGCGGGGCAGGCTTCTCTACCTGCAAGCTGTCTCCCGACACGCCAAGGTAGTTGTCCGAGTCGACCACGTCGCCAGCGCGGGCTACCAACTGCACCGTCCAGTCGCCTTCGCTCATCTTCGCCGAGCGGGTTATCTGGGTGCCTCCTGCCGAACGGCTTCCGGGCGGGTTCAGAATCAGCTCGGCATCCGCCAGAGCGCGTATCCAGTATCCCACGAAGGGATCCAGACTTTCACCCGCGCTCACCAGCCTGTAGGCACGGGCAACCGGGTCGTAGCGCCAGGCGTAATCGCGTACCAGACCTCTGCTCGCCGCCTCGGCAAAGGTCATCACCTGACCGGCGACGCGCACCTGCGCCGCGCCCAGAAGCGTGGGCTGCAGGTACACCGAGCCTATCATGTTCCATCCCTGCACCAGCTGGATGGAGAACGGCTGGCTCTGGTCGGCAAGCGTTCCAACAGGCGATACGTTCACCGCGCTTGTCGCACGCACCCAGTAAGCCGCGCCCGCCTGTGCTACGATAGCGCTACCGCTCACGTAGCGGTTTGCCAGAGGCGACCAGCGAATGAGGTTAATCGTGCTGGTGTCGAACCCGAACAGGAAGTCGGGGTCGCTCGATGGCGGTATCAGCGGGATAGAAATCATGCTGATACCTGGCTGGATGGTGAAGGTTGCGCCCTGCACCTGTATCGTCACCGGTGCGCTGTTCACACCATCGTATTCCTCATTGCCTGCCCACGATGCGTAGGCAGACCACGTGCCGGTAACGGTGGGGGTGAACTGCACCGAGAAGGAGCCGTCAGAAGCGGTATTGACGTTCTTGATCTCACCTGTGCCCACCGGTGGCGAAATCACCACCTGCACCGAGGCGTTGACCGTTGCGCTGCCCGACAGGGTGAGCTGTCCGTTTAGCGTGACGGTTTGACCGAGCGACGCGGTTCCGCTGGGCGCGGTGAGCGTTAGGGTCGCCTTGTTCACGGTCGGACCGGTCTGCACAGCAGTTCCCGGACCCACCGCTGCGTCAAACTGGTCCTGAGCGCGGAACTGGAAGGTATGTGTGCCCTCGCTCAGGCGCCGCTTGAACTGGTAGGTGACACCCGCCACATAGTCGGTTCCCGTACCGACCTTCGTCATGGCGTACCATGTGCCATCGATGTTGATTTGCACCTCGCCGCCGGGTGCGCCAGTGAACGCTTTCGGAGCGTCCCCATCGGCGTCCTTATAGGTCACCTCGTACACATATTCTGTGCTGAGTTTGCCCGACGCCGGGGTAACCTTCGGGTTCAGCAGTTGCGGCGGGTTGTTCACCTGCGGACCGGTTCCGGTCAGCGGGTCGGCGTCAGCCCCGTAATCGTCTCGCGCGATGAAGCGGAAGCCATAGCTGCCGGGGGCGAGGTTCGAGTTCGCCGGCACGTCCGCGGTGAAGATAACACCCGTCGTGTAGTCCGTACCGCTGCCGGTCATGTCCAGTGTTCTCTCGGAGTTATCGGGCTGGATTACCACCACCCGCACGAATTCTGGTGCGTCGCCGTCCACATCGGTGTAGGTGACCGAGTAACGGAATGCGGCGCGTCCCGACTCGCGCACCGGCACCACAGAACCGTCGCTCAGCGCTGGTTTGGCGTTGGTCACTGTGGGACCGTCACCCAGCAGAGGGTCGGCGTCCACTGTGCCATCGTTCGCCTCAAAGCGGAACTGATAGTTGCCCACCAGCAGGCGCGAGTTTGCCGGGATATTACCGGTGAAGGTGACGCCCTGCGTGTAGTCACCGGAGCCGGTGAGGTTCAGCACCTGCTCGGTGCCGTCCGGCTTCAGAATGCGCACCCGCACGAAGGCAGGAGCATCGCCGTCGCCATCAGTGTACTTCACGCTGTAAGTGAATGCCGCATTGTGCGAGCCGGTAGCAGGCGTTACCGAGCCGTCGCTCAACACGGGTTTGAAGTTCACAACCTCAAACGTGCCGTTGACTTCCGCTGCATCCTCAGCGAAGGGGTCGGCATCCTGCGCCCTGATACGATAGGTGTGGTTGCCCACTGCCAGCGGAGCAGGAGTCTGATAACGATACGTTACGCCCGCACGATAGTTTGTGCCG
>CALJAP010000124.1 GCA_938027655.1 uncultured bacterium | reverse complement strand
ATGTCTGGGAAGCTGGATCGGCGAACCTTTCTGAAGGGAGCTGCGATAGGAGGTTTGAGCTTCCTGTTCCTGCGTGATAGCAGGATGGTGTTTGGCTTTCCACAGAACGAGAAGCTGAACATCGCGATGATCGGCGCGGGGGGCAGAGGGCGCGGTAATCTGGATGGCGTTCTGAGTGAAAACATCGTCGCGCTATGCGACGTCGACGAACGGCTTGCCTACAGCGCGCAGCAGGCTTGCCCGAACGCAAAGTACTTCAAAGATTTCCGCAAGATGCTGGAGCAGGTGCGCAAAGAGATCGATGCGGTGGTGGTGAGCACGCCGGACCATACTCACGCGGTAGCAGCCGCCATGGCGATACGCATGGGCAAGCACGTGTACTGCGAAAAGCCCCTCACCCGCACGGTCTGGGAGGCGAGAATGCTGCGCGACCTGGCACGTCGTTACAAGGTGGCTACGCAGATGGGCAACCAGGGTACCGCCTTTAACGAACTGCGCCAGGGTGTAGAGGTGATTCAGTCGGGTGTGCTGGGTAAAGTCACGGAGATTCACGTATGGAGCAACCGCCCTGTTTGGCCACAGGGCATCTCCAGACCCAAAGAGGACATGATTATCCCCGACGGGCTGGACTGGGAACTGTGGTTGGGCCCGGCTCCCAAGCGTCCTTATCATGAGGCATACCACCCATTTAAGTGGCGTGGGTGGATAGACTTTGGCACGGGCGCCATCGGCGACATGGCATGTCATACGATGAACATGGCATTTTGGGCGTTGAACCTGCGCGATCCCGTGTCTATCGAAGCCGAAACGTCGGGAGTCAACGGCGAGACCTTCCCGCAGTGGTCCATTGTGCGCTATCAGTTCCCGCAGCGTGGTGATCTGGCACCTTGCAAGATGGTGTGGTATGACGGCGGACAGAAACCACCCGTCGAACTGTTGCAAGGCGAGCAGATGGCGAGCAGCGGTCTCTTGCTCATCGGAAGCGAGGGCACGCTGTACAGCCCGGGCGACTACGGCACGCCTTTTGTGCTGCTGCCGCGCGAGAAGTTTGCCAACTACCAGCCGCCGGCGCCCTCTATCCCGCGCTCGCCGGGGCACCATCAGGAGTGGATTAACGCCTGCAAGGGCGGGCCACCCGCGATGTCCAACTTCGACTATGCCAGCGCGCTCACCGAAACCGCCTTACTGGGCAACTTGGCGATTATCACCGGCGAGCGAATCAACTGGGACGCCAAACGCATGAAAGCGGTCAACTGCCCGAAGGCGGACAAGCTCATTCGTCCAGCTTACCGTAAGGGGTGGGTGATATAGGCAACAGGGGCAGGAGCCTCTTCTGCGGGCAAGTCAAGGTTCATTCTTTCAGAGGGCGAGGCTCCTGCCGAGCCGTTGCAGCTATTTCGGCTCAGCGGCAAGTTCGCCTCCCCACTGCGGAACGTGAAGATTCACGCTCGACAGACCGCTGTGACTCCACCACACATGATTATTTGGATAGTGAGCAGAGCAGTTCCGCCTGCCTGTTATGCTGAAGCCTGTATTGTTTGCGCAGAGAGAGGAGCATGGAGCATTGACGGCTGAAGCTGTTCCCTGACAGACGAAGCCAGCCTTCGCTGGTTAAAGAGCCCTGCGCAGACAGGGCTCCGTTTGCGAGCGAATGGCTTCAGCCGTGAGAGAGGTAGTCGGGTAGCTGCGCGTCCAACGGGGAGAGCGAAGCGGAGAATCTCGTGTGAACGACAAGCTGGGATGCTTCGCTGACGCTCAGCATGAGGAAACAGGATGAAAAGCGTTTGTGCAGTCTCCCCACCGTTGATGAACTTTGAAAAAATGAAGCGATTGAACCTCTCCCCCAGCCCCACCCCTACAAGGAGAGGGGAGCCGGGTTTCAGATGTCCTCTTCCCTCCTAGGCGGTCAGGGGGTTCGGTTGAATACACCTCGCCTCCGACACCTCTCCCGAAGCTTTGGGAAAGGAGAGGAGGGGATAGGTGCGCCTATTTTTTCAAAGTTCATCAGTCGTGGGGTTCAGCATGGTGAAGATGCAAAGCCGCCTTGCCTGTACCCCAACAATAATCACGCCTGCCGCTCTACTCGTTTTTCTGCTCATCTGGTGTTCTGCTCAATAAACGCACCGGTTGCAGGCGAGCCAACAGCGAGCCAGATGTGCTATACTTAAGGATGGAGAAAACATCCGCAGGAGTTCTGGGATGACCTGGCATCATACGACCGTCGTCGCTGTGCGTCGCGATGGGCAGGTTGCCATCGCTGCCGACGGACAGGTAACCTATAGCGATACTATCCTGAAACATACTGCACGCAAAATCCGTCGCATGTATCACGACCGCGTGCTGGCGGGGTTTGCGGGGGCGGTTGCAGATGCGCAGGCTCTTGCCGACCGTTTCGAAGCCAAACTCGAAGCCACCAACGGCAACCTGCGTCGTGCCGCCGTCGAGTTTGCCAAAGAGTGGCGTACCGACCGCGTGCTGCGGCGACTCGAAGCGATGATGATTGTGGCGGACCGGGAGGACCTGCTGCTTGTCTCTGGCGACGGCAACGTTATCGAACCGGACGATAATGTGCTGGCTATCGGCAGTGGAGGGGCGTATGCTGCCGCTGCTGCACGTGCCCTGATGCGCCATACGTTGTTGACCGCGCGAGAGATTGCCATGGAAGCCATGCGCATCGCAGCGGAGCTGTGTATCTACACCAATGATAAAGTATATTGTGAATGCATCGAGTGAGCACCCCGAAGGAGCGGACGATGGAAGAAGACCTCACACCCCAGCGAATCGTGGAAGAGCTGGATAAGTACATCATCGGGCAGCAGAAGGCAAAACGCGCTGTGGCGATTGCCCTGCGCAACCGCTACCGGCGCAAATGCTTGCCCGAGGACCTGCGCGAGGAGGTCATCCCCAAGAACATCCTGATGATTGGTCCCACCGGCGTCGGCAAAACCGAGATCGCCCGCCGCATTGCTCAGCTGGTCAAAGCCCCCTTCCTGAAGGTGGAAGCCACCAAGTTCACCGAGGTAGGCTATGTGGGGCGCGACGTGGACTCGATGGTACGCGACCTGGTGCAGACCGCCGTGCGCATGGTGGAAGCAGAGAAGATGCAGGAGGTGCAGGAACGCGCCGAGCAGATAGCCATCGAGCGCATTGTCGATCGCTTGATGCCTCGACGCTCACGCCGCCCTATTCAGGGCGCCACCCCGTTTGAAAGACTGTTCCGTGCGCTCTACGAGGAAGAGTTCAAAGCGCAGGAGGAAGAAGAGCCTGCCTCGCTGGCGGCAAAGGAACGGCGCGAGCGTGAACGCCGCATGCGCGAGAAGTTAATAGAACGCGTACGCAGTGGGGCGATGGACGATGAAAAGATAGAGATAGAGGTGGAACAATCCTCCCCGCCGGTGCCCTTTGTACAGGTCTTCGGTCCACAAGGCATGGAAGAGATGGGGCTGGACATCCCCGATATGCTGCGCGGTATGATGGGCGGACGACGGCGCACCACTCAGGTAACCATCCGTGAGGCAAAGCAGATCCTTGCTCAGGAAGCGGCGCGTGAACTGATTGACCGCGAGCAGGTCATCCGCGAAGCCATCCATCGTACCGAAGAGAGCGGCATTATCTTCATCGACGAGCTGGACAAAATCGCCGGGCGCGAGCAGGGCTTCGGTCCCGATGTGTCGCGCGAGGGTGTGCAGCGCGACCTGTTGCCCATTATCGAGGGTTCCACCGTCATGACCAAATTCGGGGCGGTGCGCACGAACCATATCCTGTTCATCGCCGCCGGCGCATTCCACGTTTCTAAACCCAGTGACCTTATCCCCGAACTGCAGGGGCGGTTACCCATTCGTGTGGAGCTCGACAGCCTGACCGAGCAGGATTTCGTGCGCATCCTTACCGAACCGCAAAACGCACTGGTGAAACAGTACAGGGAGTTGCTGGCGACCGAGGGCGTGAATCTGGAGTTTACCGACGATGCGGTGCGCGAAATCGCGGCGGTTGCGGCGCAGGTGAATACCACCAGTGAGAACATCGGGGCACGGCGTTTGCATACCATCATGGAGCGTGTGCTGGAGGACATCTCCTTCCGCGCCAGCGAGTTTGCTGGGCAGACGGTGACCATCACCGCCGAGTATGTGCGCCAGCAACTGGAAGACGTGCTGCGCAGCGAGGATTTAAGCAGATACATTCTATAAGCCAAACCTCAACGACGAGGCAAAAAGGAGGGTGTTACCATGAAAGTTAGTATCATCGGTGGAGGCGGGCGTGTTGGTTCCAACACGCTGTACGCGCTGCAGATGGGCGGCGTGGCGAAGGAGCTGGTCGTTATCGACGTGGCTCGCGAGCTAGCGGAGGGTGAAGCGCTGGACCTGCGACATGGAGCGGCGCTGTCCGCAGCGCAGAAGATTTACGCGGGCGGTACCGATGCCGCTGCCGGCTCCGACATCGTGATTATCACGGCAGGCCTGCGGCGCAAGCCTGACGAGAGCCGTCTCGAGCTGATTAACCGTAACGTATCGCTGTTTCGCAGTATCCTGCAGGAGCTGAAGCAGGTACCTTTGCCCGACCACGCGATACTGCTGGTGGTTTCGAACCCGGTGGACATCTTGACCTACCTGGCGGTCAAAGAGTTTACCCTGCCACCCCAGCGAGTAATGGGACTGGGTACTGTGCTGGATACCACGCGCTTCCGCTCCCTACTGGCGGAGTATTTGGGTGTGGCTGCTACCGATGTCAAGGCGTTGATTCTGGGCGAACACGGCGATAGTATGGTGCCGATATGGTCTACCGCTACCGCTAACGGTGTGCCCCTGCAAAGTCTGCCCGGCTACGACCCTGCCAGGATGCAGGAGATTTTCGAGTTCACCAAAAAGAGCGGCGCGGAAGTTATCCGGCTGAAAGGTGGCGCAGGCTACGCAGTGGGGCTGGCAATCCGCGAGGTCGTACACGCCATCCTGCTTGACAGACAGCAGATACTGCCTGTGTCCAGCCTGCAGACGGGTCTGTACGGCATCGACGACGTATGCCTGAGCGTGCCGACCATCGTCGGGCGCAAGGGGGTGGAAAAGCAGATAGAGATGAAGCTGGCGGATGAAGAACTGCAGGCGCTGCGCCGCTCGGCACAGGTGTTGAAGGAGACACAGGCTCAGGTTATGGGGTAGCTGTGGTATTGTGTGGAGAGCGAGGCTCCTGCCGAGCCGTACGAGATACCCCCACCTGACCTCCCCGTCGACGAGGAGGAACTGCTCCCTCCCCGCTCGCGGCAAGGGGTAGGGTAGGGGTTAAAACCGGCTCACCGGGAGGTTCGCCCTCCCGCGGCAAATACAGAGGGGGCTGTAAGGGACAGTAACCTTTTGCCGATAATCCCTACGGAGGATTGCAAAGCGAGCTATACCAGATGCTACTAGAGCAAGTCAACAACCTTGTGGTGGAAGCAGGCAAGTTAGCACGACAGCTGGCGGGTGGCTTCACACTGGAAACGAAAAGCGACGACAGCTTCGTCACCAATGCCGACCGCGCGGTGGAAAACTACCTCCGGGAACATCTTGCCCATCTCTTGCCTGAAGCAGGGTTCTTCGGCGAAGAAGAGGGCTTTACCAACCGCCACGCCCGCTTGCTGTGGGCGATTGACCCCATCGACGGCACCAGCAACTATGTGTTCGGTATCCCGTTGTGGGGCGTATCGGTCGCACTGGTAGAGGATGAGCGCATCCGCCTTGGGGTCATTTTCCTGCCTGTGCTCGATGAGCTGTACTGGGCAGAGGTGGGCAAGGGGGCATACCAGAACGGCAAACGCATTACGGCGATAGATAGCGAAGAGTTCACCTCTGAAGATGTTATCTGCTATGCCAGCGACGTGGTAACCGCCAACTTGCTTAGCATGATGCCGGGCAGACCGCGCTGTTTCGGCAGCGCGGTCGTGAAGCTGGCGTGGACGGCGAACGGGCGTGTACGCGCCTCCCTGTCGCTGGGCAGGCTGTACGACCTGGCGGCGGGGTTGCTTATCTGCCACGAAGCGGGTTGCGAAACACGCTACCTGTCAGGGGCGGAATGGCATCCCCAGCACCTGCTCAGCGGAGTAGCGCTGCACGAGCCGGTTCTCACCGCTCCGCCGCGAACGATGCGGGCTATTTTGCGTTTACTGCATAACACATAAAAAACGAGGACTTAGTATGACGTGTGATGATCTGAGGCAGAATTTCGAAGCCGCACAAGATGTCCAGCAGTCGTTATGCTGGCACGTCCGTTATTCACTGGGCAAGCCGGGCGATGACCTGTGCAAACACGACATGTTTACTGCAGTGGCTCTAACCCTGCGCAACCGCATCATCGATTTAATGATCGAAACCGAAAGCCGGTATCAGCAACGGGACGCCAAGCGATTGTACTACCTCTCGCTGGAGTTTTTAATCGGGCGATCCCTCACAAACAATCTGATAAACCTCGGGTTGTACGACCTCTTTCGCGAGGCGTTGTTGCAGCAGGGCATCGACCTGGAGGAGATAGAAGAGTACGAGAGCGATGCTGCGCTGGGCAACGGAGGCTTGGGAAGGCTTGCCGCCTGTTTTCTCGACTCGCTGGCGACGCTGGGGATGCCCGGCTATGGATACGGTATTAACTACGAATACGGTATCTTCAAGCAGGAAATCCATCACGGCTATCAGCATGAGAAGCCCGACAAGTGGCTGAAGGGAACCTCCCCATGGCTGATCGAACGGTTCGACGAACGGTGCTTTATCCCTATCTACGGGCGCATTGAGCATTCTGTGGACCGCAACGGACACTACCAGCCCCGCTGGGTAGACTGGAAGCTGATTGTCGGTGTGCCCTACGACATGCCGATCGTCGGCTATGGAGGGAAGACGGTCAACATACTGCGCCTGTTCTCGGCGCGGTCTTATCACGAGTTCGACATGCAGATATTTAACAGTGGCGATTACATCAGCGCGGTGGAGCAGAAGATTGCCTCCGAGATCATCTCCCAGGTGCTCTACCCATCGGACACGGTTGCGGCAGGAAAAGAGCTGCGCTTGACGCAGGAGTACTTCCTAGTCGCCTGTGCCTTGCGCGACATCGTGCGCCGTTACACCAAACAGCACGAAACCTTCGAGCAGTTCTCGCAAAAAGCGGCTGTGCAGCTGAACGACACCCATCCCGCTCTGGCGATTGCCGAGCTGATGCGCATTCTGATAGATGAGAACCATCTGCCATGGGAACACGCATGGCAGATTACCGAGCAGACCTTCGGGTACACCAATCACACCCTCATGCCCGAGGCGCTGGAGAAGTGGCCCGTTGCCCTGTTTGAACGATTACTCCCGCGCCACCTACAGATAATCTACGAAATCAACAGGCGTTTTCTGGAACACGTGGCGTGGCTCTATCCGGGCGATGTGGAAAAGATGCGCCGGGTGTCTATTATCGAAGAGGGCGAGCAGAAACAGGTGCGCATGGCGCATCTGGCTATTGTGGGCAGTCATTCGGTCAACGGTGTGTCTAAATTGCATAGCCAGCTGATCACGACCTCACTTGTGCCCGATTTCTACGAACTGTTCCCGCACAAGTTCAACAGCAAGACCAACGGTGTCACCCCGCGCCGCTGGCTGAAGCAGGCGAACCCGCGCTTGAGCCGCCTTATCGACGACACCATCGGCGAAGGGTGGGTTACCGACCTGAATCGCCTGCGTGCGCTGGAACCGTATGCGGAAAACGAAGCGTTCCAGCAACAGTTCCGCCAGGTGAAAGAGCTGAACAAACTGCGACTGGCGCATCTCATCCGTGAGACCACGGGTGTGTCCGTTCCACCCGAGAGCCTGTTTGATGTACAGGTCAAACGTATCCACGAATACAAGCGTCAGCTGCTCAACGTGCTGCGGGTTATTTATGACTATCTGAGATTGACTGAAGACAGGGTATATCCTGTTGTGCCGCGCACCGTTATCTTCGGAGGCAAAGCGGCACCCGGCTACTGGGCAGCGAAGCAGATTATCAAACTCATCAACAACGTGGCGTCGGTCATCAACCACGACCACCGGGCGAGAGACTATCTGCACGTGGTGTTCTTACCGGACTACCGGGTTTCGCTGGCGGAGGTGATTATCCCCGCTGCCGACCTGAGCGAGCAAATCTCCACAGCGGGCATGGAGGCGTCGGGAACCAGCTGTATGAAGTTCGCCCTGAACGGCGCACTCACCATCGGCACGCTCGACGGCGCGAACGTGGAAATCCGCGAGGAGGTCGGCGAGGAGAATATCTACATCTTTGGACACACTGCCGAGCAGATTCGCGAGATGCGCCGCGAGGGTAGTTACGACCCCCGCGCCCTGTACGAGTCGAACCCCGTCATCAAGCGGGTGATGGACACCTTCCTCACCAACCTGTTCTGCCCACATGAGCCGGGGCTGTTCCGCTGGATTTTCGACAGTCTGGTGCATCACGGCGATTACTATTTCCACCTCGCCGACCTGCCCTCATACATCGAGACGCATGAACGCGCCGCGCAGGAGTATCGCCAACCTGAGGTGTGGACTCGCAAGGCGATCCTGAACGTTGCTCGCACCGGCAAGTTCTCCAGCGACCGCACCGTGCTGGAGTACGCTCGCGACATCTGGCATATTCGACCGGTGAAGCGGAAATAGCGGCATACAACGTGTGGTGGACCTCTCCCCCCGCCCCTCTCCTGCGAGGAGCGGGGAGCCTCGCATCGAACGCCCCCTTCCTTCGCAGGCTTACTGCACGACACTTTTGGGGCTACCAAGAGGGCTCGGAGCCGAACTCAGTCTCAGCCTCCTCCACCCACACAAATACCGAACCCTCTACCACACCATCCAACGCTTCCAACCAGACCCACACACCCTCTACCAACTGCTCCAACCCGCCATCCCACATGACCAAACCCTCTACTACTTTGCCATAGACACCACACCCTCTCCCAGACCCTATGCCCAAACGCTTGCTATCGTCCACCAGCCCACCCCCATCAAGGGCAACAAACCTATCACCATCGGGCACGAATACTCCCTACTGTGCCTGCTTGTGGTCAGAGAGGACAAACAACCCATGAGGTGATTTAGGCTATGAAGAAGAACCTGCTGCTTGTCAAAGTGTGGGTAGATTTTTTAGGCTGGGAGCGTGATGGGTTTTGTTCAAACTCCAGTAGTTAAAGAGTATATCCGAAAAGCCACCGCCAGGCAAATTTGTCAAACACGGTGTAAGGCGAATGAGAAACATCTTGCCCGCTTTGTGCGTCTAATGCGTGCAAGCAGAAAAGAAGGAGGTTTCGAGGACATGCTGGGAAAAGTGTTCGTGTGTGTCACTCTCCTGATGGGGGCAACGTTGACGATGGAAGCACAAAATATGGTCACCTCCACCGCAAAGGACACAAAAGGCGTCTCGCTCACGGTGTACAACCAGAACT
>CALJAP010000123.1 GCA_938027655.1 uncultured bacterium | reverse complement strand
CCTGAAGCGCGCCCACGATGGCGCGTTAATCGGCGGACGCACCCTCAGCTTTAAGGTGGACGGCTCGCCCGTCGGTAACGCAGTGACCAACTCCAGCGGCGTCGCCAGCCTCAACTACACCATCCCGGCAGGCGCGTCGTTAGGAGCGCACACCATTCGGGTGGACTTCGCCGGGGACGACCCGCTCAACCCCAGTAGCGGCACCGGCACGCTGAACGTCTCCGTCAGCACCCGCCGGGTAGATGGAACCGTAGACCTGCAGGACTTCGGCGGTGACCCCGCTACGCAGTCGGTAGCCATCGAAATCCGCAGTCCGGGAAGCACCTCCCCATTGGAGACGCACGTGGTATCCCTGAACAGCAGCAGTCAGTACTCCTTCGACACCGCGCTCAACGGCACGTTCGACGTGGCAGCGAAGGCGTCGCACTGGCTGAGGCAAACGAAGGGTAGCATCTCCATCACGGGCAACGTTACGGTGAACTTCAGCCTGGTCAACGGCGACGTGGATGGAGACAACGAAGTCACCCTGTTCGATTTCGGCGAGCTGGTTGCCGCATTCGGCAGTATGTCTGGCGACAGCAACTGGAACCCGAACGCCGACCTGGACGGGGATGGAGAGGTCACCCTGTTTGACTTCGGCATCCTCGTGCGCAACTTCGGCGCCATCGGAGACGACTGATAGGTCCCCCATCGCCTCCCCTCTCCCGAAACTTTCGGGAGAGGGGCTGGGGGTGAGGGCAACGACCTCAAACTCCAAGGAGAAAACCAGATGAAACGTCTGATGTCCGTGATGACCCTGCTCATCCTGACGGTGAGCGTGTGGGCGCAGAGGACTTTCGCTAGTCGGCGCACCGTTCCATTCTGCTTTGCCCTGCTGCGCAGGCGCCACCCTTCACTCAGCCCATTCTGGACGCCTGCGACAACCAGCCCGATGACCTAGCGTTTCGCCTGTACAGGCGATGCATCACCGGACATGTGAATCTGGCAGATTTTGCAGGCAAGCGCGATGCCGTTCTGGAAGTGCGCACGCGTGACGGCAATATCGCCGATATGATACACGTGCAGATAGACGAGGATGGCGACTTTGAGGCGGACCTGGACGTTCCCGACGGCGCATACGATGTGGTGCTTCGTATCGGTAGCGCTCTACCCGCCGTGCAGAAGAACGTCGAGTTCGGGGACGGCAGTGTGACACCCATCAGCTTCTTCGATATCTTCTTCGGGGATATCGATGGTGACGGGGAGGTCTCGCTGTTCGACTTCGGCATTCTGGTCAAGAACTTCGGTATGATGGGGGAGTGAGGATTCCTTTCTGGAGGGCGGACCTCCTGGTAAGCCGGTTTAGCCCTCCCCGCGAGTGGGAAGCAGTTCCTCCGCGTCCACGGGGAGGTCGGGTGGGGGCACTTCGTACGGCGCGGCAGGAGCCTCGCCCTCCAGAAATCTCCCTCAACACAGGGAAAACTTTTCTCCCGCACGAACGTCTATAAGGTGAGGTGATTCATCATGACTACCATTGGTGACGTTCTGGCGGTTATCGGCATTGTGGTCGCGACGGTGCTCTCGTTGTGGGCGCTGGTGATGGCGGTAACCCTGCTGTTCGGTGAGCGCACGGGGCGTGCCCGCGAACGGCTCGAACACTCTCCGGGCAAGGTGACCCTGCTGGGTGCGGTTATCGCGCTGGTGTTGGGTATCGTCGTCGCGGCGTTGCTCAATCAGCCCGCTCCCCCGCTAAAGCTGATTGGCTGGATTATCTACCTGCTGATGCTCGTGGTGGGCGCTGTTGGCTTCAGCGGGCTGGCAGCGCTGGTAGCGCAGCGATTAACGAAGCTGGAGCCTGCCCTCTCGCCATACGGTGCGCTGTCGCGAGGTGCGCTGTTCTGCGTGCTCGCCACCCTAGTGCCGATACTGGGCTGGTTCGTGGTGGGTCCGCTGATGGGCTTCGCGTCGATAGGAGCGGGAGTAGAAGCCATCTTCCTCCGTGCTCCTGCGGTCGCGCCATCTCAACCGGCGAATACCACCGTTTCCTAGTACTTCGCCACACGTGATTATTGGGATGGTGAGCAGAGCAGTTCCGCGTGCCTGTTACTCTGCATGTAGCCGCAACCTTCAGATTGCGTGCTTTTAGCGCAGGCTAATGAACTTTGAAAAAATAGTCGCACTTATCCCCTTCTCTCCTTTCCCAAAGCTTCGGGAGAGGTGTCGGAGGCGAGGTGTATTCAACCGAACCCCCTGCCTACAAGGGAAGGGGACGTCCGAAACTCGGCTCCCCTCTCCGTGTAGGAGGGGGGCGGGGGGAGAGGTTCAGTCGCTTTATTTTTTCAAAGTTCATTAATCGTGGGGTTCAGCATGGTAAAGACGTAAAACCGCCTTGTCTGCATCCCAATAGTCACGTATGCAGAACCACATTAGTAGCGCACTTCAGCGCGCGTGCGGGGTGGAGGAAAGTGAAACTCAGTCGCAGAGAGTGCCTGCGCTTTGCGCTGGTAGCAGGAGCGGGTATAGTAGCGGGTTGTCAGCCGATGCTGCGTCGGGCGATGGCTCCGCCACCGCTCGTCACCGGCTTGCCGGCACGCAAGCACCTGCCCGCCGACGTCCTCTGGCTGAACCGCGTGACCTTCGGTGTGACATTGACCGAGCTGGACCGGCTGGCGGAGATGGGCAAAATCGCCTATCTGGAACAGCAACTGCATCCCAACGAGATGGGCGAACAGTGGCTGGTACGGCTGCGCTTGCGCGGCTTCGAGATATTTCAGACTGCGCCTGCCGAGCTGGGCGACCTGCCCGTGCCCGAGGTGCTGCGCCAGCTGCAACAGCATGCCATCCTGCGTGCGGTGTACAGCCGCTACCAGCTGCACGAACGCATGGTGGACTTCTGGCGCGACCACTTCAATGTGGCTGCCAGCAAAGGATTGTGCGCCTATTACCTGCCTCAGTACGAGCGCGACGTGCTGCGCAAACTCGCGCTGGGCAGGTTCCCTGACCTGCTGAAGGCAACCGCTCGCAGTCCTGCTATGCTCCTCTACCTGGACAACTACCGCAACCGACGCGGCGTGCCCAACGAGAACTACGCCCGCGAGCTGATGGAGCTGCACACGCTGGGTGTGCATGGCGGCTACACCCAAAGGGATGTGCAGGAAGTAGCGCGTTGCTTTACCGGATGGACGGTGGAGGAGCGGTTCCTGCGCCCACGCGGCACGTTCCGCTTTGACCCTGCGCAACACGACGACGGCGAGAAGCGTGTGCTCGAACGGCACATCCCGGCCGGCGGAGGTGAAAACGACGGCGAGCGCGTGCTGGAGATGCTGGCGATGCATCCTTCCACCGCAAAACACCTTTGCAAGAAGCTGTGCGTGCATTTTATGGGGCACGCGCCGGATGCGACCGTTCACCGTCTCAGCGAGGTATACCTAAGCACCGGCGGCGACATCAGCGAGGTGTTGCGCGAGCTGTTGCTGTCGGAAGAGTTCGTGCAATCGCCGCCTGCCTTCAAGCGTCCGTTCGACTACATGGTGTCCGCCCTGCGTGCGCTGTATGCCCTGACCGACGGCAATCGCCCCTTGCAGGAGCATCTGGAGAAGATGGGACAGCCGCTTTATCGGTGGCCCCTGCCCGATGGCTATCCGCACGGCGAAGAGGCATGGAAGGGAACCTTGCTAGCGCGGTGGAACTTCGCTATTGCGCTGTGTGCCAACGCGATAAACGGCACCCGGGTAGACCTGCCTGCTCTGGTCGGCAAACCGCCCGCCTCCGACGCGCTATTACAAACTGTGTTCTGCCTGCCGCCCGACGCGCCCTCATTGCGCTCCCTGCGCGAAAGGTTGCACGGCACGCTGGCACAACAGGCGGCGTTGATACTGGCGTCACCGCAGTTTCAGTGGCGGTAGGGAGGGAAACATGAAGCAAACCGATAACCACTTGCTGACAAGGCGTCAGATAGTGCTTGGCGGAGTGTCCGCCGCGCTGGGATGGTTGCTCGGAGGGAACAGCGCTCTGGCGCAAATCGCCGTCAAGCCGCCCGGCACCGAACGGAGGGGGGATGTGCTGGTCTGTTTGTTCCTTCGCGGCGGGGCGGATGGGCTGAACATGGTTGTCCCCTATGCAGAGGACGCCTATTACCGCAACCGCCCCTCGCTGGCGATACCCGCGCCCAACGACCGCCGTCGCCCCGCGAACGAACGTGCACTGCTCTTGAACGACCTTTTCGCGCTGCACCCCGCGCTGAGGCCTCTCTACCCACTGTACGCGGAAGGCAAGCTGGCAATCGTGCACGCCTGCGGTTCAGCGGAAAGGTCGCGCTCGCACTTTGAAGCCATGTCCGCGATGGAGCGAGGCGTTGCCGAGGCAAAGGCGAGTATCGGGAACGGCTGGATTGCTCGCCATCTGCTCAGCGTGCCGCGAAAAGGCTCCTCGCCCCTGAGGGCAGTGGCGTTCAGTAACGTGCTGCCCGAGTCTCTGCGCGGCATCACCGATGCAGTCGTGCTACAAACTCTCTCCGACTTTCGCCTTGCCATGCCGAAGAGTATGGGTATCACACAAGCGGAAGAGCTTCAACATACCCTGCGCGAGATGTACGCGGGTGTGGACCGGCACGGTGTGGACCAGACCGCGCGGGATACCCTGCAGGTGTTGCAAACGCTTCAGCGTGTGGACCCATCCCGTTATCGCCCTGCCGGCGGTGCGGTCTATCCCGATAGCGAGCTCGGGCGCGGGCTGAAGCAGGTAGCCGCTTTGATAAAGGCGCAGGTAGGGCTGGAGGTTGCCTGTCTGGATAAAGGCGGCTGGGATACGCACGTCGCGCAGGGAGGCACCGCCGGTTGGATGCCGGCGAACCTGACCGACCTTGCCCGGAGCCTTGCCGCCTTTGCCACAGACATGGGTGGCGCGATGCGCCACATCACCCTGATAGCCATGACCGAGTTCGGCAGGCGCGTGCGTGAGAACAGCGGACTGGGCACCGACCACGGACGCGCGGGGGTGATGCTGGTGTTGGGAGGCGGTGTGCGGGGCGGTCAGGTGTATGCTCGCTGGCCCGGTCTGGAGCCACATCAGCTGGAGGATCCCGGCGACCTGCGCGTCACCACCGATTACCGCGAGGTGCTGGCGGAGGTGGTGTGGAAACGGCTGGGCAACCCCCATATTGCGCGGGTGTTTCCGGGTGCGAATTTACGGCGGTTAGGCGTCTTGGGTCTGGTATAATATGAGAGACCATGAAAACATCTCTTGTCCTAGAGATACCTGAATCGCTGAAGACGACGCTGGAGAGTGCTGGCTACTCCTCAGCCGATTTGTCGCAGGAAGCCCTGCGGCAGCTAGCTGTCTCGCTGTACAGGCGTAAGGTTTTAACCCTGTCTCAGTCAGCACACTTAGCTCACATGAGTCTGTGGGAGTTCATTCCATATCTCGCCCAGCAGGGTTTAGACATTGTTGATTACGAGCCAGAGGAGCTGGAGCACGACCTGAGGGCAATTGCATGGTCAACAAAGAGCAGAGCCCAACCGTAGCTGTCGCAGACTCCTCGTTCCTCATCGCCGTGTGCTGGCTCGGGTTGGCAGATGTACTAGCGGAGATATTCAGCGAGATTTATGTTCCGGAGGCGGTTTGGCGGGAGGTTGTTGAGGAAGGGGGAGAAAGAGAAGAAACCGTCCCTCTCAGATGCTCCAGCGCTGTCCAACGTTCAAGTGTTGAAGAAACTGAGAGATTGCGCCTGCTTAAATTTTTCCTAGATGAAGGAGAGGCAGAAGTAATCTCGTTAGCGTTGGAGCGCAATGTGTCGATCGTGCTCATAGATGAAATAAAGGCGAGAAAGGTTGCGCAGCAGATGGGGCTGTACACTATCGGTACTCTCGGCTTTCTCTTGCTGGCGAAGGAGTTGCGTTACATTGAACAGGTTCGCCCCCTGCTGGATACTCTACTCGCAAAGGGCTTCCGGGTGAGTAAAGAACTTCAGGAGGCAGTCCTGCGCACGGCTGGCGAACAATAACCACTCCTTCATTGTTGATAGAATCTTCTCCCCAACTACGTGTATCTAACCCTGTGGAAAACACACAGGGGATGAGCAAACGATGAACGGTCAGCCAAGAGTAATTGTCTTCTCAACACCGAACTGTCCCTACTGCAACATGGCGAAGCGATATTTGCGCGAGCGAGGCATCCGCTTCCGCGACGTGGATGTGAGCCGTGACCCCGCCGCCGCGCGCGATATGGTGCGCCGGTCGGGGCAACAGGGCGTGCCGGTTATCGATATCAACGGCAAAATCGTGGTCGGCTTCGACCGCGCAAAAATCAACCAGCTGTTAGGACTGAAATAAACGTCATCGGGAGGGAAGCATCATGAGCAACAACACCACACCACCCATCCAGCCGCTCGGCTCGCGGGTATTGGTGCAACCGATAGAGGAAGAATCCCGAACGGCGGGAGGCATCTTCCTGCCTGATACCGCCAAAGAGAAACCGCAGATCGGTCTGGTGGTCGCGGTCGGCGACGATGAGGAGATCAAGGTGAAAGCAGGGGATAAGGTCATCTTCCCCAAGTACACCGGCACCGAGTTTCGCTACAACGGTACCGACTATCTGATTATGGAATCGAACGACATTCTGGCGAAGCTCACCGAAGGCGAAGGGAGGTGACGCGATGGAACTGAACTTCGTTCTCGCCCCGTCCATCCTTGAGCAGGAGGAAGTGTACGACGTAGCGATTATCGGCGGTGGTCCGGCAGGTACCACCGCCGCCATTTACACCGCCCGCGCCAACCTGAAGACGCTGGTGATCGATAAAGGCATCGCCAACGGTGCGCTGGGCGTCACCAGCAAAATCGCCAACTACCCCGGCATTCCGGGCGAGATTAGCGGGGAGGAGCTGGTGCGCCGAATGCGTCAGCAGGCGGAATCGTTCGGCGCGGTGTTCGTGCAGGACCGCATTCAAGCCACCGACCTGTCGAGCGACCCCAAGGTGCTGTTCGGCAATAACGGAACCTACACCGCGAAGGCGGTGATTATCGCTACCGGCTCGATGGGGCGAGGCAACCGGGTGCCGGGCGAGGACCGCCTGTTGGGGCGCGGGGTATCGTACTGCGCTACCTGCGACGCCGCCTTCTTCCGCGACGCGGAGGTTGCCGTTGTGGGCAGCAGTGAAGAGGCGGTAGAGGAGGCATTGTTCCTGACACAGTTCGCTAGTCAGGTGCACTTCCTTTCACCCAAGCGGGAGATTCACGCCGATGCAGAGCTGGTCAAGGAGCTGACCGAACACCCGAAGGTCAGCATGTACTGGGGCGTGACCCTGCGCGAGGTGCTGGGCGAGCAGAAGGTGGAAGCCATTCGTTACCGCACGCCCATCGGCACGGAGGAGATATTGCCGGTAGCCGGTGTGTTCATCTACCTGCAGGGCGGACACCCGATTACCGATTTCCTCGGCGGGCAGTTGCCCCTCAGCGAAGGCGGATGCCTGATGGTGGATTCGGAATACCAGACCGCCATTGCCGGGGTGTACGCGGTGGGCGACGTGCTGTGCAACCATGTGAAGCAAGCGGTCGTGGCTGCAGCGGAGGGGGCAGTCGCCGCGATGGCGGTGGAGAAACACCTGCGCGGACGCAAGAAGTTGGTAGTGGACTGGTCGAAATAGGGCATCGCCGTCAGGCGATGCCCTATGCCCCTTTGGGCATCGTGATCGCAGGCGGTTTCAGGTACATCGGCACGAGGGTCAGCGGGTTGTCGCGGTGCCCTTGCTCCAGCAAAGTTGTGCCCAACCTGCCCAGCGTTTCTGCGCGAGGATACGTTATCGGTGCGAGGCAAACGGGATAGTCCGCCAGAGCCTGTTGTAGTTCCACGGGAACACTACCCACCAGCACAATGTCGCCGCCGATGAAGGGCAGGAGGATATCGTGCAGGTTCTGAGGGGTATACACCGCACGCTCGGAGAGGGGTTGGGGCAGGTCGAAACCGCCTTCATACACGCAAGCATACACCTCGCCCTTGCGGGCGGGAACCACCGCGCACACCACCTGGTGTGGAACAAAAGTATACTCCGCCGCGAGGATGTCCAGACTGCACACACCCACTATCGGTTTGGCGTGCACCTGCGCGAATGTCTTGGCGGTCATCACTCCCACGCGCGTGCCGGTGAACGAGCCCGGTCCCAGCCCTACGACGAAGGCGTCCACTTCTGCTATCTGCCACCCGGCGGCGTGCAGTACGTAGTCGATAAACGGGATGAAGCGGGTGGAGAGCTGCATCCCGTGCGAGAAGGTCATCACCGCCGTCGGTTTGCCATCCTGCACCGCCGCGATACTGCAAATATCACCCGTTGTCTCTAAAGCCAGCAGACGCAAGGGTTTCCTCCAGTTGGTTCAAACGTTGTGCGTAACGCTCGCCATATGCGGTCAGGGTAATGCGCCGATGTTCATCCATCCCGCCTTCCAGCAGCACGTCCAGCCGTTCTTCTGGGAGAGCGTCGGCGATGTGCTCTGCCCACTCAATGGCGAAGACACCGCCTCGCTCAAAATAGTCTTGTAGACCGAGGTCAGCCGCCTGCTCTGCACCTTCCAGACGGTAGGCATCGGCGTGGAAGAAGGGCAGTCGTCCCCGATGCTCGCGGATAAGAGTGAACGTCGGGCTGAGTACGGGTTCGTTGACACCCAGTCCGCGCGCGATACCCTGCGCCAGCGTGGTTTTACCTGCGCCTAGCTCCCCGCGCAACCAGATGATGTCGCCCGGCTGCAGCACCTGCGCGAGGGTTGCCCCCAGCTGGCGTGTTTGTTCTGAGTTATGTGTGTGTATGGTGATAGACACTGGTACAAGTAAAGGCTAGCGTTTACTGTCATGCTGAGCGTCAGCGAAGCATCTCTGCCCATCCGACACAAGAGATTCTTTGCTCGTGCTCAGAATGACAGGCAAGCACAACCTTCCTGTCAACATCAACGCACCGTTGTAGCCGCAGGCTTTAGCCTGCGCCAAAGACGCGCAACCTGAAGGTTGCGGCTACCAAACGACAGCTTCGCTTCCTGTCAATATCAACAACGCACCGTTTAGCCGCAGGCTTTAGCCTGCGCAACAGAAGCGCAACCTAAAGGTTGCGGCTACCGAACGACAGCTTCGCTTCCTGTCAATATCAACAACGTACCGTTGTAGCCGCAGGCTTTAACCTGCGCCAAAGACGCGCAACCTGAAGGTTGTGGCTACCAAACGACAGCTTCGCT
>CALJAP010000122.1 GCA_938027655.1 uncultured bacterium | reverse complement strand
ACGAGGACGCAAGCGTGTCCACTCCTTGCGCGAGATTGTGAATGCCATCTTCTACGTGCTGCGCACCGGCTGTGCATGGCGTATGCTTCCCCACGACTTTCCTCATTGGAAGACCGTGTATCATTACTTGCGCGTGTGGCGGCAAGACGGCACATGGGAACGCATCAACGCGGTGCTTCGCACCAAGTTGCGGGTTGCCAATGGACGCGCCCCTCAGCCGAGCGTGGCGATTTTAGACAGCCAGTCGGTGAAAACGACAGAAAAAGGGGGCCTCGTGGTTATGATGCAGGCAAGAAGGTCAAAGGGCGCAAGCGTCACCTGCTGGTAGACCGCTCGGGCTTGCTATTGACGGTGGTGGTTCATGCTGCCGATGTGCAAGACAGGGATGGAGCGAAGTTAGTATTGGAGAAGGTGAAGGGCGAGTTACCTCGTCTGCGTCTGATTTGGGCGGATGGTGGATATGCGGGTCAGTTAGTGGGGTGGGCAGAGCAGGTATGTGGTTGGTCTGTTGAGATTATCCAGCGTCCATCCGGTGAGAGTGGCTTTGTCGTGTTGCCACGTCGTTGGGTAGTGGAGCGGACGTTTGCGTGGTTAGGCAAGTATCGGAGGCTGAGTAAGGACTACGAGGCTTTGCCGGAGACGAGCGAGGCGTGGATTTATGCGGCGATGGTTCATGTGATGGTGAGACGCTTGGCACGGATACACGCTCGTAGCCCGTAATACAATTTTCAGACACTCTCTCAGAAGAAGGCTAGACTTATCGAGGCTTGCTGCAGATAATAATCTAAATAATCTAAGAGGGGAAATAGGTATGGCTAAATGGTTGAATACTTTTACAGGCGCTGAGATCGCACGCAAAGTTGACGAATACACAGAGGTCGTGGGAACAATCTTGCTCGGTTTACATGCAGATAGTCAAAAGCAACAAAAGCAGATGGATGCTCACTCTCAATCCATCCAGACTTTACAGTCACTCCAGCAAGAGCAGGCAGATGCTCTTCAGCGTCTTCAGCACGACTTGCAAACCCTACGAAGCACCTGGCAGGCGCAGCAGTATCCGCACAACGAGGTTGACGCCTTGCAGCAGCTGCAGAAGCAAATGGATGCATATGAACGCATAGTCCTCAGGCTTCGCTGGCAATGTGCATTGGCTTACCTATTTACTCTAATCATGGGGTTAATCCTATGGATCGTCAAATAGCCAAACTTGCCGCTCAATACTGCTCTCGCTACGAGGGGTCGTTGCTCGGCGATTTGCAAACAGTCTATGAAAAGTACGTCAAGCAGAAACAGCAAACTGTGCTGGAGGCAGCAGCTGCAGCGGCAGCCGTTCAGGCTCTGTTTAACGCTGACCGCATCGATACCTCTCGAATCACCCCGCAAATGGAAGAAGCATTCCGGCTCGCCTTCCCAAACAAGGAGCTGAGCGACCTGACCGACCTTTCACCAGAGCAGCTGCAGGGGGTCGTCTCTGCATGGAAAGGCAAATACTTCGAGGTGTTGGTGCGTGACCGTCTAAACAGCGGCGAATGGGTCGGAGATTTGCACTTGGAACCCGGGCAAGTTGCTGTCCTAGCCGACAGCCCAACGCAGGCGGGATGGGATATACAGATCCTTGATGCCGATGGTTCGGTTGCTTACGAACTCCAAGCAAAAGCCACAGAGAGCTTAAGTTATGTCAAGCAGGCACTCGAGAATTGTCCCGATATCCAAATTGTGGTGACGGATGAAGCATTGCAAAACATCGGGGAAGCGCTACAGGGGGTGTCCGGTAGCGGTATTTCTGATGAAACAATCACCCGCCATATCATCGAGCCGATGACATCGCTTTTCGACGAAACTTGGCAAAATCTTTGCGAGAACATACTACCCTTCCTACCTTTTGTTCTAATCCTTACTACGGAAGGCAGGATGTTGATGGTCGGAAAAAAGACTGCGCAACAGTTTTGGGGCTCGGTCATCGAGCGATCAATTAAAACGGGCGCTGCCATGAGTGTAGGAGCAGTAGTAGTCCTCCTAGATGGAGGTCTTCTTAGCATCCCTGCCTCAATATTGACCCGTTTGGGCATCGACCGCTACCAGATACTCCATCAAGCCCAACGTCGAGCACAAAAGCGAACTGAGCACATCAAGGCATTAATGGCAAGATGTCCGACGTGAGAACAGGAACAGCAGACAATATGGATTGGCTCACAAAAACCGCCCGCCAGCTGTTGCAGGGCTGTCAGGTGAAGGCGCACGATGGCACGGTGCTCTACACGCCCGACGGACGGGGAAACTATGCCGCGCTGTGGACGCGCGACTTCGCCTACATGGCGGAATACGCGGGCGACCTGATGCCCGCTGAGCAGGTGGAAGCCTGCATCCGATACCTGATGAAGGGGCAACGGGAAGACGGCGTGGTGCCCGACCGCGTGCGCCCGGACGGCGTGCCCGTGTACGTCGCCGGACCCGAAAGCAACCCACTGGGCGAGCCGAATCTGGACAACCCGATGTTCCTCGTCTTTGCCAGTGAAGCCTACCTGAAGCGTGTTCCTCTCAGCCGACGCAAGAGCCTCTTCGCAGAGTGGTCGCCCGCGCTGGATAAGGGTCTGACATGGGTTCCTCGCAACGAGCAGGGTCTGGTGCTTAACAACCCCGAAAAGCCACACTCCCCCTACGGCTTCACCGACTGCATCGCCAAAACGGGCGAGCTGCTGATGGAATCCCTGCTCTACTGGCGGGCATGCAGGCAGATGGCGGGATTGCACCGGCAGTACGGCGAGAGGAGGCAGTCGGAGGAATATCTGCGCCGCGCCAGACAGGTGGAGCAGAACCTCGGCAGGCTGTGGGACGAGAAAGCGGGCGCGTTTCTCGCCGCCAGTGTAGACTGCAGGCAGGTGGACATCTGGGGCAACGCCTACGCCCTCGCCATCGGCTTTCCGTTGGGCAGGCGGAGGGCTACTGTCCAGCAGACCCTCATACGCCGTTATGAGGAATATATGTGGAAGGGGCAGGTGCGCCACCTGTTTCAGGGCGAGTACTGGGAACGGCTGCTCACCCCCGTACCGCGCGACCGCTACCAGAACGGCGCCTACTGGGCAACCGCCTCCGGCTGGGTGATGCAGGCGATACACCCGGCGAACCGGCAACTGGCTCTGCGCACCTTCGAGGAGCTGATAGCAGACTTCCGGCAAAACGGCGTGTACGAATGCGTACATCCCGAGTACCGGCAACTGGAGAGCTATGTGGTTAGCGTGTGCAACCCCTTGGGCGCAGCACGCCAACTGTGGGCACGGTAATTTTTGAAAAATACCCCGCACCGGGTGAAACTTTTCGGGCACATGAGGTGTCTAAAAGAATCGCTTGCGCCCGTTCAACATTTCAACCTAAGCGCGAAAAGGAGACGGAATATCACCGAACCGCCTGCAATGTGCTCTACACCGTTGTGAAGGGGGATTATTGCGTACTTATGCAGCCCCTTTGCAGCGAGAGCACATTGACAACAGGAGGACAAACACCCGTGAGTGAACTCAGCTTCACTGTTTTTGCACCCGGCTACCTTTCCACCCAGCAGATGTTCGACATCGCTCAGCACGCCCGCAATCTGGCAGAAGCGTTGGGCTTCACCCGGATTCAGCCGGTGGTCGAGATGGAGTATGAGCAGATCGAACAGCTGTTGCCCCGTCTGGAAAACTACGAGCTGATGGACCCCGTCTTCTGCCGACTGTTTGGCATAGAGTCGCCGGTGGATTACGACCTGTGGGTGCTCCACATGCGACGGCTGGGTATTCCGAAGAACCTCGACGATGAGGAGCATATCGAAGTAACGTATCTGCCACCTCAACGTCTGGTAGGGTTCCACGCCAGTGGCGGCAGGGGGTGCACCGAGTTCCGCCTGACCTTTGCTCAGTATCCGGTGGAGGTGTTCGAAGCGGACAGCCGTCTGGTGTTCGGCTGGTGGGCGGAAGACACCGTTTCTGAATATCGCGCGTACGAATACGGGGAGGTGCATCTTGTGCAGTGCCACCTGCGCCACATCCTTCTGCTCAAGTCGCTGAAACGACGGTTTCCGATGCTGAAGATGAAGGTCACCGACCCGATGGGCTTCTGGAAAACGGGCTCTGTGGACACGCTGGTACGGCGGGTGCGCCAGCAGCTGGAACAGGCACAAAAAAGCCGGTGGCCCGTGCTGGGCGCACAAGGGTCGCCCAAAGCAAACGCTAAAACAGTGAAAGTGGTCGTTCCACAAGAGGAGTTGCACCACGTCCTGTCGCGCAACTGACAACGGGCGGGGGATTCCCCCGCCCTCTTCAGTAGGTAACCCTCCCCTCCACCTCGAATCGAAACCCGACCAAAATCTCGTGGTGAACGACCGAGAAGAGAAACGGGAAAGAATACATTTTTTCTGACGGTTGAGGTTTGAGAGACAGGGCTAGTAAAGGCTGGAGGGGTGGAGATGGTTGTGGTATCATAAGGGTCAGAGGTTCAAGTTTCGGAAATTGTCCAACACAGCAAAGGAGTAGAGAGGATGCTTGTACCCACACCCCCCATGGGATGGAATAGCTGGAACACCTTTGGCGGGGAGATTCATGAGGAGCTGATTCGGCAGGTTGCTGACCTGTTCGTGGAAGCCGGATTGAAAGAAGCCGGCTATACCTACGTGGTGATCGATGACCTGTGGGAAGCGGACGAGCGCGACGATAGGGGTCGCCTCGTGCCTGACCCGAAGAAGTTCCCCAGCGGCATGAAAGCACTGGCGGACTACGTGCATAGCAAGGGGCTGAAGTTCGGCATCTACTCGTGCGCGGGCACGCATACCTGCGCCGGTAAACCCGCCAGCTACGGCTACGAAGAGATTGACGCCCAGACCTTCGCCGAGTGGGGCGTGGATTACCTCAAGTACGATTACTGCTATAAGCCTGCCGGGGTAGACGGTCCCTCGCTGTATCGGCGCATGGGGCAGGCGTTACGTGCCACCGGTCGTCCCATCGTCTTCAGCCTGTGCGAGTGGGGCACGAACGAGCCGTGGAAATGGGGCGCGAGCGTGGGCGGACACCTCTGGCGCACTACCGGCGACATCAACGACTCGTGGGAGAGCATCGAACAGATAGGCTTCAGCCAGAACGGGCTGGAGGCATACGCCGGTCCCGACCACTGGAACGACCCCGATATGCTGGTGGTGGGCATGTACGGCAAGGGCAACGTGGCGCGGGGCGGTTGTACGGACAACGAGTATCGCGTGCACTTTGCGCTGTGGTGCCTGCTTGCCGCACCGCTGATGATAGGTTGTGACGTGCGCAACATGAACACTTTCACCCACCAGCTGCTCACCAACGGGGGACTGATTGCGATCAACCAGGACCCGCTGGGCAGGCAGGGCTTCCGGGTGGGACAGGAATGGGACCACTTCGAGACATGGATGAAGCCGCTGGCGGACGGTTCGGTAGCGGTGGGACTGTTCAACCGGCATGAGAGCTGGCGGCGCGTGGTCACCGCCCCATGGGAAGCGCTGGGCATCCATGACCGCCGTCCCTGCCGCGTGCAGAACGTGATTACCGGTGAGGACTACGGCGTGTACACCCGTTTCTTCGGTGCGCCGGTAGACCCGCACGATGTGGTGGTGGTGAGGATTACCCCGCTACGGGATCAGTGAACAGAGCGCTCATTGTCCGTGCACCACAAGCCGTGTTGACTCGGCATCGGCTGAGAATCCCGTACCCCCTCCCGAAAAGGCTTCGGGAGGGGGTATGCTATTACTGTATCACTCATCAATCTTCGGATGCAAGCATCCTGAGCGCAGAGACGTTCCAGTCTATTTTGTCATGCTGAGCGCCAGCGAAGCATCTCGGAGTGACGATACAACGAGATTCTTCGTTTCGCTCCGAATGACAGGCAGGCGGTACCTCGTTATTAGCACTTTCAAACCATTCAAGGCTGATGTAGCGTGCCCTGAGGTTCTACTCATTCCCGATCGCACCGAAGTTGCGTACCAGCACACCAAAATCGAACAGCGTCACCTCCTCATCCCCGTCTAAATCCGCATTCGCGTTCCAGTTGGCATCGCCCGGCACGCTGCCGAACGCGACGACCAGCTGCCCGAAGTCGAACAGAGTCACCTCATTGTCGCCGTCGATGTCGCCGTTGGTGAGGGCAAAGTCGACCCGTGCATCCCTCTCCAGTGAGACGCCCGTCACCGTTTGCCTGAGCCAGTGCGAACTCTTCGCGGAGAGGTCAAAAGTCCCCCACAGCGCGGTCTGGAACTGATATTCCCCCGCATTGCTCAGCGCGACGAGATGCGTCTCCAGCGGCGTGGTCTCGCCGGAGGAGCGTACCTCTACCGGCACGTTCAACCCGCCCGTTGGCGCCGCGTAATCGCCCAGCGTGATGGTTCCGCTCACCGTGCGCAGGCTGATCGTGCCGAGTGCGGAGATGGTATACGTTCCGTTCACTCGGATACGCACCTCGTTCAGGGTGAGGTCAAACAACAGGTGCGCCACATCTCCGGGTGGAAAGACGGTGGGCAGGTCCATCGCAAACTGCGGGATGGGCTGGTTGGGTGTATCTACATCCGACCAGTCGATGGTGTTCACCGAAAGAATAGTGGCGGTATCGCCCTGTATCTCCACCTCGCCCACCAGCGCCAGCGGGTTCGGGTTGGAGGTGCTCTCCAGCACGCTACCCTGCAGCTCCGCCCGCACGGTGAGCACCACTGTCGGCGCCACGGCGAAGGCGTAGCGATTACCGCCCAGCGGGGTCAGCGTGCCCACCGCCGGGTCGCCCACCTGCGCCAGCGTCAACATCGTCACCAGCACCTCGCCCACAGGCACGGTAAACCGTCCGGCGGGATAGGTGGAGGTAGGGTTGCGTGTGCGGAAGCCGTCGGTGGAAAACTCCGCGCTGGCGGGCAGGCTGACCGCGCCCGAGTGCAACAGGTCGGAGTAGAGGTCCAGCAGAATCACCTGTCCCGCCTCCGGGTGAAACACCATACCGAACGTGCCTGCCGGTTTGGAAGCCACATTGCCCTCCACCGACGGGTTCACCTCCACTGGAACGGGCACGTTCTCGGTCGGACCGAAACTACCGAACAGACCGGGCTTGGTGCGCGTGCCGGTGGGGTTGGTGTTGGGGTCGTAGTTACCGACCAGCGTGCCGGAGGTAAACGCCCGCAGGGAGACGTTCACGTTCAGGTCGCTGTTCGCCGGTGACATCACGAAGTCGTACTTGCGCTGTGCGCCCGCAACGGCGCACAGGAGTACCAGCAAGAGAGTTACAGGCAACATCCGACGACGCATCATGTACACGCTCCTTTCTACAATCCATTTGTATCTTCTCAGGGCAAGGCTCCTGCCGAGCTAGGTCCAGACGTCCCCCGTGCACGGGGAAGGAACCGCTCCCTCCCCGCCTCGCGGGGGGCTAGCTCACCCGGAGGTTCGCCCTCCCATTTTGGGTTCTCCCCACGGCTGAAGCCGTTCCCCTGCAGACGAAGCCAGCCTGTGCTCTGGCTGTACACCCGCAAAGACAGGTTTTGGTTTGACAGGGCGAGGCTTCAGCCGCCGACTAGATGAACCTCAGCCCTGCCCTGCGAGGAGAGGTCAGCCTCGACTCGGACGCCCCCTTCCCTTGTCGGGAAGGGGGATGGGGAGTAGGTGCACTACTCATCTCCTATCGCCCCAAAGTTACGCACCAGCACGCCAAAGTCAAACAGCGTCACCTCCAGGTCACCGTCTAGGTCGGCATTGGCATTCCAGTTCGCGTCGCCCGGCACGCTGCCAAACGCCGCCACCAGCGCACCGAAGTCGAACAGCGTTACCTCGTTGTCCCCATCGATGTCGCCGTTGGTCAGCGAGACGTCCACTCCGGTCAGGTCGCTCCCCGCTACTGTCACGTTGCGCACCACCGCCCGCAGCCAGTGGCTCGCCTTGAACGCAACGTCATATGTGCCCGCAGCCACGTTAGGCAGCGTGTATCTACCCAGCGCGTCCAGCGAAACGACTTCCGTGCGCACCGCGCTGCCGTTCTGGCGCAGCTCTACTGTGACGGGGATGGTGGTGACCTCTCCACCGAAGTCGCGCAGCTCCACCTGTCCGCTCACCGAGTGGGCACCGCCCGTGAAGCGCAGCACCAGCAACCCTCCCGCCCAATCCGCCACGTAGGCATAGCCATCGGAGACATAGACGTCCGTTGCATAACTTGGTGTGTAGTGGTATCCCACCTCTCTGGGTTGGCGCGGGTCGGACACGTCTATGACCCGCAAGCCCGCTGACCCAACCGCCAAGTAAGCATGCCTGCCGGAGACATACACGCCATACACGATCACGTACGCCCAGCTCGTCTGTACAGGCGACGCAGGGTCGGACAGGTCGATTATCCTGAAGTAGCCCGACCAGTCTCCGATATACGCGTAGCGCCCAGAAACAAATATTGTATGTGCTAAGCCAGGTGCATAAAAACCGCGTTCGTACGGACGAGTCGGGTAGGACACTCGGATAATGCGCAAGCCCGCTGCCTCATCTGCCACATACGCATACCCGCCAGACACATACACGCTCCGTGCAGAACCCGGCGTATCATAGTAACCCACTTCATTAAGACCAGCGAGTATACGCAAGCCTGACTCCGAAGCTGCTACATATAGGTAACTACCCACACGACAGACACTTTTTGCAGAGCCTCGTGCGTCGTAGTATCCTACCTCATAGGGATAAGATGGGTTCGACACATCTATTACTCGCAGGTTACCATCTGCCACGTAAGCGTATTGACCAGACACAAATACGTTTTGCACGCTGCCAGGGGTCAGGTGATAGCCTACCTCTACAGGATGGTTGGGTTCGGATATATCGATAATCTGCAGACCTCCCCAGTAACCAGCTGCCACGTAGGCATACCTGCCGGACACAAAGACGCCTTGGGCTTCTCCTGGCGTGTCGGTGTAACCCACTTCCGTGGGACGCGAAGGGTCGGAAACATCGATAACGCGCAAGCTAGCCCAGCTAGCTGCCACAAAGGCATATCCGCCAGAAACGAAAACATCCTGTGCTTTGTCTGGCGTGTGGGTGTATCCAACCTGTCTTGGGTGGGCGGGGTCGGACACGTCGATCACCCGCAAGCCCGCCCAACCAGCCGCCACATACGCATATCCGCCGGAGACATACACGGCGCTTGCAGAACCCGGCAAAGCCACGCTCCCCACCTGACGAGGGGAAGCGGGGTCCGACACATCTACCACCAGCAAGCCTGCTGGAACAACGCAATAGGCGTAATTTCCTTCAACGTGCACATCGAGGAAATTACCCCCATACAATCCGACAGGTTGGACGTTCCAGCTGCCCTGTGCCGGAGAGCGGCTCGTCAGCGCGAATACCATCAGCGCGAACCACAAAAGGCGAGAGAGAATATGACGCATCTTCTGTGCCTCCTTTTTATTGAGATTTAAACTTTTCTACCTCTTATTATTGCAAGATTCGTACCAAAAACGGGGTTTCGGGGGTTTTGGCGGGAGAAAATTTTCGAAAATCTGACCGCCTCCCGCAAAGGCACCGGTTTTTCCCCAAAACCGCGAAATCTCTGGGCAGGGATGGCACCTTTTTGCCTCCCTTTCCGTATATACTGTATGAGCCCTGCTGCAGGAACCGGCGTCGTTTGACACCGAGCAGGGCTTTCGGTATACTATCCGACGGTGGTTTTTGCGACAAACCCCATATCACAAGGGCGCCAACCAAAAGGAGGCATGGCACGGAAGATGGAGTCAGCCATCAAGATCGAAGGTCTAACCAAAGAGTACCTGAACAAGACAACCGGTCAAATGGTCCGCGCGGTGGACGATCTGCATCTGGAGGTATACAGGGGAGAAATCTTCGGTTTCTTAGGACCCAACGGCGCGGGCAAAACCACAACCATCAAAATGCTGCTCGGGCTCATTTTCCCCACCAAGGGCGATGCCTGGATTTTCGGCAAGCCCATCGGCGATGTGAGCATCAAGAGGCAGATTGCCTATCTGCCTGAAAGCCCGTACTTCTACGAGTACCTCACCGGACGCCAGGTGCTGGATTTCTACGCGCGTCTGTTCGGTGTTCCCGCCGGTGAGCGCAAGAAGAAGGTGGATACCTTGCTGGACATGGTGGGATTATCGCGTGACGGCGACAAGACCCTGCGCAACTACTCGAAAGGAATGCTGCAGCGCATCGGTATCGCTCAGGCGCTGATTAACGACCCCGAGCTGCTGTTCCTGGACGAGCCCACATCCGGTCTGGACCCGATGGCTCGCATCGAGATTCGCGACCTGATTATCCGCCTCAAACAACAGGGCAAGACCGTCTTCCTCAGCTCGCACCAGCTGCTGGAGGTGGAACTCATCTGCGACCGCGTGTCCATCCTGAACCGCGGCAAGCTGCTCAAAGCGGGCAAGCTGGACGAGCTGTTGCCCAGCGGGCGTGTGGAAATCGTTGCCGAGAACGTTTCGGACGACGGCGTTATCGCCAAAATCCGCGACGCAGGCGGCGTAGTGCAGCGACAGGATGGGCGCATCGTGGTGCAGCAACCGGATGACGCCTCAGTGAACAGGGTGGTGGACATCATCCGCAGCGCGAGCGGAACTATCCGCTCGCTGACCCCGCAGCGACGCACCCTCGAAGAACTCTTCGTTTCCACCATTGAGGAGGTCGAAAAGAGATGACGGCGGTTATGGCAATCGCTTACAACACCGTGCGCGAGGCGCTGAGCCGACGTGTGGTGTTGTTGTTCCTGTTTGGGGCACTGGTGCTGATTATCTTGTCGCCCCTGTTCAGCTTCCTCTCCCCACGCGAGGAGCTGACCCTGCTCAAAAGCCTCGGGCTGGGCGTTATCCAGCTCGCTTCGATGTTCATCTGCATTGTGATGGGCATCTCGTTGATACCTGCCGAGATCGAGCGACGCACCATCTACACGGTGCTCTCCAAGCCGGTGCAGCGATACGAGTTCGTGCTGGGCAAGTTTCTGGGCGGTATCCTGACGATGCTGTTCAACATCCTGTTCATGGGCATCGTCTTCTTCGCGGTGGTCGCCTGGCGTGCCACCCCGAAACAGGCTCTGGACCTCTGGAAGGGCTTCATGATGATTTTCTTCCAGATGAGCATCCTGGTGTCGCTAGCGATTTTCTTCTCGGTGTTCCTGACCCCCTTTGTCAACTTCTTCATGTCGCTGGGGGTATACATCGTGGGAACGCTCTCCAGCGTCACCGAATCGCTCATGAAGGGCGAAAACCGCACCGCTATCCAGAAGGGCATCGGCGCGGTGCTACACTACCTGCTGCCGCAGTTCGGCAACTTCAACGTGCAGAACAAGATTATCCACCCCGAAACACGCATCATCAACGAAGGGGTGTACTACATCCAGAACATCGGCTACGCCATCCTGTATATCGCGGTGCTGCTTATCATCGCGGTCATCATCTTTGACCGGCGCGAGGTGTAACCATGCGACGAACGCAGTTGATACTGGCTATTCTCGTGCTATGGGTGCTGAGCGCAGCACTGCAGACCGCGATTGACCCGCATCGCAAGCAGTTCGAGCCGAAGGTGCAGGGGCTGTTCGGCAAGATGACCGGCTTGCCCACTGAGTACATCTTCGGCACAATGCTAGGCTTCCGCGAAGTGGTGGCAGGGGCGCTGTGGGTACGCGCCGACTCGTTCTTCCATGAGGGCAACTACGACGCTATCCTGCCCATCATCCGACTGGTGACGTGGCTGGACCCGCATAACCTGGATGTGTACAGCACCGGTGGCTGGCACATTGGATACAACTTTACCGATACGGAGCAGCGCTCCGACCGACGCTACCTCTCCGCCGCCTTGAAACTGCTGGAGGAGGGCGTGGAGAACAACCCGGACGTGTACGACCTGTACTTCGAAATGGGTTGGATGTGGTACGACAAGATTAAGCAAGCACATCACTCGGTGCAGTGGTTCCAGAAGGCTTATGAGTTCCCCAACCGCCCGGACGAGTACTCGCCGGGTATTCCGCCCGCTCGAAGGCACATGCTGGCGCACGCCTGGGAGAAAGCGGGATTGATTGACCAGGCACTGCTCACCTGGCAGGATATTCTGCAGAAACACGAGCAGTACTACCAACAGCATAAGAAAGAGTACATGGCGAAGGTGCAGATAGACGTGGCAAAGCACAACTACACCCTTACCGAACTTCGCCAGTACAGACGCTACCTGAAGCAGCCGCCGGACACGCAGCCACCTATCGACGTCAAATTCGACGTCAAGGTGCGCGTGGTGGAGCCCAAGATTATCGAGGTGTCCGGTACGGTGGACCTGGGCAACTACTTCGACCAGCAGATGCAAAAGATGGACTTCCGCCCCGGGCGGGTGGACGTGGTGCTGCGCGATGAGGGCTACAAATCCTCTATCCTGCCCACCGATGAGAAGGAGGCGGGCGAAGTATGGCGGCAGAAGGTGTTTACCTTCGACGTGCCGGACGTGACCATCATGCAGGAGCAGATAGCCATCATCAAGGGCAAGTTCAAGCGCAAGATAGACATGAGCAAGGACCCGATGATGTACAGCTTCAAGGCTCCGCGCTACGTGGTCACGGTGCGCTTCAACCCGCTGTACGCCCCGCCACAGACGCAGGACCGCATCGGCTGGCGTGGAGAGGGGTTAACGGACAAGCGATACCTGCGGGTGGACCAGGTAACCACCGTGGACAAAGAGGGCAAGACCTATACCGTGCCGGTGCGCCGGGTGCGCAAGCATCTGCTGCTCACGCGCGAGCAACTGCTGAGCGGCAAAGGCGAGGCAACGGACTACACGGGGCTGGAATAGCCCTGCCCGATGTGTTACAATAAGTGATAGAGTAGCCGTGCTAGCCGGGGAGCTAGCGGTGCCCTGTACCCGCAATCCGCTATAGCGGGGGTGAACTCCTGCCCGCGGTGCCGTCTTGTGGGCAGTGCCTGCGTAAGTGGCGTCGATGGTTGGGCGCTGCGCAACGGCCGACGTGCCAACCCCGCCAGGTCCGGAAGGAAGCAACGGTCAACACGCTCTCCGTGTGCCGCAGACCTACCCAGCCGGAGTCAACTGCGCAGGTCGACACCCGGAAGGCGCGCATCAACGGCAGGTGCACGGCTACTCTATCACTTCCTGTTTTTGTGTCTAGAGATGATGAATGCCGGACGATGCCTGTTGTTATGCCTGTGGCTCGCGCTGTCGCTGGTGTCGGTTGCCCGGTCGGCAGAGCGCGAGGTTCGTTTCCAGAGCGACGGGGTACACCTGGTTGGCACTCTGACCATGCCCGACGGAGCCGCCAAACACCCCGCCCTGCTGATGATTCCGGGCAGTGGCGCGGTAGACCGTAACGGCAACGGCGACGGATTGAACACCGACCTCTACCGCCAGCTGGCGCAGCGACTGGCGCAACTGGGTTATGTGACCCTGCGTTACGATAAGCGTGGAATCGGCGCCAGCATACTCCCCCAGAAAGAGCAGGACAAGACCTCTCTCGCGCAGCTTGCTCGCGACGCGGTAGCCGCCTACCACTTTTTGCGCCAGCAACCGGAGGTAGACCCCCAGCGTGTAGGACTGCTAGGCTACGAAGACGGCGCGTTAATCGGCATGGCGCTGGCTGGCGAGCTGCCGGAACCGCCCAGAGTGCTGGTGTGTCTGGCACCTCCCGGACGCACACCGGCTATCGTCCTGCGCGAGAACCTGCAGCAGCGATGGCGCAGCGAGGGCATGTCAGCGGATAAGATTCAGCGCCGACTGGGGGATTTCGACGCCGCCATCGCCGCGCTCTACTACCGTTTGCCACTGCCTCCCCTGCATGAAGACGTTGCTCCCTATTTCATGCTGCCCGACCGCCCCTACCTGCAGGAGTTCTACTTCGAGAACCCTGTGGCACGACTGAAGGCGGTGAAAATCCCTGTGCTGTTGCTGTTCGGCGAGCTGGATAGGCGAGTCTCGCCCAAGCAGGACGGCGAGCTGCTATACCAGCAAGCGCGAAGTGCAGGAAACAGCAAGGTGGTGTTGAAAGTACTCTCCGGCACAGCCCATGCGTTCAAGGTATCCCCGACGGGCGACACGCAGGACGTGTTGACGAACCCACAGGTTCCCCTCGCGCCCGGGCTGGTGGACACATTAAAGGAATGGCTTTCCGCCAACCTGTAGACTATGGCACACATCACACTGTACAGGAAATACCGCTCGCAGACATTCGAGGATGTTATCGGGCAGCAGCATGTGACCCAAACGCTGCAAAACGCCATCCGAACGGGTAAGGTCGCTCATGCCTACCTGTTCTGCGGGCCGCGCGGCACCGGTAAGACCACCACCGCTCGCCTGTTGGCGAAGGCGCTGAACTGCGAGCAGGGACCGACCCCAACTCCCTGCGACCGGTGCCCGATGTGTGTCGCCATCCGCGAAGGCAGAGCGGTGGACGTGATCGAGATGGACGCCGCCTCCGAAACCGGCATCGACGACGTGCGCGAGACCATCATCGAAAACGCCCAGTATATGCCCCAGCAGGCACGCTATAAAGTGTATATCATTGACGAGGTGCACGACCTCTCCACCAAAGCCTTCGACGCTCTGCTCAAAACGCTGGAGGAACCGCCTCCGCACGTGGTGTTTGTGCTGGCGACGACCGAAGTGCAGCGCGTGCCCATCACGATTCGTTCACGCTGTATCCGCTTCGACTTCCGCCGCGCCTCGCTGGAAGACCTGATACTGCGCATCAACACCGTGCTGCAGCGCGAAGGGTTGACCGCCGAGCCGGAGGCGGTGCAGGCGATTGCCCGTGTGGCGGACGGTTCTTTCCGGGATGCGCTCAGCCTGCTGGAGCAGGTGCTGGCTTACGCAGGAGGGCATGTGGACCACGAGACCGTGCGCTCGGTGCTGGGCATTGTGGACGAGGAGGCGGTAGGCGCGGTGATTAACGCCGCCGCGCGCGGCGACGTGGCAAAAGCATTGACGGCGGCAGACGACATGCTGCGCAGAGGGAGCAGTGTGCGTACCGTCCTGGAAGCGATTGCCCAGCGTGTGCGCGATCTGCTGTATGCGCGTGTCGGTGCGCTGGATGAGAGCTTGCCCGCAGCACAGCTCGTCGCGCTGAAGGCACAGGCACAGCATTTCACTCCCGATGCGCTGGGCAGGATGCTGGACGTTCTGGTACGCGCCCAGGCGCAGCTGCGCAACGTGCCCCAACAGCGCGTGCTGCTGGATATGGCGATGGTGCAGATAGCCAGCATCAAACGCGAGAGCGAATCGGGTGCGTCCACCGCCGAGGTGCAGAAACCGACGATGCCGATGGCTGAGGCAACGCCTCCCGCCGGTGGGGCGCCAGCGAAGAGCACCGCTGCCTCCACCGAGCAGATAAAACCGGCTCCCCCGCCACCTGCTTCAGCTACCCGCGCTCCGAAACCCTCTTCGGAAGCGGTGGCGACCCTGCAACCAGCCCCCGACACGTCAGAAATGCTCAAGCTGGTGCAGGCGCGCTGGGAACAGATTATCGCCAGAGTAGCGGAGCGTAGCCGGGGTGGCGCGGAGGTGCTCCGCGAAGCCCAGCCGATACGTCTGGAAGGAGAGAATACGGTGGTGCTGCAATTCCGCACCGAATTCCCCTACACGCAAATGCAGTCGGAGAAACGACGACACTTCGTGGAACAGACGATCTCGCGCGTTCTCGGTGGCAGGGAGGTCACTCTGCGGTGCGAGCTGTTGCGAGCGAACGCTGCCCCGTCGAACCAGCACGCCGATGAAGCGGGGCAGGATGTAGAGGAGATCAACGGTGAACAATACGCCCGGGAGGTCGCACAGACTTTTAACGGTTACATCGAACCCGAAGGAGGATAAGATGCGAAATCCTTTTGGCGCGAACCCGCGCGACCTGCAGCGGATGTTAGAACAGACCATGCAGCAGATGCAAAAGGCGCAGGAAGAGCTGAAACACCTGCGTATCGAGTCGTCGGTTGGCGGTGGCGTGGTGAAGGCGGTGGTAGACGGCACGGGCGAACTCATCTCCATCGAGATTAACCCTGTGGTAGTGGATCCGAACGATGTGGAGATGCTGCAGGACCTGATTGTCTCCGCCGTCAACGAAGCGCGGGAGCAGGCGGTCGCCGAAGCCACCCGACGCATGACCTCGCTGCCCGGTATGCCCAATCTCGATCTGGGGAACCTGTTCTGAGCGATGGAGTACGCCAAGCCTCTGGCAAAACTGATTCGCGAGCTGGAGAAGATGCCCGGCGTGGGGCCCAAGTCCGCCCAGCGGATAGCGTTCCATATCCTGCGCCTGCCCGAAGAGGAGGCGCGCACGCTGGCAGAGGCAATCATGGAGGTGAAAGAGCGTATTACTACCTGCAAACGCTGTTTCAACTTCACCGACGAGGAACTGTGCCCCATCTGCCGTAACCCCGCGCGTGACGCCTCGGTGCTGTGTGTGGTGGCGGATGTGCGCGACCTGATGGCGATTGAACGCACCCAGGAGTTTCGCGGACAATATCACGTGCTGCAAGGGGTCATCTCTCCGATGGACGGCATCAGCGCGGAACACCTGCGTATCCGTGAGCTGCTGCAAAGGTTGCAATCGGGACAAATCCGTGAGGTGATTATCGCCATGAACCCCACTATCGAGGGGGACGCGACCGCACTATACCTTTCCAAACTGATCAAACCGCTGGGAATCCGCGTCACACAGCTGGCGCATGGGATGCCCGTTGGCGGCGACCTGGACTATGCCGACCAGGCAACGCTTATCTCTGCCCTCGAATGGCGACGGGAGCTGTAACTCCCCGTCCACTGTTGTAGCTCCAGCATTTCGCCGATAATTTGGCTGGGATGTTAACCAGCGAAGGCACGGCACAGGACAAAGGGTCATGTACGGTCGACGCAAACTCGGGGAGATACTGGTAGACCTGGGCTACATTGACTACGCC
>CALJAP010000121.1 GCA_938027655.1 uncultured bacterium | reverse complement strand
GGTTGTGGCTACTTATCCGGCATCAGCCTCAATGACGGGTCTTGCTCTAGGTACTCGTGGAAGTCGATCATCTCGTCGACGGTAATCGGTCCGAGTTTCTCCACGCGTTCTTTTTCAGAGGGTGTCAATTCGTTTGCCTCGCCGCGCAGCAGGCGTTCATCCCATTTCTCCTGCCGGATAAACTGCTCACCCAATCGTTTACATCGGGGGCATCGGTAGCGGAGGTAGACGAAGTTGGAACCAACCCTGCGCAGGTAATAGCCCCGCTGCACCACATCCTTTTCGTAGATGCGCTGCCCACAGGAGCAGAAGATACCGGTTCGCATGTTCTGAGAATCTTCCATTGTCGTATCTCCTCGTCAGGAGGTGATATGCCACATGCGCGGCACAAAGTATTTGCTGTATACGCTCATGGCGAAGCGGTCGGTCATACCCGCCAGGTAGTCACAAACCGCTTGTGCCAGCGCCTCCACACTGGTATTATCGGTCAGCCTGCGCCCGCTCTGCGGTAGCAGCTCGGGCTGTTCCATGTAAAGCCGGAACAGGGTCTTCAAAATGCCTTTTGCTTTCTGCAGCTCCTTTAAGCCAATGGCTTCCTCCAAATAGACCCTTTCAAACAGAAACTCCTTCAGCATATCTGTTGCCCGCTGTATGGGTTCGCTCATGCGTACCTGAGCACAATCCAGGCTGTTTGCAATCACGTCCAGTACCATTGACGCAATGCGCTTGGATGAAGTTTCACCAAGCACTTCGACGCATTCCGACGGCAAATCGTTCGGGCTGATGACCCGTGCCCGGATGGCATCGTCGATATCATGGTTCACGTAGGCGATTCGGTCGGCGAGGCGCACCACCTGCGCCTCCAGCGTGCATTCATCGGGCAGCAGGTCAGCATCCAGGTCTGCTCTACCCTTACTGTGGTACAGAATGCCCTCACGCGTTTCTTGCGTGAGGTTCAGCCCTTTGCCGTCTCGCTCCAGCACGTCCACCACCCGCAGGCTCTGTTCCCAATGGCGAAAGCGTTTGCCGGGAAGATACTCCTGCAGCACCTCATCCAGAGCCTGTTCGCCCGCATGTCCAAACGGTGGATGCCCCAGGTCATGCGCCAGCGCAATGGCTTCGGTCAGGTCCTCGTTCAACCGGAGAGCGCGGCTAATAGTACGAGCAATCTGCGCCACTTCCAGCGTGTGCGTTAGGCGCGTGCGGTAGTGGTCCTCCTCCGGATCGAGGAACACTTGCGTCTTGTGTTTCAGCCGCCGGAAAGCCTTCGAGTGTAGCACCCTGTCGCGGTCTCGCTGAAAGCATGTCCTTACCGGACAGGGCGGCTCGGGGTGCAATCTGCCTCGCGATTGGGCGCTTTTCGCCGCGTAAGGCGAGAGGGTTTGCAACTCCCACTGCTCAATCTGCTGGCGGATGAAACCGTCCCGAATGGAAACGCTGGTCATCAGCAAAACCCTCAACAAAGGCATCCGGTAACCATAGTATACATCATTCGGGCGGATAGCGCAACCGCCACCGCCAGATTTGACAACGCGCCGGAAATAGGGTAAAATGTGTAGTGTAACAAAGCTCTATAGACTGATTTCGCTGAAAAAGCTTTATCTATCTAGTCAAACAATACGGCGATGTTTGCCTCCGGGCAGGTTTTTGAGGGAGGGCTGGCGAACAGCAGTTTTTGAGGTATCCAACACAGAAGAGTAGAGCGAGGACGCATTCAGCATGGAACAAAGGTGGACACGTCGGGAGTGGCTGGCTACGCTGGTGAAAACACTGGCAACCCTTCTGGCAATTGTGTACAGCATACCCACGCTGGTCATGCTGGTCGTTCCCGCCTTCCGCAGGCAAAAGAACCCCTGGATCAAAGTAGGCAAGGCGGACGAATTCCCCGTCGGTGAGCCGAAGGCGGTCACGCTGAGCTATCAGCGTCGCGACGGCTGGGTAATTCGCACTGTGCGCAGCACTGTGTATGTGGTCGCAAAGCCCGATGGCTCGCTGAAGGTGCTTTCCAATATCTGCACGCACGCTAGCTGTGCTGTGCGCTGGGAACGCTCACGCAGCGCCTTTTTCTGTCCATGTCATGCGGGATACTTTGACGCAGAGGGCAAAGTGGTTCAGGGACCGGCCCCTCGTGCGCTACCGGAGTACCCGCATAAGGTAGAAGGCGGTCTGCTGTATGTGCGCCTGGAGAACGTATAGCACGTCAGGAGAAGGGAGGAGCGGCATTGCGAAAGTTGTTGGACTGGTTTGAGCGCGAAACGGGGCTCATCAGCGCGTGGGGGCGTTTCTGGACGCAACCGCTGCCCCCCGGGGTAGGGTGGGGGCATATCTTCGGCGCGTTGACCCTGCTGGTATTGGTGGTGCTTTTCCTCACCGGCGGCGCGCTCATGTTCTATTATAGCCCTACCCCGGACCAGGCGTATGCATCGGTTCAGTATATCGAGCATTACTTGCCGGCAGGTCGTTTTATCCGCGCGTTGCACTACTGGGCAGCCAGACTCATCGTGCCCCTGATTATCATCCACATCCTGCGCGTGTTCTTCTGGGGAGCATACAAGCGACCGCGCCAGATGATATGGGTGACCGGGGTTCTGCTCTTGTTGAGCGTGATCGGTTACGGTTTGACCGGCTACGCGCTGCCGTGGGACCAGAAGGCGTACTGGGGCACGGTGGTGCGCCTGAAGATTGCAGAGGGCGTGCCGCTGGTGGGCGAGGCAGTTGCTACCTTCCTGCGCGGAGGCGACACAGTTGGCGCGGTGACCCTCATGCGCTTCTTCGTGCTACACGTGTTTGTGCTCTCGGTGCTGGTCTTTCTGCTGGTGGCATGGCATGTGCTGCAGGTGCGTCGCATGGGTGTCACGCCGCCGGGGGTGCGGGTGAACGAAGAGGCAAGCGTGGAAAAAACGCAACGCCTCTACCCCGAACACACTGCCCGTATCGCGGTGGGGGCGGTTATTCTCTCCGTGCTGTTGATATCGCTGTCTCTCGTATTCCCGGCTCCCTTGGAGCCACGTGCCAACCCCATGGATACCGCCTATAAACCTCACCCTGACTTTTACGTGCTGTGGATGCATGAGCTGGTGAACTTTTTCCCGCCAAACCTCGAGTTCCTCGGCTCGTTTGTGCTGCCGACCCTGCTGGTGGTTTTGCTGCTGATAGTGCCCTTTATCGAGCGTAGCCCCGAGCGCCAACCGCGCAAGCGTCTGCTTGCGCTCAGCACCGGCACACTCACACTGCTTATCATTGTGGGGCTCAATGTGAAAGGCATGGAGGCTCTGCCCGAGCCCGAGCGGTTGTCGCCCCTGGAGAAGCGGGGGCAACAGGTGTTCGTGGAGCTGAAGTGCTACTCCTGTCACGGCATCAACGGCGGTGGAGGCCCTGTTGGTCCCGATTTAGGGCTTGGCGGCAAACGCGACCCGGAAGTGGTGCGTAACCTGTTGCGTAACCCCTCCGCGCACAACCCCCACTCCATCATGCCAGCGTATCATCTGTCGCCGGATAAGGAAGCTGCGCTGGTGGCGTATATCGTGAACATCGGACCCAACTCGAAGATGCCCCCCATCCCGCCCACTGAGCCGGAGAAACCTGCCTCACACTTTGAAGATAACTGGTTCGTGAACCATAAGTTCGAGGTGCGCAAGGACCCCGGCAACTGCAGTGACTGCCATAAGTCGTTCTTCTGTCAGGCGTGCCACCAAAACCGTCGTCCCAGCTCGCATGACGCGCAGTGGCTGAAGTTTCACTTCGGCAATGCGGCGGAGCGACCGGAGATGTGCGCCGCTTGCCACTCGCCGGATTACTGCGAGAGCTGCCATAAGGTGATGCGCCACGATACGCAGTGGATCCAGCAGCACGGCTCGAGGCTGGCGCAGTTTGGCGACAAGCTGCAATGGGCTGGGCAAACGATGCACCAGATGTGCTACCAGTGTCACACGCCGCAATCCTGTCAGGGCTGTCATAGTGGAGCACTGCCTGCCAGCCACAAGGTGGCGAACTTCTTGCGCGACCCGCAGGTCGGACATGGCAAGCTGGCGTTAAAGCAGGGGGCGACATCGTGTAACTCCTGTCACCAGCCTCAATTCTGCCAGAGCTGCCACGGCTTACCGATGCCGCACCCTGAAGGGTGGGATTCGAATCACCCGCAAGTCGGGCACAAGAACCCGGCGCTATGTCAACGTTGCCATAGTTTCCAGGAGGAGACCTGTCAGACGTGCCATCAGGCGCCCCCCTCGTCGCACACGGAGGATTTCCGTAAGGAACATCCGCGACGTATCACCGACAGCGGAGCCAGCTGCCAGGTGTGTCATGGGCGCAACGCCTGCTTGAACTGTCATAAGACGCCGATGCCCCACCCCAAAAACTGGGGCGAGACACACGGCAAGCTGGGTCAGCAACGCGGCTGGAAGGGCTATGATGCGGTGAAAAAGCTGCAGAAGGCGCAGTGCGCCACCTGTCATGACATCAAATACTGTAACCAGTGCCATCAGCCATAGCACTCAGGTGGAAACGCGATGAATACTCGCCTTCAGTTGATGATAGGCGTTGCTCTGACAACGCTATGGGTGATCGCCGTGGTGTGGGCGCAGCAACCCGCCCATGCTCCGATGACCGCACAGCAGGAGGTACAGGCCTGCCAGCGGTGTCACGGCAAAACCGACCTGTATGGCTTTGACGTGCACGGACGGCGCAAGAGCGTGTTCGTCGACATGGAGGCATTCAACCGCTCGGTGCACAAGAGCCTGCGCTGCACGCAATGCCATACGGACATCGACCCTGCCCGGTTACCTCATCCTAAGCACACACAGAAGGTAGAGTGCGGCAGCTGTCATCTCGAGCAGCGTGTGGCACAAGCCCCCACCTTCACGCAGACAATGTTCAAAACCTATGCTGATAGCGTACACGGCGAGGCGGTCGCGCTGGGCAATCCCGACGCTCCACGTTGCGCGGACTGTCATGGGCATCACGACATCCTGCCTCCGAACAACCCTCTGTCGCGTGTCTATCGGACAAACATCCCGCAGACCTGTGCCCACTGCCATAGCGACGCCCAGCTGGTAGAGTGGAACCGTATTCCCAAGGGCGAAGCACTGCTGTATTACGAGCGCAGCGTACACGGGCAACTGCTCACGCAGGTCAAGAAGGGCGGCTCCTCTGCGCCGGGCAAGCAGCCGGCGGTGTGCACCGACTGCCACGGTGTGCATGGCATCCGCCGCGCCACCGACCCGAACTCTACCGTCGCCCGCGCTCACTTGCCCGAGACCTGCGGCAAGTGCCACGAGAGCATCTTCCGCGAATGGAAGGAGAGTGTTCACGGGCAGGCGGTAGCGCAGGGTATCAAACAGGCTCCCGTCTGTACCGACTGCCATGGGGAGCATACCATCCGCAGTCCGCGCGACCCCGAATCTTCGGTCTACCCCCAGCACATCGTCGCCACCTGCAGCAAGTGCCATGAGGACCAGCAACTGCAGCGTGCGCTCGGTTTGCCCACGCTGCGCCTGTCTACCTATCGCCAGAGCTATCACGGCATCATGAACCGCTACGGGCAAAGCGTCGTGGCGCACTGCGCCAGCTGCCATGGAGCGCATAATATCTTGCCGTCTACCGACCCACGTTCTACCATCCACCCGGCAAACCTGCAGAAAACTTGTGGCTCCTGCCACTCGGGTATAGGCAAAGGGGTCTCAATGGGCAGGGTGCACTTCGTGGGCACACGCACCGCCAGCCCGCTGTACTGGTTTATCAAAGTAGCGTATCAAGTCGCCATCTTCACCACCATCGGTTTCTTTACCCTTTACCTGATACTGGACATCCTTAACTACCGGCGCGGGCGACCGAGCCATGCGGTATCGCCCCATCGCCCGGACGACCCGCTATCGCACGAGTTCGTGGAAAGGCTCAGCCTGAACGAGCGGCTACAGCATCTGGTGCTGGTGGTGGCGTTTACTCTGCTGGTGATTTCGGGCATGCCGGTTAGCTATGCCGAGTCGGGCTGGGCAAGGGTGTTCTACAGCTTCCCCGGCAGCGTCGAACTGCGCGGCATCATCCACCGCATCGGCGCGGTGATGCTTATCACACTGGCGATATGGCATCCCCTGTGGCTATTAACCCCGCGCGGACGCGAGCAGTGGAAGCACCTGCGCTGGGGGCGCAAGGACTTCGCCGACATCTGGCAGATGATTCGCTGTTACCTGGGGCTATCGCAGCAAAAACCTCGATTCGCACGGTTCAACTGGATTGAGAAGTTCGAATACCTCGCCGTCACCTGGGGCACGGTCGTGATGATCCTGACTGGGCTCATCATGTGGGGCGAATCTCTGGCTTTTCGATACTTGCCGCTGTGGATGTGGCACATCGCCCGCCTGATACACGGCTATGAGGCACTGCTGGCGTTTTTGACCATTATCATCTGGCACATGTACCATGTGCACTTTAAGCCGGGCATGTTCCCCATGAGCCGCGTGTGGCTGGACGGGCGTATCTCCCTGCGCCATCTACAGGAGGAGCACCCGCTGGAGTATGAGCAGATGCAACGGGACAAGATAGCTGGCGGGTAATTGCCCCTCATCCCTCAACCCCCATCCCTCAGGAGGGCAAGGCTCTTGCCGAGCCGTGATGGAACGTAATGTTCTGCTCACCCGGAGGTTCGCCCTCCAAGCGGGTGATACGGGGTGAACAGCCGGAGCCCGCCTCTACGGCATGCAGAGTTTTCCCATCACCACAGCGCGTCGTGCACCCGTTGCGGAGGGCAGATTATTGGTTCGCCCTCGCATCCGCTGATAGCCCAGCAGGGCAAACGCCACCGCCTCTTTCGCATCGGGGTGGATGCCGTAGCGGTCGCTGGTTTCTACCTGCAGTTCGTGCAGCAGCTCACGCAATCGCTTCATGAGCGTGCGATTATGCACCCCTCCTCCCGATACAATAATCCTCGCCATCTGCATGCTGGGGAGCACAAAGCGACGGATACCGTCTGCGATGGTACGGGCAGTGAGCTCGGTCAGCGTGGGCACAAGCAGTTCCGCGTTAGAGATCTTATGGCGGCGCAACAGCTTGCGTACCATCGCCTCGCCGAAGGTTTCGCGCCCGGTGGACTTGGGTGGGGGTTGCGCGAGGTACGGGTGGTGTAGCAGTTCATCCAGCCACTCCTCACGCACGGGGTGTCGCTGGGCGAAGGAGCCTTCCGGGTCGTAGCGATACCTGCCTCCGCTGGCAATCTCCATTGCGACGTTGATGAGGGCGTTGCCCGGTCCCGTGTCGAAGGCGATGACCTGCTCAGGCAAGGCGTTCGCGGGAATGGCGGTGAGATTGGCGATGCCGCCGATGTTCAGTAGAATACGCCCCTCCGACGGGTGACGGAAGAGCAAGTAGTCGACGTAAGGCACTAACGGCGCGCCATGCCCGCCTGCCGCCACGTCCGCCACCCGAAAGTCACCGATGGTGGGCACGCCCGTGCGTTCCGCAATCACCGCCGGTTCGCCAATCTGCAGGGTGGAACGGATGGCACGTCCCTGCCATTCTATCGGCTCGGGTTGATGCCAGACCGTTTGCCCGTGTGAGGCGATGCACAGCAGCTGTTCGGGGGTGACGCCTGCTTCCTGCATCAGCTGCAGCGTGGCTTCGGCGAACAGTTCGCCCAGAAGGAAGTTCAGATGGCAGATTTCGGCGACACCCGTTTCTCCGCGCATGGTGCGCACCAGCTCCGCCTGCACATCGGGGGGATAGGGGGTGGTGCGGAAAGCGAGCGTTTCCACCTGAAGGCTCTCGCCCGCTTCGTGGATGCGCACCAGCGCGGCGTCGATGCCGTCCATGCTGGTGCCGGACATCAGACCGATAACCATAGCGGGGGATTCGGAAGACATCATCGGTTCAGAACATGCCCGCGTCGCGCTGCAGGTAGTTGCGGAGACGCAGCACTGCCTGCGTGTGTAGCTGGTACACTCGCGATTCAGAGACGCCCAGCACTCTGCCGATCTCGCGGAAGGTCAAGCCTTCATAGTAGTACAGGGCGATGACCAGTCGCTCGCGTTCGGGCAGGCGGTCAATGGCTTCCGCGAGCAACCGACGCATCTCGCGCTGCTCCACCTCGGCGATGGGGTCGGAGGTGGCATCGGAGAGCACGTCGGAGATATGCAGTTTCTCGCCCGCATCCTGCGTGTTCAAAATGATGTCGTCTAAAGAAAGCAGGTTGGTACGCCCCGCATCGCAGAGCAGCTGGTGGTAGTCTTCGATAGAGATGCCCAGTTCCTGGCTGATTTCCTCTTCGGTAGGCGGTCGTCCGAGACGCGATTCGAGGGCGGAGTAGGTGCGCTCCAGACTCTTGACGCGGTCGCGCACGGAGCGAGGTACCCAGTCCTCCGAGCGCAGCATCTCCAGAATCGCCCCCCGAATGAGCGCAATGGCGTAGGTTTCAAACTTGACCTGACGGGATGGGTCAAACTGGTCTACCGCTTTAATCAGACCCATGATGCCTGCGCTCACCAGGTCCTCGCGGTCCAGGGTAGGTGGGAGCGAGCTGACCACGCGCCCGGCGGTAATCTTCACCAGATAAGCATAGCGTTCGATAATCTGATTTCGCGCCTGTGGGTCGCCGTAGCGTTTGTAGCGCTCCCACGCTTTGTCCATCTCCGCTGTCGGCATGACCTGCCAGTCTCCTTAAGAGGTGTTCCTCTACACGCTGTTACGCCGCTTCGCGCTCTTCTTGCGGTTCGTCCGGGGCGGATGGTTCCTCCGAGGCAGGTCGGTTCTCGACAGGTTTTCGCACACCTTTGGAGGCGTCCAGTACGACCTGAAACACTATCATGACCGCTGTCAGCATGACGAACACGGTCACGGCACGCAGGATGCTCGTCGATAGCGATACACCACTCCAGCTCGCCAGTAACCACGTCCACAATGCGCCCCAAAGAGCTACAAACCACGTTAGCCGACTTACGCTCATGACGAACTCCGCCACGATAGTTAGTATAACACAGCGATAGCGCGATTGCCAGTTGCTGCGTCCTTCGGGAAAGGGCACACAGATTAACACGGATACAACGGATGCACACGGATAGTATCCGCGCCAATCCGTCCCACCCGTGTTTATCCGTTTCCTTCGGGAAAGGGCACACAGATTAACACGGATACAACGGATGCGCACGGATATTATCCGCGCCAATCCGTCCCATCCGCGTTTATCCGTGTGCTCTTATTCGCTACGCCGCTTCCAGGCTGGCTTTGCGCTGTTCCAACGCGCGCAGGTACAGCTCGGCGTATTCGCCAGCTGCACGGTTCCACGAGAAGTCTGAGCGCAGAGCGGTATCTACCAGTTTGCGCCATACCTCCGGCTGCCGGTACGTCTTCAACGCACGCTTTATCGCCTTCAGCAGTTCCGACGAATCGTACCGCTCGAACACGAAGCCGTCGCCCTTGCCCGTGCGTGGCGAGAAATCGGTGATGGTATCCGCCAGACCACCTGTCTTACGCACAATAGGGATGGTTCCGTAGCGCAATGCCATCAGCTGTCCCAGTCCACATGGCTCGAAACGTGAGGGCATCAGGAACATGTCGCTGCCCGCATAGATACGCTGGGCGAGGTCGGGGTCAAAGCCGATGAACGCACGCATCTGGTCGGGGTGCTCCTTCGCCAGCTGCGTAAAGAGCTCTTCATAGCGTGGGTCGCCTGTGCCCAACACCACAAACTGAAAGCCCAGTTTCAGTATCTGCTTGGCGATAGGGGCAATCAGGTCCAGCCCCTTCTGGTCTGCTAGGCGAGTAATCATGCTCATCACCGGAGCGCTTGGGTCGGGTGTGAAACCACACTCCCTTTGCAGAGCGGCTTTACACTCCGCTTTGCCCGACGGGTCATCTGCGCTGTAGTGCGCCGGAATGCGCGGGTCGGTAGCAGGGTTGTACTCTTCGTAGTCGATGCCGTTAACGATACCCTCCAGTCTGCCCTGCGCGGCGATGTACTGCAGTAATCCCTCCATCCGGCAACCGTACTCGGGCGTCTGAATCTCCTTCGCGTAGGTCTTGCTGACCGTGTTCACCATATCGGAGTACACGATGCCGCCCTTCAGGAAGTTCACCCGCCCATAGAACTCCAGCCGTTCGTAGTGGAACAACCACTCAGGCAAGCCCGCTTTCCACAACAGCTCGTATCCAAACTCGCCCTGATACGCCAGGTTGTGGATGGTGAAAACCAGCCCCACCTGTTGCCACTCCGGCTGATGCGCGTGGAGCACCCGGATGTACACCGGCACGAACCCCGTATGCCAGTCGTTCGCGTGGATGATGTCGGGTATCCAGTTCAGCTCTTCCAGCATCAGCGGGATGGCGCGGTCGAAGAAGATGTAGGGTTCCGGCTCCAGCGCGTATATCTTCTTCGATTCGGTGGCTTGGGTGAAGTAGTGTTTGTGTCCCACCAGATAGACGGGCACGCCGCCGTTCAGCGTGGTGCGCCGGATAATCGCTTCTTCGGTGACCATGGGGTTGATCGGAACGGGCAGGCTTTTGATAACCGTGCGCACCGGATAGGCGGGGTTTTTCTCAATCATTCGATAGCAGGGCATGGCAATGCGCACATCATGCCCCAGCGCACGTAACGCTTTGGGTAACGCGCCTGCCACGTCTGCCAGCCCGCCGACTTTCGCCAGCGGTGCAACCTCTGCGGAAACAATCAGCACTTTCAGGCTACGAGCCATAGTTTCTCCTCCTCTTTCGGTATAGGCAGCAGAGCAGGTGGGCGCAGGTGGTCGGCAAGTCGCGCCAGAAACGCATGAAGTCCTTTGCCCGCCCCTGGATGCGACAGGATCCGAGCCCGAAGGTCTGCCGCCAGCGCGGACAGCCCTTTTGCCGCCGGGCTATCGGGACAGGAGAGCCAGAAGCAGGCGTTTTGCTCTGCTGCCGCGCTCACGCTGTTATCCTCCACAACGCAGCCGAACAGCTGCACTCGCCCCCAAAACTGCTTGGCGAGCAGCTGCTCCACCTGTTTGCCGACCTTCTGCGCCTGCACCGGCGAGCTGCACCGGTTCATCACCCAGCCGACCTGCAGGTCGGCTCGTTGCAGAAGCAGCCGCTTCACCAGACTATACGTGTACAGCAGGCTCTCCCGTTGCGGAAGGGCTATCGCCAGCACGATGTCAGAAGAAAGGGCGTAGGCGAGGGTGTCGGTGGACTCGGCGCTGCCTGTGTCGATGATGACCACATCCGCCAGCGTTTCGAGGGCGCGCAGGCGTTCTATCACGTCTCGTTGTCCCTGAGCGGACAGCCGTTTGAGGGCAAGGATACGCGCCCCCCCCGATAAGACGCGGATACCCGCTGCGCCGGAAGCCAGAATCTCCGGGAGGTCGCGTCGGTCGGCAAGCAGGTCTTCAAGCGAATAACGCGGCTGTGTGCCCAGCAGGCGACTGCAGGTGACCGTGCCCACGTTGCCGTCCAGCAACACCACATGGCGTCCCGTTTGTCCCAGCAGGGCGGAGAGGTTGGTGGCGATAGTGGTCTTGCCCGACTCCGGAGTGCCGCTGACGACGGTAATCACCCACGTGCCCATGCGCAAGCCGGGCGTGATACCCAGCACGCCGTCCGCCGGTCGTTGCGAGATAAGCCTTCGCAACCCTAATGCCTGGTCCTGTACAACAGTCACATGATGCCTCCCACTACACTGTGTCGCCTGTGAGAATTATCGGGTAAAGCCGGGTATTTTTGCAGGGGAGACGTATCGCCGCCTCTGTAAAACAGGCTTTCGTTCGAACGGGGACGGCTCCTTCTGCGGTATCATATCCAGAATATCTGATTGCCCTTGGCGCCGCTGAAGTAGTCTATGATGAGCCAGAAACCGTTGCAGGTGTACTGTCCCACAATCAGCCCCAGAAAGAAGGGCAAGGAGAGGCGGAACCAGCGCAGCCCGCCGAAGCGCAGGATGAGGAACTTCACCAACCACGCGATGAAGCAGGTAAGCCATATCTCGTCCATAATCCACGTGCTGCCCACGCAGAAACCGACGGGGTGAAAGGGCCAGCCCACGAACCGCTGGCGCATCGCGCTGAGAAAACCCATCACCGCCGCGCCGAAGCCGGTCAACAACCATCCGGTTATGCTGGGTTCGGAGGGGTTGTTCATCTTGCCTGCTACCCACTTGTAAGGGAACTGTGGACCGTCCAGAAAGAACCATCTGTTCAGGTTGGCACCGCCATAACGGTAGGCTAACAGCAAGGTGACCCACACCGATGCGACGATACTGACCACAATCGCCAGCATCATCACCCAGAACAGCCCGCGCGAACGCACCCCGGTACGCTCCGCAAGGCGCAAGCCGTGAATGCTGGAAGCCATGACGGTAGTGCGGATGTCGGCGGAGTACACCCACGTCAGCCCCAGCGCGGTAAGCCCGCGTGCGCCAAAAGGGGTGCTGCCGAACCCTGCCACCGTAAACACAGGCGCAATCATCGCCGCCACCGCCTCCGCCAGCCCCGTTTCCACCACCACGCGCGTCAAGCCGAAAAACAGCATCATCATGAACAGCAGATACAGCCATGTTGCCCAGTAAGGCAAGCCCGACCACCATATCCACAGGCTCATCGCCAGCAAGCCCAGCACCGTGCCCCAGAAGGCGGCAGGATAGCTCAGCGCCTCTCCGTTGTCGTCTACGTCGCTGCCTCTGCCCAGCGATTTGCGAACCACGTCCGACAGGTGAGCACGTGCCGACCACAGGCTGGTTGCCACCAGCATCAGCATTGCGCCCATGCCCAGATATTTGTAGGGGATGTAAGGTGTACCGTATGCCCCGCCGAGGTCTTCTCGAATCTCTACGCCATAGATATTCAGGTACCCGCGTACCACCATGAACAGCAGGTTGAAAAACCACAGGCTGAACAGCGCGTCCAGATTGGCGAGATAGAAGAAGCCCAGCATCGGGAAGCTGAAGCGGAATGTCCATGTCACCGTCTCGCGGAAAATCGGGACGCGCGTGAAGACGGGCGGCGCGGGCACGGCGGGCGCGTAATGATGCAGGGCAATCAGGCTACCCACTGCAAACGGCAGGGCAAAACCCAGCCAGAAAAGCGGTTTGCGCAACAGAGGTTCCTGCTCGTTTACCATCTCCAGAGGCAGCTGGGTGACGGGAAATGCGAGACGCTCGCGGTCCATCCACTGCCGGCGGAATATCACCATCACCGCTATCATCACAAAGTAGAGCGCGAGGATGAGGGGCATCCACGCCAGCAGTGGAGGAAGCCACACTTCCCAAGGTACGCTCGCGCCCGGCTTGCCTTCGAAGAACAGGCGTATTGCCTCCTTATCGCGCGGTACCAGCAGGGGATGCAGATGCGGGTGTATCAGGCGGTCCCAGCCGTTGGCGGGATTGGCGTAATAGGTCACCGCCGCCAGCACAGGCAGAATCTGCGCGGTTAACCCCAGAGTAGGAACCACGCAGGCGGTAATCATCATGACGTAAATCGCGATGAGCTCCGCAGGGCGAAGAGCGGTGTGAGGACTGAGTCGCTTCCACAGCCCATTGATAATGACCACCAGCACAAAGAACAGGAACACCGCTGCTGGAGTACTGTAGTCGAGGGTCATGTAGGAACCCTGTATGACATACAGCCCGTAAGGGTCTAGTGCAGCGATGAGTAAAGAAGCCAGAAAACCAATCCCAAGTGCCCGCCAGCTGAGCGGGCTCGTTCGCCTCTCGCGCTGCATAAAAAGTGAACAATCCTCCCTCTTCCAACCCGCTTACGCGGACGCTTCCTCGCCCAAGCAACCGACTGTCTTTTTGCTGTGCAACTTACGATTAAAAGAGGGCGAGGCATCTGCCGAGCCGTCTTTCCCCTTCTATTCCTCCGTAGGGAGCAACCAAGGAGATGTTGGCTGCGGCTCGCTGGGGAGGTTCGACCTCCATCACCAAGTTGGCTGTTCAGGTTTACTTTCCCTGCGCTGGGGGGGCAGTTTGTCCCACGGGAGGTACATACACAGGCGGCATGCCCGGTGCGGGCGAAACCCATCCGCCCTGAGGCATTCGTTGTTGTAGCTCCTGAATCTTCGGCTTCATCATCTCCTCTTGGCTCATCTGCCGCCGCGGGAATAACGGCGTGATGAACTGGTTGACCAGAAACAGGACTATTACGAGGAGAACAATCCCTGCCAATACGGCAACTCCCGGGCTGACTTCGCGTTGACGCCAATCACCACCTCGCTGACCACTTCCTCCGCGGATTGTTTGCGGCATCTGATTTACCTCCTTGTCGTTTAAGGTGGGGTTGCCCCCTTCTTTCAGAGAGGGCAACCCGCTTTGTTAGGTTATTCGGACGAAGCCGTATGCTGACGCATGAAGGTATCCCGCTGGAACTTCACGTGACCGTCTGCGAAGATTAAGTTCTGACCACCGTTGTGCGGATGGAGAGAACGGTCGTTAGACCTCTCCACGGGCATGGTGGTGCCATCCTCATTGAGGACGCCTGCCTCCAACACCCAGAAGTTGGGGTCGGTCTTCGCGCGCTTAATCGGACGGTTAGGGTGGTAGCCAGCGGGGAAACCACCTTCAGCCGGATAAGCGGCTGCCATCTTCGCCAGAATGGTGGCTCGGTCGCCAGGATACGAATCCATGCTGCAGCACTCCGCGAACATTGGGCCTAAACCTACCGGACCTTCCATAAACACGATGGAGTCAGCCGGGTGGGTCAGCCGAGCCAACTGGGCGCCTTTCGCACAACCCCAGCCCCATCCCTGGCAGCTGGGCAGCTGTCCGCACAAGAAGTCCGGACCGCCTCCCGCGGCGTTGCCTGCGCTTTCGGGGTTAATCGGGTCGGCATTGACGTAGCTCTGGTTCATGCCGTAAGTCAGCGAACCCCAGCCGCTCTCCCCGCCTACCGCGGGAATGAGCGCATCCCCTGTCGGGCAGGTGAAGACCCCGCGGTTGCCCTTGGAGATGGGGCGTCCCTGCGCGTCGTAGTTCGCTGCCCGCCCTGACTTCACGTACGGATAGATGAGGTCAGGCCAGTACTGTCCCCACGGAGTGCCTGTGTACGGCGCGCGGAAGTTCGGGTCCACCACGGGGAAGCAACCCTGGTTCAGGTTGCTCTTGACCCACATGGGGCAGCCGGTTTCATCGTAATCCTGCGCGTACATTGCCCAAGCGTTGGCGATGTTCTTCATATTGCTGGTGCAGGTTGCCTGCCGCGCCTTCTCCCGCGCTTGGGCGAACACCGGGAACAGGATGGCTGCCAGTATCGCGATAATCGCGATGACCACCAGCAACTCAATCAGCGTGAAAGCTTTACGTGACATGTTTGTTACACCTCCTCAGAGATTTTGTGTTGATTGCGTTCTTTTTGGCACATTGTGGCGATGCCACAAGATATCACGTCTGTCTCGAGCGCAAATCTGCTCAAAAACCACCCCCTTTCACCTGTGAGGTTGTCAAAAAAACAGAAGAGGTCACCAGCGCTACCGACCCCGCGGTCGAAGCGCGAATGCGCAGATTCACGGGCAATATCACGTGATGAGCAGGCGAATCCGGCTCTCGAATACGCCTCACCAGCAACCGAACCGCTTCTGCTCCCATACGCAATGACTGCTGTTCTACGGTGGTCAAGCTCGGGCTAACCAGATCAGACAGCCCCATACCGTCGTAGCCCACGATGGCTATCTGCTCGGGCACAGCAATACCTCGTTCACGCAAGTATCGCAAGGCTCCGGCGGCTAACAGGTCGTTCATTGCAAACAGAGCGGTAGGCGGATCCGGCACATTCAGCAGCGCTCGCGTCTGCGCTCCGCCCTGATGCAGATACTCGTCCCAGCCATCGCGTCGCTTACCCACCGCGTGTGCTACCAGCGCAGGGTCGAACGGTACGTCAAACTCTTGCAGCGCCTGCTGGTATCCACGCAGCCGCTCGGTGCAGGTAGTGGCTTTCCGTGCCGAAATCACCCCGATGCGACGGTGCCCCAGTTCCAGCAGGTGGCGCGTGGCAAGGTAGCCGCCCTGCACATTATCAGAAGTGACCCTGTCTATGTTGAACTCGGGCAGGTAGCGGTCCACAAACACGAACGGAATGCCCTGCACGAGCAGTTGTCCGTAGTGAGCATGGTTCTGGTTGCCTGTCGCTGGCGCAATCACGAAGCCCGCTACATGTGACTGCAGCTCCAGCAGGCACTGGCGCTCCTTCTCCGCGTCGTTGTCGGTAGAGCATACCAGCAGCTTGTAGCCCTGTGCCGCCGCCTCTTGTTCCGCCCCGCGGATAATCTTGCCGAAGAAGTCCAGCTGCACGTCCAGTGCAAGCAGGGCAATCAGCTTCGGCGTGGAAGACGGCACCTCGTTGCGACGCACGAAGGTACCTTTTGCCGGAATACGCGCTACCAGACCCTCCCGCTGTAGGAGGCTAAGCGCGTTACGCACCGTCACCCGGCTCACCCCGAAACGCTGGATCAACTCGCTTTCGGTCGGCAATTGCGAGCCGGGTGGGTAGTGGCCATTCAAAATGTCCGCTTTCAGGGCGTGATAGATTTGTCTGTAAAGTATCTGGTCGTCCATCTGTGCTCCATACGAATAATATCATACATTATAATACATTATGGTATCTATAGTATACCGAAAGGTTGCGCAGATGTCAAGGGGAGGATGAGACTTTTTTGATAAAAATCCGGAATCTTAGCAGGAAACGCCATGTGGGATGCTGGTCGCTATCGTGCGTGGTGGTTTGCTATGTTTCCGCTACGTATGGCGTCCTGTCTGCAAACGGCACGCCCAGCAGGTCGTACACCTCCTCGCGAATGAGGTGTTCGCACTCGGGTGAGACCATCAGTGTGCCATAGTAGCGATATGCCATATCCACCTCGTAGCCGCCGAGCTCGTAATCCGCCGCCGTCGGAATATAGCCCCAACAGCCATTGCTGTATCCCAGCACGAGGGTCGGCTTATGCGGCGACTGCTTTTCGAAGTCCAGCGCGTATTGCACGAACATCTCCGCAGGGAACGCCAGCAGGTGCACGTTGCCGATGCGCAGCAGCTGTATCTCAAAGGGCATGCTCTTTGGCTCGCCTTTTTCCACCGTTAGCACGAGCTCCTGCGCCCAGCGCACCATGTCGCGTCGCCACATCAGGATGCCTAAAGGAACTGCCTCCTCTTCTGCACGTTGTAAATCTTCCTCCGCCTTCTTCAGATACTGCTGCGCCTGCTCGGTAGAGGGAAAGAGATAGGGCAGATGCACTGTGCGCAAGCTGCCAGAAATGGGTACACCGCCCACCGCCTCCGACTGGTGGGAGGCCACCACCACTGCCGCACCCAGCACTTCACCCAGCTTGCGGGCGTGCGCAAAAGTGGCTCCGGTGTGCAGTGGATTGATGTCTCCGGCGCAACCCTGCAGGAACATCGGCATGCCCATACCAACCCGACTCAGGAAGTCACATGCCATACCCGGGTAGTCTGCGCTCACCCACAGGTTTTGTCCGCCGAGGACCACCGGATGCGTCGCGTAGGCGAAGAGCACCGCCAGCGGACTGCCACCTTCGTTATCCACGCGCAGGACATCTACGTAGCCTTGCACGGGGCGTTGAGGGTTCTGTCCGATGACCGTTTGCTCTCCGCGTCGCTCGCGTCGGTTGATGCCGATTTGAACCGGAGCGCGCCCCCAGCGCAGGCTAACCGGCTCCAGCATATCCGCCGCTTGCTGCACCGCTCCCACCACTTTACGCGCCATGACATTGCAGTATAGCTCGTCACGTTCGCCCATCGTGCGGAAGGTGCGTGTGCCCGGACCGGAATGGGTGTGAGAGCAGTTCAGCAATATCCGTTCGGTCGGAATGCCCACCTTGCGGGAGATGCCATCGCGTATCATCTCCACCAGGTCAAAATCCAGCGCGATGAGGTCCAAGCTGATGATGCACGCTAGGCTGATACCGTCGTCCAGCACCAGCGCACGGGCGTGCAGCTCATCATGAACTCCAATGCACCCGCTGGAACGACCAGCAAAGCCTGCCAACCATACCCCTATCGGTGGGGTGATATTTGTCTCACAGACGGCAGCTTTCAATGCCATGTTCATTCCTCCCGTGCCATCGCCCCGCCCCTGCGCTCTATTTTCTGCAGGCGTTCAATCATTCTGGCTACCTTGCGCCGATGTTCCAGCAGGGGACGGGGGTCGGTCGTGAAGTGGGTCAGGTCGTGCGAGATGTGTTCCGGTACCTGCAGTAACCTTTCGGCTTCGGCAATCAGCGTGGCAGGCGCTTTAGGGCGCACGCGCTCTATCTGCTTTTGCAGGATGACGAAGTACTCGTAGTCCTCCACGCCATCGCGCAGGTTCTCCCAGCGCAGCGACGGGGAAGGTGGCTCGATGGCGGGAGGATGCTGGGCGTTGGGGTCGCGCCGTGGCGGGTACAGAAACCGCCCGTCGCCGTTGCCCCAGAACTGCTTGGTACCCTGCGGCACGCCGTAACCGCTGACATAGCTCATCGGGTCTTCCCACGGGTTCTGCAGCCTGTCGGGGAAGGCGGTTGGGCTGCTCCACCAGGTGGTCTCCCAGATGAGGATGCCCTGAATGCCATGTTGCCACGTCTGCCATCCCCACAGGCGCATCTCCACGCCCGGATGCTCGATGAACAACCCGATATAGGGGGCTCGCGGACCGGTGCAGATGTACCACCAGACCTCTTCGCCCGCCTTTTTGCGCTCCTCCGCCTTCTCGCGTGTCCACTCGGGGGTAAGCCCGCACCACAGGTCCACATGTCCGTACAGGGGTGGCTCGGGTTGTTCGGTGAGCATGCGGCGGATGCCGGGCGCGTGACGTTTGATGCGCTGCATCCCTTCTATGACAAACTCGTAGTCGCGAGGCTCCGGCTCGTCGAACCAGTAGACGTACGCCTTCTCCAGCCAGCCTTTCTCGCGCAAGTGGGTTTCGATCTGGCGTACGTAGTCGCCCCAGAGGCGTTCGTATTCGGGCGTGCCCGCTTTGAACCCCCCAAACTCGCCCGAGTAACGCTCGTAGAACGTGCCTCCCCCCATGCCCTCCAGGGGCAGAACGAAGGCGTTAAAGCCCATCTCGTCCAGATAATGGCTCGCCGCCCGGTCAAATTCGCTGAAGTCCACAATAACCTTCTTCTCCGCCCCTTCGCCCTCGAAACGCACACGAATGGGAGCGTGCGCGTAGAACGAGTACGGCGCGATGCGGTGCTCGGCAAAGGAGCGCATGTACATCTCCCACACCTGCTGCTCCTGTTCGGGCGTCTGCAGGTGGTGGTATCGCTTGATGTTCCATGCGCTAACGCCGAACCCGCTGCGCAGAGTGGGAGACTTGGGCAGGGCGAAATCGAACACCGTCACCTGCAGCGGCACGCTCATTTTGCCCCGGTTAGTCTGCACGGTGATAGTGCCTTTGTAGTCGCCCGCGACCGCGCTCTCCGGCACATGCACCAGTATCCATAGCGCCTGATTGCGCCCCTGCGGCAGTGCTATCGGTGGTTTGAGCGGCGGCAAGGGGTCGGGATACTCGCCGGGCATACCCAGGCTGTCGCTGGGATGTTCCACCTGCACCGTTGCCACTTCATATACACGAACATGGGAGGCGTTGATGCGCGTGCGTGCGCCAACGAGGTCACTGACGGAGACGCTTTGCAGCATGGTGTCCGGTTCCCTCGCCCGGAGCACCAGCTGGGCGGGTTCAAACTCGCCGCGTGCAGCTTCGATGTGGATGGCGGGGCTGGGCTTGCCGGTGGGCGCGGGGCGGTCGCGTCCTACCTTCCATGCGCCCTCACACCACCATACCTCGCCGAAGCCCGCCGGCGCAGCAAGGGGATAGCCATAATGCGATTCGTCCAGAACCATCGTCGTCACCTCAGTTTGTGCAGCGTAAAGCATCGCTCGCCCGGAGGTCGCGCGCAGGGCTACCGTATGCTTGCCTGCCGATAGCCCCGGCAGTTTCAGCATGGTATCACCGCCTGCGTTGGGCTTCAGGGTCAGCTTGCCAAGCGATTGCCAGCGACCGTCCACTCCCAGAGCCACCTCGATTTGACGGGGAGAGGGCTGCCGATTCACCCAGCGCACCCGCCATGCCTCGCCCTCAGCGGACCACTGCACTTGCAGACCAGGCGACACGGTGCGCTCCTCTATCACCAGTGTTCGACCGATGCGGGGCGTGCCCCGATAGTCTATTCCTGCCCGAAGACGGTAGGTATCCACCTGCGCATACGCGCCGTCGCCCTCCACCGATAGCCGGACGTACAGTTGCTTTGTCGGGAAGAGGCTTTCGGGTAACTGTGCGTCCACCTGCCCCACTCTGGAGGTGGTTACCGCTCGTTGCCACTGTTGCCCATCGGTGCTGACGCTAACCACCAGCGCGCCGCCGGTATGATAGTTGACGTTTATTTGAAGGCTTGCCTCGCGCATCGTGTAGGGCAGGGTATGCCGGTAGACCACCTCATCGCCCGGGCCAAAAGCCCAGCGGTTCGTATTGAAGTACGCCTTTTGTCGGAAGAGCGTGCGGTGTATAGTGGTACCGTACCATGCCAGTGCGTGTGTATCGGTGTACTCGCCGCTCTTCAGGCTTTCCCCTTCGCCGAGCGTCAGGTCGCCCCAGCGGCGATGCACTACCTGTGCGGGATACAGCTCTGCGCTATCGAAATAAACGGTACCTTTCAGGTGCCACTGCCCCAGACGCGCAAACGATGTGGGCGTGTCAGGCACACGAAAGGCGAACGCGAAATCCTGCCACCGGGAACCGACGCCGAAGTCGTGATTGACCGTGTTCAATCCGCTGATGACGGTACCCCCGCTACCCTCGACGCGGGCACGGAAACGAAACACGAACGCCTTACCGGCTTGCAGGCTCAGCAAAGATGTACGCCAGTACGCACTGTCTTCGCCTGTGCCGTGCACCGCCAGCACCTGCTTGCCGTCCGCCTGAGTGCGAAACACACTCTGCTGCACGTTCCAGTCCGCAGGTGCTTCGGATGCTTCACCCACCTGCCACTGCGAAAGCGGCGGCAGCAGATTCTGTGCCATCACACCGGCGCCCAATAATGCAAACGTGATAGAGAGCAAGAGAGCGCGCATTGTTACCTCCTGATCCGCGAAGAACAGCTTCGACAACAGCCGGAGCAGTCCTGCTGGTAAGGCTGCCGGTTCGAAATTTTTTGGGGTGCTAACCATCGAAAACGCTTGACTTTTTGTGAAAAGGGTGGTATCATGCATTGTGTGAATACGTATTCTCAAATGAAGAAAGTGCATTACTTCGGCCATAACCGGTTGGCAACGACCGTGCGCATATCACTATCTGAAGGAGGTTACTTCCATGTTCAAGCGACGCGCTTTTACGCTCATCGAGCTGCTTGTTGTTATCGCGATTATCGCGATACTGGCAGCCATTCTGTTCCCGGTGTTTGCTCAGGCACGCGACAAAGCACGTCAGACCTCTGACTTGAGCAATCTCAAGCAGATTGGGCTTGCGGTTCAGATGTACGCGCAGGACTACGACGAAGCGATGGCTCCCGCAGAGAGCTGGCGACCGGATGTGCAGAGCGATCCGGGTCAGTTTGTCACGTGGATGGCTTTGGTTTTGCCGTACACAAAGAACCACCAGATTTTCCGCTCTCCGAAGTACGCTCTGCTATTCCCCGAAAACGTGGCGAACTGGCTGAACTACGGCTTGCATGGCAGTATTGTGCAGGGCTCTGCACCAAACCGGATGCTACCTGTGTCCTACGCTGCAGTAAACCTGCGCTGGTCTACCTGGCCTCACCAGACTACCGTGCCAGCGGCGCGGGGGCATGGAGAAGGCTACAGTGGGCGCGGAGGCATGTATGCCTCATATCCGCAGTGGACCTCTGGCGACACCCCTGTCACGCTGGCGTCGATCGAAGAGGTTGCCTCCACGCGCATCATCGTGAACGGCGTGAACTACCATATCATTAGCGGTTGCGACCTCGATGTGCTGGACGACAACGGTCAGTTACCCTGCGGTTTCACTGCGGTGACCTACATGGACACTGGCGGAAGGCCGCCTTGGGCAGTCAATATGAACCCGCCCAACCGCAGTACGCTGGCTCCTTTCGCGGGCAACACGAACGTGGTGTTTGCCGACGGTCACGCGAAGGCAGTGCCATGGGGCACAGGCTGCCCGCACGAGTACACGGTGGAGGCTGACCGGACACTGCTGCCTGCACGCTGCAGGCAATAAGGAGGAAAGGGAAATGGCCCGCCGTGAAGTGCCTCTACCGGTGGCTATCGGCATTATCGTGTTGATACTGGCGATCGTGGCGGCAGTGCTATGGCGTCAGACCTCGCCTCCTCAGGAGAGCGTATTGAAGAGCTGGGATCCTTATCCGCAGATACCTGCTCAGCAGGAAACGACGCCACAGCGTCCGCGATAAAAGCTTCCGTCAGCGAGTTGGCAGGCGTGACACGCCTGCCAACCGTCTTCACGTGGAACCTCCAAACTCGCTCTGGATATTCCGATAATAGATTCTGATTGCTGTTTTTGCATCCGCGCAACGGGTGCGACCAAGGGGGGTGTGGCTATGAACCCCGACGACATCGCCATCCGACCGGTCGTTCACGGCAACGCGGTCCGTCCCGTGCATCGCGAAACCCCTTCGCGCGACTCCATCGGCGGGCAACGCCCCTCACCTCACGAGCAGACTGAAGCCGAAGAGGTCGAAACGATGGACGATGGCGACCAGGCAGTTGTCGAGCAAACACACTTAATCGACCTGAGAGCGTAGAGGAGACAATGGGCTTTCTAGGATATCTAACCGCTGCGGAAACAGAACCTTCGTTGTTTATCGGAGCGGCGATGACGGTGGACCCCTTTGGTCTTCCGGTAGAGTTTCGTTACACCGAACCGGTGCGTGCCACGCCATTGCAACGCATCTTGTACGGCAGCGCGCTGCACCGCTACCTGTGCCGCGAGGTCATTGCCAGCACCCTCCTGCAGGCAATGGAAACCCATCCAGAGGTATGGATTGTGCAGGATGAGATGCTGTTGGAGCCACTGGAGGCGATGAGAGCTCCGGTCGTGATGTTGTTTCCCACCGAGATGGCGCCGATGAGCGATTTAGGTGCAACGATGCCCGCAGGGGATGGGGAGATGCTGGTTCAGCTGTCGCTTGCGGGCGCGCCGTTGCGCGTGCGATTCGGCAACGAGGATACCGGCTGGCAGCGACAGGCGATACAGGTATTGACCGAGGCGGCACGTACGATGGACGTGCTGGAACCACTGGAGCGATTGCAACACGCGGTGCGCGTGGTGCGGGAGGAGCAGGACGCGGCTTAAGAATGTCGTGGTGGGGGCGTTTCTGGGTTCAGGTGCTGACGTGGTTTTTCACTGCGCCAAAGCCAGCAGTGCACGGAGGGGATTTGGCTTTTCTTCCCCCTGCAGTAACCGCAATTCCTGTGCACTGCGCAAAGCCATCCGTTCGTCAGCCCTCGCCTCTTGGTTGCCGGGTTGCGGGCGTTTTCGCTCGGACACAGCGCTGTGCAGTATACACATTTTCTGCTCCCACTACGTGGGCGCGTGCGGTCTGCGCTCCTTCCTCTGCTGCGCAGGTGCAAGCGGCGCCTCTGAGAATTCATGCGCGTTCGCACAAACTCGTACCGATGCGTGCAACCTTACCGGTCTCCCATCGCGTATTATTATGCAGGGGTCAGCCCGCCGTTCGCGCTCGCGTGCACCTTTTGCCAAAGCGGGTGAATTCTATCAGGGCGAACGTGCGGTGGCGCTGTCGGACGCAGCAGGTGACTGTTGAGCGGTTTCGTTGTCAGCAGGTGCGTTCCTCGCTGGTGTGGCGATTGCCTATTGCGAGACGTGCGGTACCCTTTGGCGGATTGACAGCGGAGTATCGCCGCCGGTGTCGGGAGGCGTTGCAACGAGCCGCAAAAGGATATGCGCGCGTCCAGAGCGTATACTACCCTGTACCCGCGCACGCTGTTGCACGCATCGAGATAGACGAGCGTCTCGGAGTACTTTACGTGCATCCCCGCAAGGGACGCCCGGACATTGCTCCTGCCTGTTTATGGGTGGTGTCGGGGGTGCAGCTGGCGGACGGTCACCCCGTGCGCGCGGTGCTGAGGGTGGTGTGATGGAGCTATTTTTTCTGCTGGTGCAGGCGGCTCTGCTTATTCTGGCGGGTACCATGGTGCTGCGCGTGCGTGAAGAGCTGCAGTTGCTGGTACGGCAGGCGACCTCGCAACAGCAGAGCGAGCAGATAAAGCGTCTGCACGAGGAGCTGCAACAGACCCTGCGTGAGGTGCGCACCACCTTGAGCGAGGCTATCGTGCAGCTGGAGGAACGCATCACGCGGGCAGAGCAGGTGCTACATTTGTTGGAGGCGCACATGCCGGATGTACCGGAAATGCCTCCAGATTCGCGGAGCACCGCTCAGCGCGTCCCCGTGGAACGCATTCTCGCGCTGGCGGATGCCGGTCGTGATGTGAAGGAGATTGCACGGCTGACAGGTGTGGCAGAAGGTGAGGTGTCGCTGGTACTGCAGCTGCGTGCGCAGCGGGCAGAGCGGTCACACACCCATCCCGAAGAGACATCTTCAGGCAATTTTACCCGAGGGAACGAAGGGACGGACGAATGAGAGGAGAACGAACCACGATGCGAAAAGGGCTACCGCTATGGATAATGATTTCGGTGGCGATGATGCTGGTTGCCACCAGCTGCGGCAGGAAGACCGTTGGTAGAATCAACGACAAGGCGATTAGCCAGGCGGAATATTATAAGGTGCTGGAGCGGATGGCAGTGCCCCTCACTCAGGGCGAAAACCCCGTACGCGACCCGGCAACCGGTCGTCTGGTGCGTGAACAGGCTGGGTACCTGGCTCTGCGGATGCTGATAGACCGCCAGATCATTCTCGAGATGGCGGAAAAAGAGAAGGTAATGCCCACCGAAGAAGAGATTAACAAGGAGCTCGAGAGGCGCAAGAAATCGCCCAATTTCAATGACCTGTTGAAAACGCTCGGCTACACACAGGACGACCTCAAAGAGGACATCAAAGTAGAGCTGGCAGCGCTCAAACTCATCACGAAGGGCATCACCGTCAGCGACGATGAGGTGAAAAAAGCGTATCAGCAGAACATTCAGCAGTTCACCGTTCCCGCACAGGTGCAGGTGGCGCTGATCCTGGTGGATAATCGCAAGACGCTGGAGCAGGTGCAGGCTCAAATCAAGAAGGGTGTGGATTTTCTGGTGCTTGCCACGCAGTACAGGCTACCCGATATGCCGGCGAGCGCCAACGTCGCCAGCGTATCGCTTCCGGAAAACAGCAATATGTTTCAGCAGTTCCCCTATCTGTGGCAGACCCTGCAGAAGACGCCCGTAGGCAGCATCACTTCGCCACAGCCTATCAAGTTGCAGTCGGCACAGGGTAAGGTAGTCAACGGCTGGATTATCTTTAAAGTGCTGGATAAGAAAGACCGCCGGGTGCGTCCGCTGGACGAGGTGAAAGAGGACCTGCGTCGGTTGCTGATGCAAGCGAAGAGCAAGCGCAATCTGGGACGCGAGCTCATGCAAATGCGTGCGCAGGCGAAGGTCACCTTCGAAATTCCCCGCTTCAATCGTCGCTGGCAGGAAGACATGAAGCAGTTACAGCAACAGCTTCAGGAATCTCAGGCGCCGCCTTCCGTTCCTGCGGTACCTGCACCGTCTGCCGGAAGTTCCACGCCGTAAGTCAGGGGGGCGACCCGTCGGGTTGCCCCCTTGGGTTATATCCCCAGTTGCTGCGCCTGTTCTCGCAGGTAGGAGGCGGTCTCCTCCGGGATGGCGGTCGTGATGTAGATGCCGCTCCCCAGTTCGAATCCGGCGGGTGTGGTCAGGCGGGGCACAATCTCGATATGCCAGTGATAGTAGTCCATGCAGCTATCGCGCAGGGGGGCGGTGTGCAGCACCGCGTTGTAATCGGGGTTGTTTGCCGCGCGATAAAGCAGCAACAGCGTCCGCCGTATCGCCTCCGCCAGAAAGGCAACCTCTTCTACCTGCGCCTGCGCGACGAAAGACGCGCTGTGACGGCATGGCAGTATCATCAGCTCAAAGGGAAAACGGGAGGCGAATGGAGCCAGTACCACGTAGTGTTCGGTACTCAGCACGATTCGTTCGCCGCTCTCTATCTCTTTCTCCATCATGTAGCAATACACACAGGTCACGCGGTCGTCATAGAAGCGGCGTGCCTCCTCGATCTCTTCCCGAACGTTCGTCGGTACGATGGGCGTAGCGATAAGCTGCGAATGTGGGTGTACCAGCGACGTGCCTGCCGCCGCGCCATGGTTGCGGAATACCTGCACGAAGGCGATACGATGGTCCTGCGCCAGGGTGCGCATCCGCTGCAGCACAGCCTGGAGCACCAGGCCCACCTGTTCCTGAGGCAGGGTCGCCAGTGTCTGGTTATGCTGGGGCGTTTCGATAATCACCTCATGCGAGCCGTAACCGTTGATGGTGGTGAAAATCTCGGGGCGCTTTATCTCCCATTTAGCCGCCGGGGAGAGAGCCGCAAATTTGTTGGGTACCACGCGCACCTTCCATCCCGGCCGATTGGGCTCGCTGCCGTTACGAAAGGCATACAACTCCGGCGGAGTGTGTATTTCGTTGCCTTCGCAGAAGGGGCAATCATCGCGGTGGTCGGGTTCCTCCTGTACCACCGTTTGCTTGATGAACTGGTGCGGGCGTTTCGCCCGCTCTTTAGAGACGATCACCCACCGCTTGGTGGCGATATCCTGGCGCAGCTCCGACATGTTCGCTACTCCTTCCTGCCGAATTCTTGCAACAGCTCCTCGGGCGAGACCGCATCGGGGTCGTGTATCATCAATTTCAATATCTCGGCGGTGCGCTCCTTGCCGATAGAAACGTATTTGCCGACAGCGCGAACGTAAACCGTACCCTTTTCATCCACGATTTCTCCATGCGCATACCAGACCCTGCCGCGCTTCTGGGTCATCTGTGCCCGTGCGGTCAGGGGGGTATGCAGGGGTACCGGCTTCAGGAAGCGTGTGCTGATTTCCGCTGATACGCTGAACTCCCCCGTTTGCATGGTTGCCGCCCAGCCCATGAGTTCGTCCAGTATACTCATCAACACGCCGCCGTGTGCGATGCCGGGGTAGCCCATCTGTTCCTCGCGCAAGAACAGCGGCACGGTTGCCCTGTGCTCATCGACATAGAAGCGAACGTTTAGTCCCTTCGGGTTATGCTCTCCACACACGAAGCAGGTGTGGGAGTGGGGTAACTTGCGAGGCATCTGTGTCCTACACCTCCATCTACCAGGTTCAACGATAGGATAGAATTACCCGAAGGGAGGAGAGAAATCCTGTTCTGCGCAGATTTGCCTGCTTTCCCTTGACAGGGGCAAGAAACACACTGTATAATATGAGCGCAAGGGGCATGGCCCCATCGTCTAGAGGACTAGGACACCTGGTTTTCAGCCAGGAGATCGGGGGTTCGAATCCCCCTGGGGCTACCATTTTCGGTGCCGAGGTGGCGGAACTGGTAGACGCGCACGTTTGAGGGGCGTGTGCCGCAAGGCGTACGGGTTCAAGTCCCGTCCTCGGCACCAGGTTTCCCGTGGGCGATTAGCTCAGCGGAAGAGCGCCTCGTTCACACCGAGGAGGTCGGAGGTTCAAGTCCTCCATCGCCCACCATACCACAAGATGTTGTGCATTTTCGCCTGATCCCTCGCATCACTCCACAAGATGTTGAGGAGGAAGGCAAATGCACAAGCAAACACAACCGCGCCAAGACCGCCTCGTCACCCTGCGTGAGGCGGTAGATGATTACCTGCTGGTCACTCGTGTTAGCAAATCCGCGAAGACCCTGCAACGCGCCTCGTACTGCCTCAGCAAACTGCTCGCATGGTGCAACGCGCAGGGCATCACCAACCTGAACCACCTCACCCGCAGACACCTTCTCACGTGGAGCCTCAGCCTTCAGCAGGAACCCCTCAGCAGGCAAACCGTGTGGACGCTCACCAGCACCGTGAAGGCGTTCCTCAGGTGGTGCGAAGAGGAAGGCTTAATTGCGTCCACACCCCTCAAGCGAGGCGACTTCCCCAGTAAACCCAAACCTGCACCGCAACCGCTGACCGTCGGCGAGATTCGCACGGTGCTCAAACAGGTGGACGGCAAAGACTGGCTTGCTAAGCGTGACGTCGCCATACTGACCGTGCTCCTGCACACCGGTTGCAGACGCGGAGAACTCCTGCAAATGCGTGTCGGTGACGTGGAACGTGGCTTCTCTCTCGTGACGCAGAAAGGCGGACGCCAGCACGTGCTTCACCTGAACGAGGACTGCGTGAAGGCAATCCAAAACTACCTGAGAGCGTTGCGCCTACAGCGAGGCATCCGGCTTGAGGCGCAAGACTCGCTCTGGCTTTCACGTGCAGGACAACCGCTGACGGGCAACGCCGTGCGCCTGCTGTTCCGACGCCTCAGCCAGCAGACAGGATTGCACCTCTACGCTCACCGGATGCGCCACACCAGCGCAACACTGAGGCTTGCTTCCGGCGCGTCGACAGAGGTGGTGAGGCTTGCGCTAGGACACGCCGACACACGAAGCATCCTCAGCTACGTGAAACTGGCACAGCAAGATGCAGGCAGATTGCTCAATGAAACCTCCCCCCTGCGCCTGCTGAGGAAAACCTAA
>CALJAP010000120.1 GCA_938027655.1 uncultured bacterium | reverse complement strand
TGCGTACAGCGCACATCGTTCGCCTCGATCTCCAGATTGGGCAGAGTTTCGGCATGTGCGGTGCTGCTCAGCACCAGATTCTCGTTGCGCTGGTAGGCGTTTGCCTTCTGTGCCCCCGGCTCGATGCGTATCAAACCGCTGTAGGCGGAATAGCTCGCCTCGTCCAGCGCCACCTTGAACAGCAAGTCGCTTGTGGTATTGCCCACTGTGTGCAGCTGCACCGTGTGATGGTCAAAGTGCTGTTTGTCGTCGCCGAACACGACGCCCAGCATGTCGCTGACCGCGCCGGGCGAGCAGAGTACCGATTCGATGGTAATTTTGCTCAAGGATGCCCCCAGTGCGACGGTAATAGTGGTCAGGTGCGAATCGCGCCCCAGCACCGCCCGCTGGTGGTGGAAGTACTCCATGCCCCGTCCCCACTGCTGGAATAACACGTAGGTCAGCTTCGCGCCTTCGCCCAGGATGAGGTCGGCAACGCCACTGCCAAAAGCTCGCGCCGGCATGTTAGGGGAAATCATCCCGTCCAGCAGGGTGACGCGGCTGTCCTCTTCCAGAATTACCAGCGTATGTGGGAAAACCGCCTGTGCCTCGCTGGTGGTAAAGAAGGTTTGCAAGGGCAGGGTCACGTCTACTCCGCGTGGCACAACAAGCACCGCGCCGCCGGTAGCATAGGCGCGCGCCATCGCGGTGAGCTTCTCGTCGGCAGGGTCATAGTCTACGTTCTCTATCGCACGGCGCATCAAATCGGGATGTCGCTGGATTGCCTGCGACCAGCTGGTGAAAATCACGCCCTTTTTGCGCAGGCTATCGGTCACGTGCTCGTGGGCGAGGGTGCCGTCCACAAAAGCCAGCGTACCCCCGACGCGGCGTGCACCACCGTGGATGCTGCCTTCCAGCCACTCGGGCAGGGCGCGATGCTCAGTGGGTGGGGAGGGCACGATGTTCTCCAGAGTCAAGTGGCTGATGTCCGTACGCCGCCAATGCTCCTGTGTACGAGAGGGCATGGGCGCCTGCAGGAAGCGTTCCCACGCTTCCTTGCGGTGGGCAGACGCCCATTCCGGCTCCGCCAGATGCCGACTGATGGCTTCGATCAGCTCCAGCCCTGCAGGACTGGTTGTGGTCAATATGTTGCTCATTAGCCTACCGACCCCTCCATCTCCAGAGCGATAAGGCGGTTCAGCTCCACCGCGTACTCCAGCGGAAGCTCTTTGGCGAACGGCTCGAAGAAGCCGTTGATAATCATGGTGACCGCTTCCTGCTCGCTCAGCCCCCGGCTCATCAGGTAGAACAGTTGCTCCTCGCCCACTTTGCTGACGGTGGCTTCGTGTTCGATGCGCACGTCGTCCTCTTTCACGTTCATAGTAGGATAGGTATCAGAACGCGAGTGCTCGTCGAGCAGCAGCGCGTCACAGCGCACGTTGCACTTAACGCCCACCGCCCCCTCGTCTACCTGCACCAGTCCGCGATAGGTGGTGCGCCCGCCTCCTTTGCTGATGGACTTGGAGATGACGGTAGAGGTGGTGTACGGCGCGGCATGTACCATCTTGGCGCCCGCGTCCTGGTGCTGCCCAGGACCGGCAAACGCAACAGATAAAATGTCACCTCTCGCGCCTTTGCCAACCATATAGACGCTCGGGTACTTCATCGTGAGCTTGCTGTTGTGCACGATGAAGCCATTCGCCACAAAGTTGTGGCTACCTTCTATTTCGATATCCCATGTGTCCTCGACCCCAGCGGGTTCGATGCCTGTCACCCGGCTGAAATGCACCGGCTGCGTGTAATGTCCCTCGCCAAAGTAGAGGAAGTAGTGGGTGTACTCCTTTTCGTCCTTGCCCAGAGGCTTCTTCTCACGGCGCGTCCACTGGCTGATTTTGCGCGGGTCGAGACCGCAGGATATCGCCAGCTGCTTTACATCTTCCAGCAACTCGCGATTGGCGCTGGTGATGGATGTGTTTCTGTGGTTCGCGCGGCGATAGCCGTCGGCGGCGATATATCCCTCGATGAACGCCAGCCTCTGCGCTTTAGGGAGGGTGTATACCCACTGCGGCACGCGCTTCTCGTGGGCGCTACCGCCAAAACCCTGCTGCATAATCCAGTCACGGAGCGTGACGGAGTTGATACGCACTGCGTTGCCCCGCACCTCGTAGTCCACACCGAACAGGGTGGAGAACAAAGTGGTCAGGCGTTCGTACGCTCTGTCATCGGGCGGCACGGCAAAGTACACGCGATTCGCATCGAGGTAGCCGTCCCCCATATAGGCGCCCAGCAGCCACATCAGGTCTTCCGAGCTTTGCTCAGGCAGGGTGACAGGCTTCTTCCCTCGAATCGGCATCGGCTCAAACCGCTTTGGCTTACCATGGTCCGGGATGTCTCCCGTAATCGCTACCCAGTCGCCCTCTTTCAGCTGGTCCAACCGCTTCCAGCTCAGTGAGAAGACCTTCCCCTGCTTGGTTAGCGTCAGGAAAGGATGGTTTGCTGTTGCCCGGATTTCTCTGTGGTTCTCGGTGCGCAGAAGGAACACTGGCTGCCTGCCACTGTACTTTTTGGCAACCACCTTGTGGCGAACCAACTGCAAGCTGGCATCCACAGAATACACCACATCGCCCGGCTGTAATTCAGCAATAGGCTTGATATTGCTATTCAGAAATACTTTGGTGTCACTTGTTAAACAGCCGAGGTTGCCATCCACCCACTCCACCGTAGCATCTTCGTATGCTACCGCGCGCTTGGTCACCAGGTTGTACACGTTCTTAGACCAGTTTTGCACGGTGGTGTAGCGGATGTGTGCGCCTTTGAGAGCAACCAGCTCCACCACCGCCGAGTGCAGCGAGTCAGTAGAGTAGATGGGCGCGGTACAGCCTTCGATGTAGTGCACCCGGCTGCCTTCGTCGGCGATGATGAGCGTACGCTCGAACTGCCCCATGTTTTCTGCGTTGATGCGGAAGTACGCCTGCAGGGGAATCTCCACATGCACGCCCGGCGGCACGTAGATGAACGAGCCACCCGACCACACCGCCGAATTGAGCGCAGCGAACTTGTTGTCGCCAGGAGGCACCACTTTGCCGAACCAGCGGCGCACGAGGTCGGGGTACTCGCGCAAGCCCGAGTCCATATCGAGGAAAATCACGCCCTGTCGTTCGAGGTCTTCACGGATGCTGTGATAGACCACCTCGGACTCGTACTGTGCCGAGACGCCCGCCAGAAACTTGCGCTCCGCCTCGGGGATGCCCAGTTTCTCGAAGGTGTTCTTAATGGTTTCGGGAACCTCTTCCCAGGTCTTGCCCTGCTTCTCTGCGGGTTTGATGTAGTAGTAGATGTCGTCGAAGTCTATCTCGCTGAGAAGCTGGGTGTTGCCCCACGTGGGCATGGGCTTTTTGAGGAATATCTCCAGAGCACGCAGGCGAAACTCGCGCATCCAGTCGGGCTCGTTCTTGAAATGCGAAATCATCTCCACCACACGGCGGTTGAGCCCCTTTTCCGCCTTGTAGACATACTCTATCTCATCCCGAAAACCGTACTGGTATTCGGTGCCGACATCCAGCAGAGACTGTGGTGCGGTCATTTAGCCCACCTCCTGCAGAGTTTTCTCTTCCTCGACGCCTTCTTCGAGCAGAAGCCAGTCGTAACCACGCTGTTCAAGCTCATGGGCGAGGTTCTCATCGCCCGAGCGAATGATGCGCCCACCTACCATCACGTGCACGAAGTGCGGGCGGATGTAGCGCAGGATACGCTGGTAGTGTGTAATCAGTAGCACGCCTGTCTCTTCACCGGCGATACGGTTGACGTTTTCCGACACGATGCGCACGCCGTCGATGTCCAGTCCGGAGTCAGTTTCGTCCAGTATCGCCAGTTTGGGTTTAATCAAGCCCATCTGCACGATTTCCAGTCGTTTCTTCTCGCCGCCGGAGAAGCCTTCGTTGACGTAGCGGCTGGCGAAGTTGTCGGGCATATGCAGTGCTTTGAACTCCTCTTTCAGCGCGGTACGGAACTCGCGTGCGCTCATCTCCTCGCCGCGCAGGGACTTGAGCGCGCTGCGCAGGAAGTTGGCTACACTCACGCCCGGAATAGCCACTGGGTACTGGAAGGCGAGGAAGATGCCCGCCCGGGCGCGCTCGTCCACCCCCATCTCCAGAAGGTTCCGCCCCTCAAAGAGTACCTCGCCTTTGGTCACCTCATAACGCGGGTGACCCATCAGGGTCGCGGCAAGGGTGCTTTTGCCGGAGCCGTTGCGCCCCATCAGGGCATGGATCTCGCCCCGATTGATGGTCAGGCTCACGCCCTTCAAAATCTCTTTCCCATCAACCGCGACATGCAGGTCGCGGATTTCCAGCAGTGGTAGTTGGCTCATGGCTGCGTTATCTCCCCTCCAAGGATATCTGAGCTGCTGATGCAGGTTCTCGCTCGGTCAGTGGTATCGTTTGCTCGCTGCGTAAAAGCACGGGCGGGACCAGCGGACGCGCGGCGCCCTCCGCCAGGTGCTTCAGCGTGATGCGGTTGAAAATCACCGACAGGTAGTCCGCCACAAAGCTCCACACCGAGTGCAGTTCGCATCCCCCATGGTGCACGCAGATTTCGCGATCGCCCGAAAACTGACTGCACAAGGAGTCGGCGGTAAGCACCCCGCCCAGTGCATCCAGCACCTGTCGCAGGGTAATCTGCTCGGCAGGGTGGGCGAGGCGATAGCCTCCCTGAGCACCGCGCACGCTCTCCGTCAAGCCGGCGCGGTTAAGCAGGTAAAGCAGCTTCTCCACGTAGGCGACCGATAGCCCTTCGTGTTCCGCAATCTGGCGCACGTTCACCGTATCGCCGAAGGGCACGCGGGCAAGGTGCATGATACAGCGCAGTCCGTATTCCTCTTGTGCGGTGATTTTCATCCCGTTTCTCCTCCACCCCTTATTATTCCCAATCCTTACAAAAAAGTCAAGTATCCAAAAGGGATTTTGTGGCTCTGTTGTGAGAAAACGGGGTCAGCGTGCGACTTGGCAATGCCAGGTGCGCATACGGTGTAGGGGCACGCCCCGCCGTGACCACGACATTGAGCAGGTGACGAAGCATGCCCCCAACAAAATTATCAAAAGACGTAGCTACGCTGATTTTGCGAATCCCGCAGACGCACGCCGATACTGTTCTGGTCTGGGCGAGGTAGGATCAGGAAGATGTTACCGTAGCTGCTGATGAGGTCGTCAGGAGGACGTATTTCTTCTGGAGCACGCTCGTAGAAGCGTTGAAACTGTTTGGTGGCATAATCATAAGCCTCGGCAAACACCTCGGATGGCAAACGAGAGAGGGGTATCTCCACCTCTTTACCCTGCGACCATGCTTCTCGTTCTTCGGGCGTAAGCAGCTCCGCTAGTTTGGGTAATAGCCGCTGTGCCGCTTCCTCTGCAGGCGTTGGTTTATCGTCAGGTTGCTGTGCTTGCAGGTGTTCCTTCTGCCTCTGCTCGTCCGAGCGAGAGAGATATACCTTTTTCTGCGCGTTAAGCAGGACCGCCAGTGCCTCGATGATGTCCGTTAACGATGCGCTTTGCCAGTAAGCCACGATGCGCGCATCTTGCAAACCCTGCTCGATCTGCAGGTCCCAACTGGTTCTTTCCGTGAGCACCCGGGCGAAACGGGATAGCGGAACAACCACTGCAGTAACGGCTATCTTTAAGACGCTATCCACGCTAATGCTCAGCGCACCTTCAGTGGTCCACCGTGCGCCGTAGTGCGTCTGGGCAAACACATCCTGCTGGCGGCGCAGGGCGGCGTTTTTCGCCCTCACTATATAGGTCTTGCCTACGAGCGTAACCTCTCGCCCGTACGTTTGGGCGAGTTTTTGAACCGCTTGCTCCAGCGATAGCCCGCGAATCTGCCATTGGGTCACGGGAGGGTCACCCGTAAGGTAAACATCGCCCAAGATATTGACTTGGTATTGCTGTGCCAGCTTTTCGCAGGCGGCAGCGAACGAGATGGTGTTTCTTTGAGGCGTATTAGGAGTGTTTTGTTGAGCGAAGGCACCAGCAGTAGCAAGCCAGTACCCCATTACAGGAATTGTGAGGATGATACGAGTGTTTAGATGCATCGTTTACCTCCATTGAGTCTGATGCAAACATGGTGGAGCGTGTTGCTCCACCATGTGGCTAATACCTAAAACTACACCCCTCCGCCAGGCGGTTGCCCACCGGGCGGCTGTGCTTGAGGAGGTTTGATTCTTACGAACTGAACCACGCGAATGGCTGGGTCCAGTAGTGGGTCGGCTGTACCTCGGTTGTTGTAGAGGACCCACTCGTCACTAACGATAGTCTCTTCGGTTACATGTATTGCAGTTCCTGCTACCGTCCAGTGTATCTTGCCATCGTCATCCACACGGGTTAGTCCCCAGCTATATCCTATCTTCATGCTCCTGATATTAGCCGGTCTAACACTGCTTAGGTCATCTCGAACTTGCTGACCGTTCGCTAAAGTGTCCTTGTCCTTCTGCCACAGAACGTAGTAGAAGCTGGAATCTGTAACCGCCTCCACCACGTACTGAGCGCATCCTCCGGACATTTCGGGGAGGTAGGACTGTGCGTATGCGCAGCCTGCCACGCAGAAAGCGATTGCTACTGTAGCAGCAACAAGGGACCTCACGTTTTTGTTACACCTCCTTGTAGATTTGGTGCTACAAAGTATACATCGAAAAAAAAAGTGCAACCCCCCTCTTCGCATGAGTAAAGGAAGAGGAATCACGTCAGTCTTCGTGCGTAATACGTAGTTTAGAGGTAAAGGAGAATGCGCGTTCTGATTATGCTGAACGGTCAACCGCCGCGGCGGCAACTGCTCGAGTCGGTCGCGGCAGGGGCTGAGGTGCTGATTGGCGCGGACGCAGGAGCAGTGTGCCTGCGCGAGGCGGGCTTGCGTATCGACTACGTGGTGGGGGATTTCGATTCCGTGCCTGCCGAGTTGCTGCACTCATTGCCTCTTGAGAGCATTGTGCACGACCCCGGACAGGACGACACCGACCTGGAGAAGGCGTTGCGCTTCGCGGTCACACGCTGGAGCCAGCCGCAGGTGGTTGTGGTAGGCACGACGGGCGACCGCATCGACCACGTGCTGGGTAACGTCTGTGGCGCGGTGCGGTATGCGGACAGAGCCTTCATTCGCTTCGTGGAAGACCACTCCATCACCTATTTCGCCCATCGCCAGTTGCGGTTTGATGCGCCGGCAGGGACAACCGTTTCGCTTTTGCCTCTGGGGGATGTGGACGGTGTGCGCACCGAGGGGCTGAAATGGGCGTTACACGGCGAGACGCTGACGCTCGGCACGCGCGGGGTCAGCAACGTGGTGGAGCGTTCGCCCGTGGTGATCGAGTGGCGGTTTGGCTATCTGGTAGTAGTGCGGTTGCTGGGGGAGGGGGAGATATTCACATGGTAAAAGATGGTGCATTGTAGCTTCAGCCTGCGCGATGGTATTGTCATGCGCCCATAGTCGCCCATTGTCGCCGCGGGCTTCAGCCTGCGTGCCATTGCGCAAAGGGCACAAGACCGAATCGACAGAAGGCAGGGAGGAACTTATGGCTCACCTCGTGAGGGAACAGAAACATCGTCTCCCTCGGGAAGCCTATCGAGGGGAAGTGATTGCCGCTTTTACGCTCTGTCTGAAAGACAGATATCCGGGTTTCCAGCCGCGTGAGACGGTTCACATTTTGATCGAAATGCTGCATCGATCTTGTGATGAACACCGGTGCATTGTTCTTATCTACTGTTTCATGCCTGACCACCTGCATTTGATTCTGCAGGGACGGTCTGCTGAAGCCGATTTGTGGCGCGCCGTGGTGCAGTTCAAGCAGCGAAGTGGCTTCTGGTTGGCTCAGAAACAGGGATGTAGATGGCAGAAAGATTTTTACGACCATGTAATGCGGAAAGACGAAGATGTGAAAGCACAGATAAAATATGTGGCGAATAACCCCGTACGGAAGGGTTTAGTGGCGCAGTGGGATGAGTATTCGTATACTGGAGCAATTGGGGTAGACCTGCGAGAGGTACTTGCCGATGTGTAGAGGCAGCATAGCGGGACGGGGCGCAGGCTACATGGCAGGAACGAGCGCAGGCTTGCCGATGTGTAGAGGCGCAGGCTACATGGCGGGACGGTGCGCAGGCTAAAGCCTGCGGCTACATGGGCACGACTGGTAGGGTGATGGGTCGTGTTGACAACTTGCCGGTGCATCAGTTGGCTACGACCTGCCCTTTTCGGTATAATCTCAGCAGCATAAACCTGCGAGAGGGAGCGGAATGAAACGTTCCACCTGGTTGGCTATCTCTGGGGCAACAGTGCTGATAGCAGCGCTGCTGGTGCTGTGGCGTATCGCGGCAACACCTACCCCGTCCGAAGAGCAAGTGGTACGAAATCGGCTGGAGGAAATCCGCCAGGCAATAGAAGGGCGTGACCTCAACACGCTGATGGACGCCATCTCCAACGATTTCGATGCCTTTGGCTATTCACCCGAACGGCTGCGCATCGAATTGGCGTCGGCGTTTCGTCGCGGTATCCGCCCGCATGTGCGCTACACTACCCCGTTCGTTAACATTATCGGCAAAGAGGCAACGGTCAATATGCGTGTGGAGGCGTGGTGGGAAGAACAGGGCTTGGTCAGCCGCCACGAGCCAACAGATATCCAGGTGAAACTGCGTAAAGAGCCTGCTCGCAAGTGGCTGGTGTTTCCTGCCGAAAAATGGCGCGTGATCGATGTCGAGGGAATAAGTGTCAATGGGCTGGAGTAGCAAGGCAGAGTATACAAAGGTAGACTATCAGGTGCACACCTTCCTGTCACACGATGGGCGTGCGACAATGTTGGAACACTGCGCCCGTGCGATGGCCCTTGGGCTGGATGAAATTGGCTTCACCGAGCACAAGGATTTTGATCCCAACGACCCCGTGGTGGAATACTTCGACTACGACCTGTTCATGGACGAAATCGCCTACGTGCGCGACCTGTTCCGGGGACGACTGCGCATCCGCGCGGGCGTGGAGATAGACTATCAGCAGTGGTTCGAGCCGGATGTGCGCGTGTGGCTCAGCCAGTACCCTTTCGACTATGTGCTGGGATGCGTGCATTACGTGGATGCCCGAATGCTGATGACCGACGACTACGTAGAGCGTTTCCCCACCGCACGCGAGGCATATACCCGCTACTACGAGGAAGTGTTGCACTCGGTGGAGAGCGGCTTAATCGATATCGTGGGGCATCTGGAATATGCCAAGCGGCGCGGTGTGCCTCGCTTCGGCGCGTTTGACCCGCAACCCTATCGCGACCTGCTGTTCACGCTGTTTGACCTGATGGTAGAAAAGGGCACCGCGCTGGAGATAAACACCGCCGGTCTGCGACAGGATGCTCGCGACTTTTACCCCTGCCGACAAACGCTGGAGTGGTACTACGAGCGCGGCGGCAGGCTGATTACCTTCGGCTCCGACGCCCACCACCCCGATGAACTGGCGCACTATCTGCTGGACGCGGTGCGTATGGCATGGGACATCGGCTTCCGCGAGGTAGCGGTGTTCGAAAAACGACAGATGAGCTTGCTTCCGTTGTGTAAGGGGAGGAAGTAGGCAGAGTGGTTTGTCGGGGCAGTAGATTGACGTTTCCTGTAACCTGTGTTCTACTACAGGTACGATACCCCTTCAAAGGAGGTAACCAGAATGAAACACTTCACTCTGCTACTCCAACCGGGGGGTACTGAGTGCGCTTCTGCTGTGGTTCGCTACGCCCCTCTGCGCCCAACAAATCGTCACTGCCATCCACGTGCAATCGGACAGCAACCTGACCGATAGTCAGCCCATGCAATGTGTGACATCCGGCGAAGTGGCTAATCGGACCCTGACCGTCCAGAGGTGTGCGACACGTCGTTTCAGTACAGGCTGGACAGTGCCCAGACGAGGGATGTGCCGGTGCGGATAAGCATCTACTCTACGGACGCTTGCAATCTTCTGACAAGCTGCAACATAATGGAGTAGATTACGTATCGTTACGCCGCTTGTGCAAAGCAGCAGGTGTCCGCCTGCACTGGGACAATCGGCGCAAGATACCCATCCTGTATGCGGGGTGGCTGGACGTGAAAAAGGTGCTGAAACGGTAACGCCGGAGGGAGTAGACGCAGCTTTACCCCGTCTGCCCCACCGCTGCCGGGGCGCGCACCACCAGCACCTCGCAGGGCGCTTTCTGCAACACGGTGGTCAGCAAGCCGTTTGCTGCCGACATGTCGCCCGGCGTGATTCCCAAAATCAGCTGGCTTGCTCTTTCCTGTTCCGCCGCGGTGACGATGCCTCGCGCCAGGTCGCGACAGCGTTCCACCCGCTTTTCCACCTTCACCCGGGCGCGACGCGCCATCTCTTCCAGCTCGGTCAGGGTACGATGCGCCCTCTCCTCTTGTTCGGGCATGGGGGTGGTGAGAGCCAGTTTCTGCGGCACCAGCAGGATGTACACGATGTGCAGAACCGCGTGCTGGTCTTTGGTCATGTGCAGGGCGTGCTGGGCAGCGTACGGCGCGTTCATCCCCTCCCAGACGGGCAGCAGCACGATTTTCTCGGTGGGGGCTTCTGTGGTCTCATACGCGCTGGGCAATCCTAGCGAGGCGCGCGCCTGTGCCATCGTGCAGGCAACGGGCAACTGCGAGCGTACACCCGGCACCCGACGGAGCACCTCCATCACATGCTCGGGGATGTCGCAGAGCACAATGCGCGCGCCGTGCTTCTGGATGTACGCCTGCGCATCGGCGAAGGTCTCCGCGCCCTCTTCCGTGCACTCGGTGATGCCAGAGCAGTTGATGATAATACCCGCCGGGTTCCGTTTCAGCAGCAGGTTCGCCGCCGCCTTAATCGTTTGCCAGTGATTTTTAGTCAGCGCACCCAGCAGGTTGACCGTATCGTTGCGTGCTTCTACAATCATGCTTCATCGCCTCTGCAGAACGTTCTGCATCTCTTATGATACGCTTTTTGTGATAAGAAACATTTAAGACCTTCACAGCCTCCACAGCCGACCGAAGTCCATCTCTATCCTGCACTCGCCGAGGTCAAAACGCCATGTTTCCTCATGTAGCGTTGCCCGTAGCCGGTATTCCCCCTTCTGAAGTTCCATTACCTCCGCCTGCAAGAGGTCGGGGTCTACTATCACATAGTATTGGACGCCCTGCGACGCATAGAGTTCCGCCTTGACCAACCGGTCTTTTTGTTCGGTAGACGGCGAGAGTATCTCAAAGATGAGCACGGGCGGTCTGTCCAGATATGCCTCGGTGGTCACCTCTCCGCATACCACCATGTTGTCGGGCTGTACCACCGTATCTTCGGCGATTTTCCAGTCCACCGGCAACACCGCCCGGCAGTGTTCGCATCCTTCGAGCGCGCGTTCCAGTTCCGCGGCGATGCGGTGCGAGATACGCTGGTGCCGGAAAGAGGGTTGGGGGCTCATGGCGAAGGGGATGCCGTCGATGATCTCCCAACGACCCTGCCACTGCACGTAGTCGGAGTATGTGTAATGCGGCAGGTATTTGGGTACAGCCATCCTCTCTCCTCCTATCCTACGGTATAGCCGGAGGCCCAAACTGCTTCAGCTCCTCCTCGCTCTGCGGAACCTTCAGCTTGCCGTCCGCTATCATCTGGCGCAGGGTCTCTATCCGGTTCAGCACCTCTTGGGGCACAAGATGCTTCGTATACTGCATTGGGCTGAGACCGACGCCCTGCTCCTTGATGCCTAGGTCGCGCGTGCCGGGCTGGAACGTGCCCTCTACGACCGACTGACATACGCCGAAAACCGCATTGTCTACGCTTTTAATCATGCTGGTCAGCACGAAGCCGGGCGCGATATAGTCCTGATCCGAGTCCACACCGATGGCGAAGTGCCCTTTGCCCCGCTCTTTCGCCGCTTCGATAACGCCCAAGCCGCACTGACCGGAGGCATGGTAGACGATATCCGCTCCGCGCTCGAACTGCGACAGGGCGAGTTCTTTGCCTTTGGCGGTGTCCGTCCAGTTACCGGTATAGCCGACCAGCACCTTCGCTTTCGGGTTCATGGTCATCACGCCCGCGCGATAGCCCGCTTCGAACTTCTTGATAAGGGGTATCTCCATCCCCCCTACGAAGCCGACAATGTTCGTTTTGGTCATCGCGCCCGCCAGCGCGCCGACAAGGAACGAGCCTTCGTGCTCGCGGAACTTCAGCGATACACAGTTGGGCAGGTCGGGCGCGTTGCCGTCCACGATAGCGAAGATGACGTTTGGGAACTGCGGAGCCACCTTCTTCAGCGCGTCCTCCATCGCGAAGCCTACCGCGATAACTACGTCGTATTTCTGCTGTGCCAGCAGACGCAGGTTCTGCTCGTAGTCGGGCAGCTTGGCGGACTCAAGGAAGCGCACCTCCGCGCCCAGCTCCTTCTGCGCACGTTGCAAGCCGCGCCATGCGGACTCGTTGAACGAACGGTCACCGATACCGGCAATATCGGTCACCATTGCCGCGCGCAGCTTCTTCTTCTCTCCCGCCGGGGCTTCACCCGACGTGGGCGCAGACGGCTTTTTCGCACACGCGCTCAGCAACGCCAGCGCACTCAGTATCAGTAAGAGATGTACAGCCCTCATGGCATCCCTCGTCGAACACGTGTTCAGAACCTGTCGTCACCTGAAGGTTGCGGCTACGTTCAGAGTAACAGGCACGCGGAATTGCTCCACTCGTATCCAGATGATCACATGTGGTCCGGTATTACTACTCCTCACCAGAGTCCTCTTCTGCTTTGCCTTCGCCCTCTTCCTGTACCTGATAGAGAGGCTTGGTGCGGGCAATGAGGCGTTGTTGTACCTCCTTGCCCTTCGCCATGCTGGTCACCGGCAGATAGCTGACATAGCGAGCGTCAGGGACATCCCCTGTGCGCCAGTGCTCCAGCAGCCTCTGCTGCAGATTCTGGGGTTCAAAGCCCACGTACAGCACCTGATACTGCGCATCACGGAAGCGATACACCGCCGCGCAGGCAGGGGCACGCCGCGCGTTCGCCTCGTTCCACTCGATCACCCCAGAGCTCCAGCGAGGGTCGCGCTGCAGCTCATGGCTAATCCACCGGCGAAACATCCCCTTCAACGACGCTCCCGATAGCGCAGCGATGTATTCGGCACGGTCCATCATATCCGGAGGCAGGCGCAACCCTACCACCAGCGCACGTCGTGTTGGCGTCTGCTTGCTCTCCTCGCTCTCCATCTCGCTCACTTGTGAATAGCCATCCTCTCGGTGTCTTCGTAAGCTTCCAGTAGAGCTTCGGTGAGAGTCGGATGGGCATGGATAGTATGGCTCATTTCCTCGACAGTGCTTTCCAGCTGGATGGCGGTCACCGGCTCGCCGACCAGGTCGGTGGCGTGGGGACCCACGATGTGCACGCCCAGTATCTCTCCATATCGTGCCTCCGCAACCACCTTCACCAGCCCTTCGCGTTCGCCCATCGCCATCGCTTTGCCCAGTCCGCGAAAGGCATATTTACCCACACGCACATCATATCCCTGCTCGCGCGCCTGCTGTTCCGTCAGCCCGACCGATGCCACTTCCGGCACGGTGTAGACGCAGCTGGGCACGGCGCGGTAGTTCATGCGTCGCTCCTGTCCCATCGCGTTGCTCGCCGCCACGATGCCTTCCATGGACGCCACGTGCGCCAGCTGGATGCGTCCGGTTACGTCGCCGATAGCGTAGATGCCCGGCACGCTGGTCTCCATCCTGTCGTTGACGGCGATGCCTCTCTCATGCGTCTTGACATTCACCGTCTCCAGTCCCAGTCCGTCCAGCACCGCACGCCGTCCTACCGCTACCAGCACGACCTCGCACTCGATGGTCTCCTCGCCCTTCTCGGTCTGCACCACCACCTGCTTGACGCCATTTTTGCCATGCCTTACCTCTGTGACGCGCGAGTTCATCAGGAAGCGGATGCCCTGTCGTGTCAGGCTGCGTTGTAATTCGGCGGCGATTTCGGCGTCCTCGTTGGGCAGGATCTGCGGCATAATCTCCACAACGGTTACTTTGGAGCCGAGACCGTTGTAGATATAGCCGAACTCGCAACCTATTGCTCCGGCACCGATAATCACCATACGAGGCGGAACCTCTTTCGCCGATACCGCATCGTCGCTCGTCCAGATGCCCTCCCCTTCCAAACCAGATATGGGCAGGCGCACCGGTGCGGAGCCGGTCGCAATCACAATAGCGCGAGTGCGAATGGTCTCTTTGGAGCCATCGGGCTTGACGACCTCTACGGTATGGTGTCCGGCGATTCGTCCGGTTCCCTCGATATGGCGCACACCGTTCTTCTTGAACAGGCTGGCGATGCCGTTGCGCAGGGTAGTCACTACCTTATCCTTGTGCGCCATCAGCTTCGCGAAGTCGATGCTTACCTCTCCCGTGCTGATGCCAAATATCTCAGCGTGCTTTACCTGCTGGTAGCGCTCCACCCCGGCAATCATCGCCTTGGTGGGAATGCATCCCCAGTTCAGGCAGCATCCGCCCAGATACTCTTTTTCTATACACACCACACGCCCACCGAGCTGCGCGGCACGAATAGCTCCCACGTATCCGCCCGGTCCCGCGCCGATGAACGTCACATCCACGTCAAACTGCTCCGAACGGAGCACCTGTGGTTGGGGCTCCTGTTGGGGAAGGGCTTGGTCCATTCGTGCTGCGCGTTCCAGCAACTGTTCTGCTTCGGCGAGAGCATCCGCCGTCTTGACAGGCGGCTCCATGATGGCAGTATCTTGTGCTTCGGGTTGTGGCATGGCTCCTCCTCGCAAACGTATTCACCCACACCATGTGCCCGGGGCGGGACTCGAACCCGCACGCCTTACGGCCCGGGATTTTAAGTCCCGTGCGTCTACCGATTCCGCCACCCGGGCACATCCTTAAAAAGTATAGCACGGCTACGGGCAGAAGGCAAGGGCAGTTTACCGCGCTTCCGCCCGGATGCGATACGCCATCCCATGTATCTCCCTGGCTGCCTGCACCATTTCGGGATAAGGCGTATCGGTAACGGTCACGAAGCCGATATTGTAGTTTTCACCGTCGAACCAGCGCCCCGTCAGCGGCTGGTCATTGTACTGGAACCAATGGCAGCCTACAAAGTTGGGATGGGTGAGCACGCTGGTCAGGTAATCCCTGTACATGCGAGCGCGGTCTTGCTGGTCTTTTGCAGCTACCAGTCCGGTGTGGAACATCCCTCTATCCAACGCGCCGAAGTGGAACTCGCCGATAATGGCAGGTTTGTCCAGCTTCTCCACGATGGCGTATCGCTCGCGCTCCACGCGAGGCGCGTAGATGTTGAAGCTGACCACGTCGCAGTACTCTGCCGCCGCTTCTACCGCATCCGGTCCGTACCATGCAAACCGACAGCCAAGGTACAGGTGATTGGGGGCAAGCTCTTTCAGCACGCTACGCACCGTGCGGAAGTACTGCCGGGCAAGGCTCTTGACGAAGGCGGCGAAGTCCTGCTTGCGGGCATCAGGGGAGGGGGGTTGTAGTTTCTGGGGCTGTTCCAGCTGCTCCCAGCTGGCGAAGGATGTGCCCCAAGCGGCGTTCAGATTCTCAATCTGCCCGTATTTCTGGCGCAATTGCTGGACGAAAGCACGCTTGGCAGGGGAGTTTGCGGCATCCTCTTGCAACGTGCCGTACGCCAGCCCGTAGCGACCGCCCTCTTCCCCTGTACCCGCCCAGCTCAGCTCGTTGTCTACGAAGTAGCCGATGCACCAGGGGTCATCCCCGATATGCTGCACCACAGGGCGCAGGGAGTTGCGCACGCTCTGCTCAAACTTTGGGTCAAAGGGGTCGTGCATCTTGCCCCAGTAATCGCCGCCGCTAGCGACGCGCGCGTGGTCGCCGCCGATATGCGCCGTGCCCACATACGGAACCTTGCCGTTGCGGTGGAAATCCCAGTCCGACCAGTTGGCGATGGTGTTGAAGCCCCACGAGCGCAATCTTTGCAAAGTCACCTGCATCCACTGCGTTTTGTAGTTCTCTCCGTACTTGCGCTGCAGGTTCAGCGCGTACCAGTTGATGGTCTTGCCCTCTTTCACTGGGCCCGAATGCACACCGGAATGATAGCCGATGTGCTTCGCCAGCGGACTACCTTCCTCAGGTAGCCAGGTGAACATCTGCTCGCGCCCAGTGATGAAGGTGGCGTCGCCCGTGTGCACGCAATCCATCCCCATCGAAATGAACAGCGTGCCCGCCGGTGTAACTAGCCACCACTTGCCATTATGCTTAGCAACGCGGAAATAGCCTGTAGCCTGCAGCTGTGGTCCGCTCTTCCAGCCGCCGTACTCGTCGCGGTCGGGCAGTGAGGGGAGCCGTCTCAACTCCGCCTCCTCTTGCTGGCGCCGGCGAATCAGGTCATTCTCGCTGTGTACCTTGCCGGGCCAGTCGCCCCCCGTCCACTGCCCGAAGCGGTCCACAATGCCCTTAACGGGCGCACTACCCTCCACGAGGCGGATGTTGTCTATCTGCAGTTTGGTTGGCTTCGCGGGGCGATGGAGAAAGACCTGAAACGCCACAATGTGGCTCACATCCAGCTTATGCGGGTTCGTCACCCCTAGCAGCGTGCCTCCACCCTGCACCAGTGGCGGCAGCCCTCTCATGCCGTAGTCCATCGGGTTGAAAGCCAGCGGCAGCACGTAGGTATGCGTCTCACCTGCCCCGATGGTCGTGGTCGCCTGCCGGCAGTAGTTCCAGCCATCGGCGCGCGGGTCATCGTCCACGCGAATACCAAACCACACCGGCTCGGCGTTGGGGTTATGAATGTCGATAGCCAGTGCGCCCGCTCCTGCCCAATTCCAAGGCTGAGCCGGTCGGAAGGTGACATTGGGCCATTCGGCAGGACGAAACTCCACTTCCAGAGCCTGTCCAGAAAGCTGTCCGCCCGCAGAGGTTCGCCGTGCCTGCACGCTGTTTTGCACAACATATTGCAGGTGCGCCTCGCTCTCGAAATCGAACAGCGTCTGCTGAGCCGACGCGCTCAGCGCGGCGCCTACCAGTAAGCAAGAAACAAGGAGCCACCAGTAAGCCATTTTCACACCTCCTATCATGGAACGCTGATGAGTAGATACGCTGTTGGAGAGCATTCTGCCTGCACGTACTGCGTTGGACAGTTTCAGAGCGACAGACAAGTGGAACCGCTCTGTTCATAAGCTTTCTAGATGGCAAGGCTCCTGCCGAGCCGTTGTGGTGCACCGGTTTTCGGCTCACCGGGAGGTTCGCCCTCCAGAGCGGCGACGAAGCAGTCTCCCCCCCGATTGCGGCTCGTGGGATACAGCCTAGTGAACCGGCACTATCTTCATAAAATCCAGCCCGAACATGTGGCGGTCGCCGGTACTGGCAGGGTTCGTGCCTGCCACCTCCACACGCAATACGTTCTGCCCCTGCTTCAACTGCACTTTCCCCAGACTAATTTTGCCCGTGTGTATCACTCCGTTGTTGAACAGGTCTATCTGGTCGCCGACCGGCGCGCCGTTGACCGACAGGCGGAACTGCCCGTAATCTACCGCCTTGGTCATCGCGATAACCAGCTCATACGTGCCTGCTTTCTGCGCGTCAAATCCCAGTTCCAGCACGTCGCCCGGCTTGGTCCCTGTCCACCACAGCTGTGCTCCGCCGCTCCACGCTTCGCCGAAACCCTGCATATCCTGTGTCGTGACGTTGCCTCCGGTGCGTCGTAGAACTTCCATCCCCTCGCCCTCAATGGCATCAGGCTCGCGATAACTTTTCAGTTCAGGCAACTGCACAGGCAGTCGCTCCTGCAAAGAGGGGAAGCTGCGCGCCCCCTGCTCGCTATCAGCATACCAGTAACCGATGGCACTGTAGCCTACTTGCGTCTCTGCCCAGTGCCACACCTCGATATCCGCCCGGAAGCTGTTCTGGAACGGCACGTTGTCGACGATGAAGAAGCGGTTGTTGGACACGTGCCCAGCGCTGCCAGGGCCATCCGCACGAGGCTGATTGTGGTAGGCGTGTGTGAAAGGCGTTGGGTTGCCCCAGGCGTAGCCGAAGAAGTCTTCCGTGCCAGTGCCGAAGGTGCTGGGGAACTGCTCCCCGTCCACGTAAAACTTCTCGTCGCCTTCGCCCCACCATACGTTGACCGGATTGGCTACACTGAGTGAAACGCCCACAAAACGCCCTGTTCCCCGCGCCTCCGCCATCGTCCAGTCGCGCATCGGGCGGGTGCGGATGGGATATTGCGTATGCCACTGTGCGTGGAAGCGCATCCAGCGGTTGCTCCAGCGCATGGGCTGCACCACCACCCTACCCGACAGGTTCAGCGGTTCATCGCCCTCGTTGCGTATCCGCAGCTCCGCTCGCCGGGCAAAAGGCATCACCCAGTGGCTATACATTGTCCCGTTCTCCAGCACTCCGCAGGGTAAGCCCTGGTAGCGGTTCAAGCCGGGTCCCGTGCCAAAGAAATCGCCCAGCGGAGACCACACGGAAGGCAACACGGCGTTATCCCACGTGATTTCCAGCACCGCCGCTCGCAGTGCCTTTTGTAGGTCGTTCGCCTGAGGTTTCATCTCGATCGCTACGATGCGTGCCGGTCCTTGCAGATTCAGCACCCGCGAGCCACCCGCAGGAATGCTCCAGCGGATGGAATGGGTTCGCGAGCCGGACGGTGCACGCCACAGGTCGTAGGGTTTCGTCAGCCGTTGCGCCACCTCTTCGCCCAGTTTGCGCGTACGCTCTACCGCCTCCCATGAAAAGCTTTCCACCTGTGTGCCGGGCGGATAGAGGCGGTAGTTCACGTGGTAGAACACCCCTTCACCGCCTTCTACGGTGACCAGCGCGCGGCTGGCGAAGGGAATGGGGAAATAGATGTTTGCTCCGCTGGAACGCACCCCTGCAAACGGAGGCACGAACGGATACCCTTGCGAACCGTCGAACAGTTTGGGAAACTCCTTCTCAATTACCGGTTTCTCCGCACCGTCGATGTAGATGCGCAGCACGCCCTTCGGGTTTGCCGACCAGATGCGCACGATGGCTCCCGGTCCCCGAATATCCGCCATCACCATCTCCCTGCGCCCGTTGCGTTCCTCGACGCGGATGTAATGCCCAACGTCAGCATTAGCGAACCAGTCCACTTTCTTGCCGTCTACAATACGGCTGGCGCGGTCGTAGCTGGATGCCTGTTCGCATCGCTCACCCGGTAGGGGTTTGAGACTTAACGCCTCGAGGTCTACCATTTGCTTCAGCAGGTCGGACATGGTAACCGAAGGCGCAGACAACGCCTGTAAGGAGAGCAGAACTACTCCGGTAACCATGATGCACGATATAGCGCGATACATGCGATGACCCTCCGTCAGAATAGACTTGACCTTAATTTAAGTATTCGCGAGAGGAGACGGAATATCCTGCCCTACCCGCTGTACACGAGCACTAGGTTATCGCGGTGGATGAGCTCGTCGGCGCGTTTGAAACCGAGCCGTTGCTCGATTTGCGCGGTTTGACAGCCTGCGATGCGGGCAATCTCCTCGCTGCTGTAGTTGGTGAACCCGCGCGCGAACACGCGACCGCTTTCGTCGCGCAGTTCCACCACCTGCTGGGGCAAGAAATGTCCTTCGCAGGACAGCACGCCCGCAGGGAGCAGGCTTTTGCCATCGGCGACGATGCGCTGTTTCGCCCCCTCGTTGACCACAATCGTGCCTGAGGCAGGCAAACCATATGCCAGCCATCGCTTGCGGTGGCAGAGTTTGCGAGGCAGCGGGTGGAACACCGTGCCCACAAAATCGCGCCCCCGGCAGATGTGGTGGATAATCCCCTCATGCCTGCCATGCGCAATCACCATCGTCACGCCGGAGGTAGTGGCAATCTGCGCTGCCTGCAGTTTGGTAATCATCCCCCCTGTGCCCACGCGCGAACCACTACCCTGCGCCATGCGCCAGATGCTTTCGTCCAGCCGATGCACCTCGCGCACCAGCCGGGTATAACGCCCGCGTTCGTCGCGCTCATACAGACCCTCCACGTCCGAGAGCAGAATCAACAGGTCTGCGTCCAGCAATGAGGCAACCATTGCTGCCAGCGTATCGTTATCGCCGAAGCGAATCTCTTCGGTGGCAACGGTGTCGTTCTCATTGATAATGGGAACCACACCCATTTTGAGCAGTTGCTGCAGGGTGTTGCGGGCGTGCAAGAAGCGATGCCGCTCACCGAAATCCTCGCGCGTGAGCAGCACCTGTGCCACCGGCAGGTCGTACGCTGCAAACGCCGCCAGATACGCCTGCATCAACAGGGGTTGACCGATGGCTGCCATCGCCTGTTTGAAGGGCATGGTTGCGCGCGTGAGGGGTTCGGCAGTTTGCCCCGCATAGTTTTCCCACTGCTCCGTGCCCGCACGGATGGCGCCCGAGCTCACCAGCACCACGTCGCTACCCGAGCGATACTCGGCAGCACATTGCATCGCCAGCGAGGCGATGTACACCCTGTCCAGCGCACCGGTCTCATCCGTCAGCGTGCTGGTACCGACCTTAATCACCATCCTGCGATAAGCCATCACGAGGTTTCCCAGTGCTCCTCGTCCACAAAGTCGAACTCCTCATCGCCGATACGCACCGTATCTCCATGCCGGATGCCCGCCTCACGCAGGCGTTGCAGCACGCCGATACGCTCCAGTTTGCGATGCAGACGGCGTACTGCCTCTTCGTTCTCTAAATCGGTCATCTTCACCATGCGCTCGATACCCTTTCCCTGCACGGTGAACTCATGTTCGCCCGTCTGCGCAACCTGCCACGCCCGCTCGTCCTGTCGAGGGGCGCGAATCACCACCATGTCCTCGACCGGTGCTGTCGGCAAGGGGATTGTGTCCAGAAGCTCCGCAAGGTGGTACACCAGCGACTGCACGCCTTCTCCCGTCGCGGCGGAGATAACATGTACCGGATAGCCCTTCTCGCGCAGGGCATCCCTCACGCGGTGCTTGAGTTCGGCAGGTGCAACATCCGCTTTGTTCAGCGCAACCACCATCGGTCGGCGCAACAGGCTCGGGTTGTAGAGTTCCAGTTCGCGCTGAATCACCTCGAAATCCTGCAAGGGGTCGCGTCCCGTCATACCGGAAATGTCCAGAAGGTGCACCAGCACGCGACAGCGTTCCACGTGACGCAGAAACTGATGCCCCAGTCCCTCGCCTGCGTGCGCGCCCTCAATCAAGCCTGGCAGGTCAGCTACCACAAAGCTGCGCCCCTGCTCGACGAACACCACACCCAGATTGGGCACTAGGGTGGTAAAAGGATAATCGGCGATTTTGGGCTTAGCAGCAGAGATGCGAGAAATGAGCGTGGATTTGCCCACGTTCGGATAGCCCACCAGCCCCACGTCCGCCAGCAGTTTCAGCTCCAGACGAAGCCTGCGCCGCTCGCCCGGTTCGCCTTTTTCCGCGAAGCGCGGCGTCTGCTGGGAGGGGTTGGCGAAATAGGCGTTGCCGTGACCGCCGCGTCCACCGCGCGCTACCACCACACGCTGTCCGGGCTGGATTAGGTCTGCCAGCCACTCCCCTGTCTCCTCGTCGTAGACCACCGTACCGAGGGGCACAGGCAGTTCGCAATGCTGTCCGTGCTTGCCGTGACGCAAGTTCGGACCGCCATCCCCGCCCCGCTCGGCGCGGTAGTGACGCTGGAAATGGTAGTCCAGCAGGGTGGTGAGGCGTTCGTCCGCAACGAGCACCACGTCGCCGCCGCGCCCACCGTCCCCTCCGGCGGGACCTCCGCGCGGCACGTACTTCTCTCGACGGAACGCCACACAGCCGCTGCCGCCGTCTCCAGCCTGAACTTCGATGGTGACTTCGTCGACAAACATCCTGTCCCTCGAATGCGCGAAAAGGCTCGCCGGAGTGCGAGCCTTTTCCTTGCCCTGTCATCCCGCCAATCTAGGCGGTAACCGCTTCTGTCGTCGGCACCACGCTCACACGGCGGTTCTTCTTGTCGCTGCTCTCGTACTTCACCACGCCGTCCACCAGGGCGAACAGCGTGTAATCACCACCCATGCCCACGTTCCTGCCGGGCTTGAACTTGGTGCCTCGCTGGCGGATGATGATACTTCCCGCCTTCACGAACTCACCCGCGTATTCCTTCACGCCAAGGCGCTTCGATTTGCTATCTCGCCCATTGCGGGAGCTACCCACACCCTTCTTGTGTGCCAATTTACCTCACCTCGCTCTACGCTTCGATGCTCTGAACCCGAAGAACGGTCTGCCACTGCCGATGTCCGTAGTGGCGTCGCTCGTTCTTCTTCGGCTTATACGTGAACCCGATAATCTTTTTGCCCTTCACGTGGCGCACCACTTCGGCAACCACCCTGGCGTTGGGTACCGTCGGTGTGCCCACACGCAGACCGTTCTCGTCCTGCACCAGCAGCACCTCCGTCAACTCGACGGTCTGCCCCTCTTCCACCGGTAGTTTTTCCACATGCAGGATGGTATCGGGTTCTACCTTATACTGTTTTCCGCCTGTTCTGATGACAGCGACCATTGCCAACCCCGCTTCTCTCAGCGAATTGTGTTCAAACACCTGTAGGATTTTACCGAACAAAATGCTCTTTGTCAAGGGCTCGATTGAATATCTTCGCTATCTTCTTTGTGGAGCCGACGAGTGTCGTGCGGGGAAGTTCATCCCTCCTCCTTTGACCTGCCCATCGAGAACGTGGTATACTAATGTGCGCACGCAAGTGCGATTTTTTTGTGAGGAGTGTATGGCGACAGGTCGTTCCAACGGACAATCTCCTTCGGTGGCGATAGTGAACCTTGGCTGCGCCAAAAACGTGGTGGATGCCGAGGAGATGCTGGGCGTGCTGGCGGAGCACGGCTACACGCTCACCGCCGACACATCCCGCGCCGACGTGCTCATCGTCAACACCTGTGGGTTCATCGCCAGCGCGAAGGAGGAGTCGTTATCCGCCATTCGTGACGCGCTGCGCTGGAAACGCCGCCGCGGGGCGAAGGTAATCGTCGCCGGTTGCCTCTCGCAGCGGTACGGACAGAAGCTGTTAGAACGGGTTCCTGAGGTAGACGCGCTGATCGGGGTAGGGCAGATGGCACGCATTCATGAGGTGGTGGAACGTGCCCTGTCGTATGACCAGCCTGTGGTGGAAAACACGCCACCCCAGCATCGATGGGCGAAAACGGGCACGCGCGTGCTCTCTACCGCCCCCTGGAGCGCGTACCTGAAGATTTCGGAGGGCTGTGACCACAAGTGCACTTTCTGCGCCATCCCCGCCTTTCGCGGCGCGCACGTGAGCAAACCACTGGAGCGTGTGCTGGCAGAAGCGGAAGACCTGGCAAAGCGTGGTGTGAAGGAAGTCAACCTCATCGCTCAGGACAGTACGCAGTACGGGTTGGACCTCTACGGCAAACAGATGTTGCCCCGCTTGCTGCGCGAGCTGTCCAGTATGGGTGGGTTTCACTGGGTTCGCGTGTTGTATTGCTACCCCTCGCGCATGACAGACGAGGTAATCGAAGTACTGGCGAACACGCCCTGTGTGTTGCCCTACGTAGACATACCCTTGCAACACGCGGATGACGAGATTCTGCGGGCGATGATGCGCCCGCCGGGCAGACAGCGCTACGTTGAACTGGTGCATCGCCTGCGCGAGGCGAACCCGGACATGACCGTACGCAGCACCTTTATCGTGGGCTTTCCAGGCGAGACGGAGAGCCACTTCGCCAACCTGCTCTCTTTTCTTGAGGAGGTGCAGCTGGACAGGGCAGGAGCCTTCATCTTCTCGCCGGAGGACGGCACACCTGCCGAACATCTGCCCAGCCGAGTTCCCTATCGTGTGGCTCAAGCCCGCTACGACCGTCTCATGCGTTTGCAACAGCGTATCTCCCTGATGCGCAACCGCGCATGGGTCGGGCGTGAGATGGAGGTGCTCGTTGAGTGCCCGCACCCCAGCCAGCGCAACTTGTGGGTGGCACGTTCCTTCCGCGATGCACCGGAGGTGGATGGAACAGTACTTGTACGGGCAAGGAACGTCCAGCCTGGGGAGTTCATCACGGTCCGGATTACCGATGCCACTGCCTACGACCTGATAGCCGAAAGCACTATTACTCTGCCGGTTACTGCCGGGTATAAGGAGGTTTCGCTGTGAGCAATTCTGTCACCGCACAAAGTGTAGAGACCACTGCGCAGGCTTTCCTGAGGGCGATCGTCGCTAACGCGCTGGTGCACTTCAAGGAGCCTGCTAAAATGTCAGAGCTGCAAGACGCCTGTCACCTGCCTGCGCTGGACATGGACATCCTGCGCTACACGCTGGGCTCCAATGCCGACCTGTTCACCTCCACCGAGCGGCGCTGGACGCTTTCCACCCGCTTCGAGGAGGCGACGCGCCCCGTTCATGCGGTCGTGGAAGGTATCCTGCGCAACACCGGGCAACCCGTTGCGCTGGAGCCACTTGCTTTCTTACTCGCCGAGGTGTATCATCGCGCCCCCCAGGCGATGGCTGTGGTCATCTATCGTCTGTCCGATGAACACTTCTTCCGCCTGCCGGACAACCGCATCGGCTTGCGGGAGTGGCTACTTCGCACCGATTACGACAGCGCGGAGGATGTGGCGTTCTACAACTACGTCGATTTCGCCGAGGCGCAAAAGCTATTGCGAAAGCACTCGAAGTTCGATGGTTCGCCCGAATCGGTCGTCGCCCTGTTGCGCCAGGTAGGCACCCCGCTATCCGCACGCCTCATCGCGTTTCTGCAGTGGTACAGGAACCCCGAATCGTTCCATGCGCTGAAGGCTTACCAGAGCCTGCTGGATACCGAAGGGGTCATGACGTTTCCTCTGCAGGAGGCGAATACACTGGAGCCGGTAGCGCACTGGGCGCTGACGGAGTGGGTACCCCAATGGCTAGAGGCAATACGTCCTCAAGCCAGGCAGATGGCAGGAGTGCTGGCGCAGCTGATGGCGGAGCCACTGGTGCTATCGGTGGAAGATGTGGAAAACATGGTACAGCACGTGCTGCAATCGCCCGGAGTGGTCACCGCCGAAGAGCTCGCGCGCAGATTCTTTGATCTCACCTCCAGCGACCCTACCTATGCTAACGACCTCGATACCATCACCTTGTCGTTAAAGCACGATGAACGGGTGATGTGGTTGGGTGGTACACGCTTTACCCATAAGGCGAACCTGCCCGCGTACCTCTTTGAGGTACCTGAGAGTTTGAGCTTTCCTGAGGTGCAGTTCTACACCGAGGAGGGCGAACCGCTGGAGTTCGACATGGAGGATGAGGGGCTATCGGGGACGCTGCGTTCCGACATCCTGGACCCGCTTGCACAGGACGTAGGTGACGAAGAGGAGCAGGAAGTCACCATCTTCCCGATACCCGAGAGCGTGCAGTGCGTGGTCAAAGCGCGCCATAAGGAGATTGGCACGTTCCCGCTCTGCCAGATCCCCGCAGGGTTCTTCCAGAAAGAGCCAAACTTCCAGCAGATTACGCTCATCGACGAGACGACCGGTGACCGCTATACGGAAGTATACGTGAACTACAGCACTCGGCTTCTCTTCGGCTTGCTGGACTGGTACGCTACTCGCGAGGCGGTATCGGGCTTGATATTTACCCTGACCCGCACCGACGACCCGTTTGTCTTCAAAGTACGCTGGGAAGACGCGCTGGAGCCGCGCGTGCATATCAGCCGTAGCCGATACGAAGAGCTGCTGGATATGAGCACGCGCATGGCTCAGAGCTACTCCACCTTCGACATCATCTGCGAGATTCTCAGCACACACCGTGGAGGCATGGAGTTCCTGAGCATTCTCAGTGAGGTCAACGTCATCCGGCGCACCAGGCGCAGAAGGGTTGCAGCCGTGCTGAGCGCGTTTCAGGCGTTCTACCTGCGAGGTGGGCTGTGGCATCTGGACGAGAAGAAGCGCGACGCCGGTATCGACCGTGCTAAGCGTAAGCATATTAAGAAGTAAAAGAGTGCCCGATGGAGCAGCAGAAGCCGCCAGGCACGGCAGGGAAACCAATCCCCCAGCCCCCTTTTGTGAGAAGGAAGGGGCGTCCGAAACACGGCTCCCCTTCTCTGTCATTCTGAGCGCAGGCGAAGAATCTTGTTGTGTCGCCACTCTGACCCCCTTCGCTATCGCTCAGCATGACACAATAGACTGGAACGTCTTTTGAATCAGAATACCTCCATCCAAACATTGACGAGTGGTGAAGTAATGGTATACCGCCCCCCTCGCGCACAAAGCCAGCCCTAAAACACAGATGCACACGGATAGCCTCCGTGCCAATTCGTCGCATCCGTGAAAATCCGTGTTCTTCGGAGGTATGGATAAGCAAGGAAAATCCCGTTCCCTGTCGAAAAAGAAATCCCACCGTACCTTTACAGGGTTTGCGCAATATGCTATAATCCTTTAGGTATACAATCTTCTGGTAAAGGAGCGAACGCTCGTGGAAATCGCACAGAAACAAAAGGTTTTGGAACAGGCGCTCACTCAGATAGAGAAGCAGTTCGGCAAAGGCTCCGTGATGCGGCTGGGCGACGCTGCTCGGATGCAGATCGAAGCCATCCCCACCGGCTCTATCGCGCTGGACATTGCCATCGGCGTTGGCGGGGTGCCGCGCGGACGGATTGTGGAAATCTACGGTACGGAGTCTTCCGGTAAAACCACTCTTGCCCTGCAAATCATCGCCGAGGCGCAGAAACGCGGCGGTATCTGCGCTTTCGTCGACGCCGAACACGCCCTGGACCCCGAGTATGCCCGCGCGATTGGGGTACAGGTAGACCAGCTGTACGTGTCGCAGCCGGGCACCGGTGAAGAGGCGCTGGAGATTATGGATGCCCTCATCCGCACGGGGGCGATTGACGTGGTGGTGCTCGACTCGGTGGCGGCGCTGGTGCCTCGCGCCGAGATCGAGGGCGAAATGGGCGACGCACATGTGGGGATGCAGGCGCGGCTGATGAGCCAGGCACTGCGCAAAATCGGCGGCTCGGTATCCAAGACGGGCACGGTAGCTATTTTCATCAACCAGCTGCGCGAGAAAATCGGCATCGCCTACGGCAACCCCGAAACCACCCCAGGAGGGCGTGCGCTCAAGTTCTGGGCAAGTGTGCGTTTGGAGATACGTCGGGTAGATACCATCAAGCAGGGCACCGAGGTCATCGGCGCGCGCACGCGGGTGAAGGTGGTCAAAAACAAAGTGGCTCCCCCGTTCAAACAGGCGGAGTTCGACATCATCTTCGGCAAGGGTATCTCGCGTGTGGGCGGAATCCTGGACCTGGGCGTGGAAAGCGGCATTATCACCAAGTCGGGTACCTGGTTCACCTACGGTGACATCCGTCTGGGACAGGGGCGCGAGAATGCCCGCACCTTCCTGGAGGAGCACCCCGAAATCGCCGACGAGATCGAGTCCCGCATCCGCTCGGGCGGGGTAACGGCGGCGACTGCCATCCCCCCTCTAGAGGAAATTGCAGGAGTTGTCGAGTAATTAACCTGTATAACGGTATCAGGGCGACCTTTTCCCGAGGCCCTTCGCTCATCCTCTGGACTCCTCCGCGAGCCTGGAGGTGAGAGAAGGTGATGGATATATTCGTTGGTACCATAGCAGGCCTGGTGGTGGCGGCTGCCACCACAGTAATCCTATGGCGAACGCTGATACTACCGAAGGAAACCGAAATCAGGGCGCGCCTTACCCAGCTACAGCAAGAGCGCGAGGAGACACTTAAGCAGATAGACGCACTCAAAAAAGAAGCCGTGCTGGAGGCGAAAGAAGAAGCCTACCGAATCCGTGCAGAAGCAGAACGTGAGAACCGCGAAAAACGCGCGGAGATACAGAGGATAGAGCGAAGGCTGGCTCATAAGGAAGAGACCCTTGACCGACGTCTGGAAGGGGTGGAACGTAAGGAAAGGCAGCTGGCAGCCAGAGAGGCAGAGATAGAGAACCTGCGCCGCGAGGTAGAAGCACTGGTACAACAGCAAAGGCGGGAACTGCAGCGTATCTCCGGCTTAACGCCGGATGAGGCAAAGCAGATATTCCTGCGCAGCGTGGAGGAGACCGCCCGTCAGGAGGCGGCACATCTGATTCGCGAAATCGAAGAGGATGCCCGCCGAGAAGGGGAGCGACGCGCGCGGGAGATTCTAATCGACGCCATCCAGCGGTGCGCCGTTGACCAAGTGACCGAAACCACCGTGTCGGTGGTACCGTTGCCCAGCGACGAAATGAAAGGACGTATCATCGGGCGCGAAGGGCGCAACATTCGCTCCTTCGAGATTGCTACGGGCGTAGACCTGATTATCGATGACACACCGGAAGCGGTGGTGCTTTCTTGTTTTGACCCTATTCGGCGTGAGATAGCGCGCATCGCGCTGACCAACCTGATCGCGGACGGGCGAATCCACCCGGCGCGTATCGAAGAGGTAGTGGAAAAGGCGCGCGAAGAGGTGGAAAGGCGCATCTGGGAGGCAGGCGAACGTGCGGTGCTGGAAACGGGTGTAACCGGATTGGCACCGGAGATCGTCAAAATGCTGGGAAAGATGCGCTACCGCACCAGCTATGGACAGAACGTGCTGGCACACAGTATCGAGGTGGCGCATCTGTGTGGGGTGCTCGCCAGCGAACTGGGCGTCAACGTCGCACTGGCGAAACGGGCGGGCTTACTGCACGACATCGGCAAAGTGGCAGACCACGAGCAGGAGGGTCCGCACGCTCTGTTGACTATTGAAATCCTGCGCCGCTATGGCGAACCCGAAGAGGTGGCTAACGCGGCGGGAGCGCACCATTTCGACGTGGAGCCAGCCAGCATCGAGGCGATCATCGTCGCCATTGCGGACTCGCTGTCAGCGGCGCGTCCGGGCGCACGGCGCGAGATGCTGGAGAACTATGTGAAGCGCGTGCAGAGCCTGGAGAAAATCGCCGATTCGTTCCCTGGCGTGGAGAAGGCGTTCGCCGTGCAGGCTGGACGTGAGGTGCGCCTTATTGTCAAGCCCGACCAGATCGACGACCTGGAGGCGATGCGACTGGCGCGCGAAATCGCAAACAAAATCGAGCAGGAAATGGAGTATCCGGGGCAGATTAAGGTGACCGTGATTCGCGAAACGCGCGCGGTGGAGTACGCTCGATGAGCGACGTGGCACGAGTGCTGTTTCTGGGCGACATCGTGGGCAGAGCAGGGCGACATGCGGTGCAGCACTGCCTGCCTTTCTTGAAAAAGGAGTTTGCACCACACATTGTGATTGCCAACGGGGAGAACGCGGCGGGGGGCATTGGCATCACCGCCGACATCGCCACGCAGCTGCTGGAGAGTGGCATCGACGTGCTCACAACGGGCAACCATGCGTGGAAGGAAAAGGCGGTGTATGCCTTCCTCGATGCCGAACCGCGCATCTTGCGCCCCGCCAACTATCCCCCGGGAGCACCGGGGCGCGGATGGGCGATTTACCCGGCGGGTGAGCACCGGCTGGCGGTGGTGAATCTCAGCGGCAGGGTGTTTATGGACCTGGTGGATTGCCCATTTCGGGCAATAGATGCTATACTGGATGAGGTGCTGGGTACCACACCGATGGTGCTGGTGGACTTCCACGCGGAAGCCACCTCGGAGGCACAGGCTTTCGGCTGGTATGTGGACGGGCGGTGTGGTGCAGTTATCGGCACGCACACCCACGTGCAAACGGCGGATGCACGCATCCTGCCGCAGGGCACAGCGTATATCACCGATGCTGGCATGTGTGGATCGCTGGACTCGGTGATAGGGATGCAGGTAGAGCAGGTAGTGCGAAGATTCCGTTCGCAGCTACCGGTGAAGTTTGAGGCGGCGCACGGTCGTCCGGCGGTACAGGGCGTCTATGTGGAGATGGACGCCGGCACCGGTCGCGCCCGACAGATACAGCGATTTCGAGCGTTGCCCGGCTCGAGCGGTATCGTGCTACACGCCGAGCAGGGGTTACTACCCGAATAAGGGTAATCCACGGAAACGAGGTGAACCGAAGTGCGAACGTCCAGAGGGTTGCGGAGGAGTATCTACACGGTGCTGGCAATCGCAGGGGCACTGGTCTGCCTCACAGCGTCGGCACAACAGGAGTTGATGATTTTCAAAGGCGATAAACCTGCAGATGCAGGGCTGGTCCTGAGCGGATGGGGCAGCGGCGACATCCGTGAGTCGGGTGAAGCGGTGTACATCGGCAGCACCTCCCTGCAGGTGGTGACCCAGAGCTTCTACCAGGGCGGGCGCATCGCTTTGCAGCAGCCGATTAGCCTGGGAGCCTTTGTCAGCGACCCTGCTGCCTACCTGGTATTTCAGGTTCGCCTACCCAGAGGAACCGGTAGTCTGTACACCGGAGGGTACGGTAGAGGTTACGGAATGCCCGGTGTGCCCGGCATGCCGGGTATGCCCGGTATGGGTACGCCCGAAATGGGCGGACTTGCCGGCGCGCGGGGAGGCAGGCTTGGCGGCGCAGCAACGGGTGCCGGACGGGCTACCGGTAGAACAGGTGGGATGCTGGGTGGTATGACAGGACCCCCGATGGGCGGTGCCGGTATAGGAGCGCCGCCGGGAGCAGGTGGTGTGCCGGGTGCACCAGCTACGGGCACCGGACGACGCACCGGTGGAGTGACGGGCGGCTACCCGGGGATGCCCGGCTATGGCTACGGCGGATACCGGGGAGGCTACACTGCGCCCACGATGACCACGCGCGTGATGAAGCAGATGCGGGTGGTAGTGGTTACCACTGACGGCAAGCAGTATGAAGCGGTTGCTCCCTTTGAACCGCCCATCACCGACCAGGAAGGCTGGTTCCCCATCGGGGTTGCGCTTGGCGCGTTCAAAGGACTGTCACCGGACGCGAAAATCAAAGAGATTCGCGTTTTCGGCGACGCCTACGGAGTGTTCTACGTGGGCGAGATTCGGGTGGCGACCGACCCCACTCCCATCACGGGCGACGCGGGTGAAGAGCAAATCGTCGCCGCCAACGACCTGGTAAGGCTGGAGGCGCGCGCCAGCGCAGGCATCACCCCGCTGAAATACTCGTGGGATTTCGACGCTAGCGACGGCATTCAGGAGGACGCGGTCGGTAGGGTGGTAACTACCCGCTACCGCAAGCCGGGCGAATATATCGTCACGCTGACCGTCACCGACATATACGGTTTGAAGAAGCCGTTCGTCGCCACCACCAAAATCACGGTGAACGAGTAGACCCTTACCCCCTGGTACCCCTCTCCCACGGCGTGGGAGAGGGGTTGTCCGTCTTACACTACCTCTACAAGACCGTCCCCCTTGCCACAATCGATACCGGTAGAGCAAACTTGACAAAACGCCCATTGTAAGGCTATATTCACATAAGGGGGAAGAAGGGAAGATGCGTCCGCTAGATGCTCGAAAAGCCTTCATCCTGCAAGCGGTGGTTCAGGACTACGTAGCGACCGCCGAGCCGGTTGGCTCGGAGGCGGTAGTGGAACGCTACGGCTTGCGCGTCAGCTCGGCAACGGTGCGCAACGAGATGGCGGAAATGGCGGAAATGGGTTACTTGCGCCAGCCGCACGTCTCGGCAGGGCGCATTCCCTCCGACCTGGGCTATCGCTACTACGTAGAACATCTGATGAAGCCGATACCGGTCAGCAGGCTGCTCTCCTCTCAGCAGACCAGCCTGTTCTCGCCGACCAACCCCGAAGCGGGCGAGGTGCAGCGTCTCCTGCAGGCAGCCTGCCGCCTGCTGGCGGAGTCCACCCACTACGCATCGATGGCAACGGCGCCGGAAACGGACGTGGTTTCCCTTCGCCACATTCTGTTATCTCAACCGGCTCCGGGCAAGCTGCTGCTGGTGGTGGTTGCCAGTAGTGGACAGGTGGAACACCGCCTGCTTGCCACCCCCTCACGATTGAGCGATCAGCAGATGGCGGTCATAGACAGGTTGTTGCAGGAGCGCTACTCTGGACGCGCCGTGCGAGACCTGCTGAACGCAGAACCGCTGGTCATACCTGCCGAACTATCCGGCATCGAGGCGGTGTGGAGGCTGGTGGAACAGGCTGCACAGGACTGCATCGAGGCGCTCGGCGAGCAAGAGGTCTTTCTGGATGGGTTGCAACACATTCTGGAGCAGCCTGAGTTCCGGCAGGTAGAACGTCTGTACCCGGTGATTGCGCTTTTGGAGCATCCTCAGGCTCTCATGCGCGTGATGCGCCGGTTGAGCGCATCAGGCAGGGTGCAGGTCACCATCGGCGAGGAGAACCCTCTGCCGGAAATGCGCTGCTGCAGTTTTGTGACCTCTTCTTATCGGATAGGGGACCGCATCGCGGGCGCGGTGTCGGTGTTGGGTCCCACCCGAATGCACTATGAAGTGGCAACAACCGTGGTAGAATATATCGCCAACGCGCTTTCGCGAGTGCTGACCTATCTCAGCGTGAACTCGTAACGGGGGTAATTCAATCTAGGAGAGAGCGAATGAAACGTAAAGCACCACATCACCAGCAACAACAGCCGGAAGCGCGCCAGGAGGAACCGCCGGTCACATCTACTGAAATGCCTTCGGAGGCGACAGGCGAACCGGTGGCTGCGGATATTGCCGAACTCGAGGCGCGCTTGCACCTGTTAGAGGAAGAAAACGCGCTGCTCAAGCAGCAGCTGGCGGAGAAACACGATAGCCTCTTACGTACGATGGCGGACTTCGATAACTTCCGCCGACGTACGCGCCAGGAGATGGAGGAAATCCGTCGTATCGCCCTCGAGGAGTTCCTGCGCAGTCTGCTGCGCGTGATGGACAACTTCGAACGCGCCCTGCAGGCGGCGGAGGAAAGCCAGTCCTTTGAGAAGCTCATGGAGGGCGTGCAGCTGACCTATCGGCAAATGCAGGCACTGCTTCGAGAGGCGGGTGTTCAGCCCATCGAGGCAGTAGGTAAACCTTTTGACCCCAACTACCACGAGGCAGTGCAGCGCGTCGAGAGCCCCGATCACCCTGACGAAACCGTGCTGGAAGAGGTGGAACGCGGTTATATGATACAGTCGCGCGTTCTACGCCCCAGTCGAGTAAAGGTGGTCAAAAACTGATGGCAAGGTTATTCGGTACCGATGGGGTGCGCGGCGTCGCCAACCGCGATTTAACCCCTCTTCTGGCGATGCAGCTGGGCATGGCGGCGGCAACGGTGCTGGGTAATGGCAATCACGCCCCACACGTTCTGGTGGGGCGTGACACTCGTTTATCGGGGGATATGCTCGAAGCGGCGCTGGTGGCAGGACTATGCGCGGCAGGGGCACGGGTCACCTTGCTGGGTATCCTGCCCACTCCCGCGGTGGCATACTGCACTAAAAACTCTCAGGCGGACGCCGGCGCGGTTATCTCCGCATCGCATAACCCCTTCGAAGACAACGGTATCAAGTTCTTCAGCGTGGACGGATGTAAACTGCCCGACAAGACAGAAGACGAGATAGAATCGCTTGTGCGGGATTGGGAGCATATTACTCGCGCGCAAGGAGAGCATATCGGCAGCGTGCAACGCGACAGCGAATGGATAGACCACTACGTTGCCCATCTTATCGCCAGCACCGGCTGCTCGCTGAAGGGAATGCGCATTGTGGTGGATGCCGCCAACGGCGCTGCTTATAGCATCGCGCCGCGCGTGTTGTCACAGCTTGGTGCAGAAGTTATCCCGATACACTGCACCCCTGACGGCATCAACATCAACGCAGGGTGCGGTTCGCTACACACTGAAAGCATGCGCCGTACCGTCAAGGAGCAACGCGCAGATGCGGGACTGTCTTTTGACGGTGATGCTGACCGGGTTATCATGAGCGACGAACACGGCAATGAAGTGGATGGCGATTGCATCATGGCGATGAATGCTATTCACCTGAAAGAGGCAGGCCGCCTGCGCAATAATGTGCTGGTTGCCACCATTATGAGCAATCTGGGGCTTGAGGAGGCGATGAGAAAGCACGGTATCCGCCTGGAGCGCACGCGGGTCGGCGACCGCTATGTTGCCGAGCGAATGCGTGACCTGGATGCTGTGCTGGGAGGTGAACAGTCGGGGCACATTATCTTCGCAGAGTATACCACCACCGGAGACGGCTTGCTGACCGCTTTGCAGGTGCTTGCCCTGATGCAGCGTACCGGTCAGCCCCTTTCCGACCTCACGAAGGTGATGACTCGGTATCCGCAGATGATACGCAACGTGAGGGTGCGTGACAAGCACGCCTGGGAAAGATATGAGGGGGCGAAAGAGATAGAAGCGGGTGTACTACAGCAGCTGGGCAGCCCATCGCGCATAAACATCCGCCCATCGGGCACGGAGCCGGTAGTGCGCATTATGCTCGAAGCCACTGACCGCGCCCGAATGGAGCAGGTGATAGGGGAACTGGAGCAGGCGGTGCTGGAGGTGTGTGGCAAGGCTGAGGAGTAACGGGATGTTGCTGGCGCTGGACGTAGGCAATACCAACATCGTGGTAGGGGTGTTTGAAGAACAGAGGCTGGTGCAGCACTGGCGTGTGCGCACCGACCGCGAACGCACCGCTGACGAGCACGGTTTGCTGATGACGCATCTGCTGCAGTACGCCTCCCTTTCCTCAGAGAGCATCGACGGCGTGATTATCTCGAGCGTGGTCCCCCCGATGACCGACGCCTTACAGGGGATGGCAAGGCGTTTCTTCCATGTGGAACCGATATTCGTCTCACATGAGTTGGACCTAGGCGTGCCTATCCGCTACCACGACCCACGTGAGGTGGGAGCAGACAGGTTGGTGAACGCTGTCGCCGCGATTCGCAAATATGGTGCACCCGCCACCGTTGTGGACTTCGGCACGGCAACCACGCTGGACGTGATTTCTCCTGAGGGTGAGTATCTGGGGGGATGTATCATGGCAGGCGTGGGTATCTCCGCGGAGGCGTTGTTTCGCACCGCTGCCCGCTTGCCCCGCATCGAACTGGTCGCTCCTGAACATGTTATTGGGCGCACGACGGTGGAAGCGATGCAATCCGGCATCATGCTGGGTTACGCCGGGGCGATTGATGCGCTGGTGGAGCGTATCCACAAGGAGCTCGGTTGCGAGACGACGGTGGTCGCAACAGGGGGACTGGCGGAGCGCATCGCCGCCGAAGCCCGCACCATCCAGCATGTAGACCCCTGGTTGACTCTGGAGGGACTGCGAATCATCTGGGAACGTGTGGCGGGAGGAGGTAACTAATGCGCATTCCTCATCCGATACCTTATCAGGGAAGCAAAAGGGGCATTGCTGAAGCGATACTTGCTTACTTCCCCCAACATGTTACGAGGCTTATTGAGCCTTTTGCCGGCTCCGCGGCGGTAACGCTGGCTGCTGCCTGCCTCTGAGCATTGTCCCAATTGGACGGATGAGCGCAGCCCCGACATCTGTAAAAAGTGCTACTGGGCGCATCCGGAGAGCTATGAGCATATTGGGCTGAGGCAAATATGTTAAAATGGTGCTGCGTCGCCATGTCATAGACGGGTAGGTTTGGGGACATACCCCCTTCTCCCGGCATCGGGAGAAGGAGGCAGGGGGAGGGGGGAGATCATCCCTTCGCCAGCTGACGCAGCACCATCGGCAGGATGCCGCCATGCCGGTAGTACTCCACTTCTACAGGCGTATCGACGCGAGCGATGGCGGTAAACCGCTTCTCGTTGCCGGAACCGTCGCGGGCAATGACGGTTACCTCCTGGCGCGGCTGCAGGTTGCGCACGCCCAGCACGCTGTATCGTTCCCGCCCGGTCAGCCCCAGCGTTTCGCGGTTCTCGCCCGGTTTGAACTGCAGGGGCAATACGCCCATGCCCACCAGGTTGCTACGGTGGATGCGCTCGAAGCTCTCCGCCAGCACCGCTTTGACGCCAAGCAGGATGGTGCCCTTCGCTGCCCAGTCGCGCGAGGAGCCAGAGCCGTACTCCTTGCCCGCAATAACCATCAGCGGGATGCCCGCCTGCTGATAACGCATCGCCGCCTCATAAATGGGCAGGGTTTCGCCCGAAGGGAAGTGGATAGTGATGCCACCTTCCGTGCCGGGTAGCAGCAGGTTCTTAATGCGGATGTTGGCGAAAGTGCCCCGCATCATCACCTCGTGGTTGCCCCGCCTCGACCCGTAGGAGTTAAACTCCGGCGGCTGGACGCCACGCTCTATCAGATAACGCCCCGCCGGACTGTTCGCCGCGATGGAACCTGCTGGTGAGATGTGGTCGGTCGTGATGGAGTCACCGAACATCGCCAGCACATGCGCGTCCTCGATATCGCTTAATGGTGCAGGCTCCGGCGACAGGTTCACAAAGTAAGGTGGCTCCTGAATGTAGGTGGAGCGGGCGTCCCAGACGTACAGATTGCCTTCGGGCACGGGCAGGTCCTGCCAGAACTTATCGCCTGCGAACACCCGTGCGTATTGCCGGCGATACATCTCGGCGTCCAGTGAGCGATGGATTTGGTCGCGAATCTCCTGCTGGGAGGGCCAGATGTCGCGCAGATACACAGGCTGACCGTCTTTGCCTGTGCCCAGCGGTTCGTTGTACAGGTCGATGTTCATCGTGCCTGCCAGCGCATACGCTACCACCAGCATCGGCGAGATGAGGTAGTTCGCTCGCACCACCGGATTGATGCGCCCTTCAAAGTTACGGTTGCCGCTAAGCACCGCCGAGACCACTAAGTCGCCCTCTTTCACTGCCTTTGCAATCGGTTCGGGCACGGGACCGCTGTTGCCGATGCAGGTTGTACAGCCGTAGCCCACTACATGGAAGCGCAGCTGCTCCAGGTAGGAAATCAGTCCCGACGCCTGCAGGTAGTCGGTGACCACACGCGAGCCGGGCGCGAGACTGGTCTTCACCCAGGGTTTAACCTGCAGACCACGCTCTACCGCCTTCTTCGCCAGCAATCCTGCGCCAATCATCACCGAGGGGTTACTGGTGTTGGTGCAGCTGGTGATGGCGGCAATCACCACGTCACCGTGCGTGAGGCTATAGTGCGTGCCTTCCACCGCCACGCGCTTATCTATCTGTTCATCGCTCAGTTCGAAGCCTCGCTCTTTCACCGGCGCGCGCAGACTGACAGCGAACGACCTTTTGGCGTCGCGCAAGGGCACGCGGTCGTGCGGTCGCTTGGGACCAGCCAGGCTGGGTTCTACGGTGCTCAGGTCCAGCTCCAGCATGTCGCTGAAAAGGGGTTCTGGCGCGTCGTCGGTGCGGAACAACAGGTTCTCCTTGCAATATCGCTCCGCCAGTTCCACCACCTCGTCGGGTCTGCCGGTTCCGCGCAAGTAGGCGATGGTCTCGTCATCCACAGGGAAGAACCCCATCGTCGCGCCGTATTCGGGCGCCATGTTAGCCAAGGTGGCGCGGTCCGGCAGGCTAAGTCGGCTCACACCTTCACCGGTGAACTCCACAAACTTACCCACCACCCCTTTCTGGCGTAGCATTTGGGTGACGGTGAGCACCAGGTCGGTAGCGGTGGCGCCTTCCGGTAGTTCTCCTGTGAGACGGAACCCCACCACCTCCGGTGTCAGCATGTAGTAGGGCTGTCCCAGCATCACTGCCTCCGCCTCGATACCGCCTACCCCCCAGCCGAGTACGCCCAGTCCATTAATCATGGTGGTGTGGCTGTCGGTTCCGACCAGCGTGTCGGGATAGGCGGTCGGTTCACCATGCTGTTCGCGCCGGTGTACTAGGGGCGAAAGGTATTCGAGATTGACCTGATGCACGATGCCCATGCCCGGCGGCACGATGCGGAAGTTGCCGAACGCCGATTGTGCCCAGCGCAGGAAGGTGTAGCGCTCCACGTTACGCTGGTACTCCAGAGCCACATTTTGCTCGTAGGCGTCGGGTGTGCCGAACACGTCCACCTGCACCGAGTGGTCGATTACCAGGTCTACCGGCACGATGGGGTTAATCTTCATCGGGTCGCCGCCCAGTCGCTGCATGGCGGAGCGCATCGCAGCGAGGTCTACCACCGCCGGCACGCCGGTAAAGTCCTGCATCACCACGCGGGCAGGCATAAAGGCGATTTCGCGCGCCTCACCTCCGCCCGACCATCGCGCCAGTGCCAACACGTCCTCTGCGGTAATCACGTTGCCGTCCTCGTGGCGTAGCAGGTTCTCGATCAGCACGCGGATGGAGTAAGGGAGGCGGTCTAATCCGCTGATGCCTGCACGCTGCAGAGCATCCACACGATAGATAGTGATGTCTCCAGCGGGAGTGTGAAGAAGAGCTTTTGCTTGCAGAGAGTTTTTCATGGTTGTCATCCTCTGTTCAGAGCGTTCTGTAATATTTTACCAGAATTGCGCGGGCGAGTGCAGTTGCAATCGGGCGATAGGTGATATAATACACAGGCGAGATCCCATGCGGAGGAGAATGTGACGATGCGTCTGCTGGTAACAGGAAGCAACGGTTTCATCGGACAGGAGCTGGTAAAAAGGCTACTGGAAGAGGGGTATACTCTGCGCACCTTTGACCGCACTGCCAGTGCAAGCACGGAGTGGGAGCATGTGGCGGGCGACCTGCGCGATGTGTTTACCGTTCGGCGTGTGGTGCAGGGTGTAGATGCGGTAGTGCACCTGGGGGCGATGTCCAGCGACCGTCGCAATGCTGCCGATGAGGTACTGGCGGTGAACGTGCAGGGCACATGGAACGTGCTGCAAGCCTGCGCGGAGGCTGGCGTGGGACGAGTAGTGTACTTCTCCAGCATTAACGCGCTGGGTTGTGTGGGAGGACATCGCCCTCCAGACTACCTTCCTCTGGACGATTTCCATCCGCGCCACCCAATGACTCCCTACCAGTTATCCAAGCATCTGGCGGAAGAGGTATGCCGCAGCTACACCGAGCGATACGGCATCATCACCATATGCTTCCGACCGGTCTTCGTGGTCAACACCGCGCAACCGTTTCCCTGGTGGAGGCGCGTACCCGTCGAAATGCGCGCCGAGTGGGGCAAGGACGAGCTATGGGCATACGTAGACCTGCAAGACGTGTGTGATGCGGTGTTGCTTGCGCTGAAGGCAGACGGCATACAGCACGACGCTTTCCTGCTGAGTGCTGTGGATACCACTATCGATATTCCAACGATAGAACTGGTACAGAAGTACTGGTCACACCTTCCCTGGCGAGGCGATTTGACTGCTTATGTGGCAGAGAACCCCTATCGTGCGCTCATTGACACCTCTCACGCCAGGCAGGTGCTGGGCTGGCAAGCGACGCGCTCCTGGCGAGATGAGAAGAAATAACTGTCCGTTGCTGGCTGGGTGCACTCCAGTGTAGACCATCAAGTGCCGATAATGGGTATAGTCTTTGCAACCGAAGGGATGAGAAGATGAGCGCCCAGCCAGAATATGCTTTCAGCGAGGAGCAGTTCGACGCGCTGCGCGAAATCGCCAATATCGGAATGGGCAAAGCCTCTTCGGCTTTAGCCGACCTTATCGATACCACAATACTTATCAACGTGCCACAGGCGGTCTGTGTACCCATCGGCGATCTGCCTGACATTCTACGCGACCCCGAGCAAGTGACGGCTGGCGTCTACCTGCAAGTGACCGGCGATGTGCCGGGACATGCTACGTTCATCTTCGACGTGCAAAGCGCGCACCGTCTGGCTGGGGTGCTGCTGGGAATGCCGGAGGTGAGCCTAGATGAGTTAACCGCCTCTGCGCTCATGGAAATCGGCAACATCATGCTCAGCGCGTATCTCACCGCTATTAGCGACTTCACGGCACTGCAACTGCTTCCCAGCCCGCCTGTGATGGCGGTGGATATGGGAGCGGCGATTCTGGACGCGGTCATCGCGAACATACCCAACCTCGATGATTTCGCCGTGACCATCACCACCGACATCTACGACCGGGATGGGCTGATTTCCGGCACGTTCATCTTTCTGCCCGAGCCGGGCGGCATCCAGAGAATCCTCGAGGCGATAGGGATGGGCTAAAGCGATGGGTGTTAACTTGACCGTTGGCATGGGAGAGATACAGGTGGTTCGCGGTGCAGGCAATGTGTTGACCGCTTTGGGTTTGGGTTCTTGTATTGGAGTGTGTTTGTATGACCCGTTGACACGCGTTGCAGGTATGGTGCACGTGGTATTACCCCAAAGCCAGGCAAGTAAGGCGGGGGACTTACCGGGCAAGTTCGCAGATACCGCTATTCCTGCGATTGTGCAGCGGATGGTGGAGCAAGGGGCAAGCGCTTCGCGCTTGAAAGCGGCGATAGCCGGAGGGGCGCAGCTTTTTCAGTTTGGCGTGAGCAACTCTCTGGACGTGGGGGCGCGCAACGCCGAGGCGGTAGTGAAAGCCCTGCGCGAAGCAGGCATCCCGTTGCAGGCGAAGGACGTTGGAGGCAGTGCGGGGCGCACCCTACGCCTCATTTCGGACAATGGGCTGATTGTGGTGCGCACGATAGGCGGTGCGGAACGCGAACTGGCGGTGCTAGGTAATATTCTTGCCTCTTCGGGGGTGGCAGCATGAACGGAACAGGGACACCGGAAAAACTGCAGCAGCTGGTACAAACCATTCGAGACCTGCCTGCGCTACCGGAGGTCGTGGTGCGTGTGATGCGCATGACAGAGGACCCCCGTTCCGACGCCCAGAGCATCGCGAAGGTCATTGCGACCGACCAGGCGATGGCGGCGCGTGTGCTCAAGCTCGCCAACTCTGCCTTCTACGGACTGCCACGGCGTGTGAGCACTCTCTCGGAGGCAGTGGTTATTCTGGGATTTCGTACCATCAAGAACCTCGCCATCGCCGCTTCGACTTTCGAACTACTCAATCGTGAAATCGCCGGATACTGGTTGCAGCGTGGCGAGCTGTGGCGACACTCTCTGGCTTGCGCAATCGGCGCGCAGTTGATTGCACACAAGGTACGCTTGCCCGTCGTCGAAGAGGCGTTCGTTGCCGGACTGCTACACGATATCGGCAAGGTGGCGATCAACCTCTTTGTGCGTGAGCAGTTTGACCAGATTATGGAGCACGCTCTGCAAAACCGCATCCCCTTCGTGGAGGCAGAGCAAGAGGTACTCGGATTCAACCACGCGATGGCGGGCGGGCTTATCGCGGAAAAATGGAACCTGCCCCCCGCGCTGGTTTCGGTGATTAAGTATCACCACCGGCCATCCAGTGCACCCGACAAAGACCTGATGATTTCCGTTGTACATCTGGCAGACATCCTGTCCATCACAATGGGTATCGGCATTGGAGGAGATGGATTGTATTACGTGCTCGAAGAGGACACGCTGGCAATGCTTGGGATGGAACAGGCGGACATCGACGAACTGTGTGAACAGGTCGTCGACCAGATGGCGCAGGCAGCCAACTTACAGGAGCAACCGGAGGTAGCACTGCGGTGAAAACAACATCTGTTGCGGACGATTACCTGTGGTTTTGCGAACAGGTGAAGCGTAAGACAGGGTTAGACCTGCAGCAATACAAGCGCCCACAGATGGAGCGTCGCTTGCGCTCGATGGCAGACCGCGTGGGCGCACACAACTTAGAGGAGTACTGGGCGGTTCTGGAAAGAGATGCCCAGCAGTTCGCGTACTTTATTGACCGGATTACCATCAACGTGTCCGAGCTGTTTCGTAATCCGGAGAAGTTCGAGGAACTGCGTCGGGTCATCCTTCCTCAGCTTCGCCAGTTGAGTAGCTCGCTAAAGGTGTGGAGTGCAGGGTGCTCGTACGGGGCGGAGCCGTATTCGCTCGCCATTTTGCTGGAGGAGATGCGCCCCTTGTCTTACCAGATTCTCGCTACCGACGTGGACGAGAGCATCCTGAGCAAGGCGAAAGAGGGGATTTTCACCGCTGAGGATATGCGCAACGTCTCGCCAGAATGGAAACAGAGGTACTTTGTGCAGCAGGGCAATCGCTACCAGGTGAAGCCAGAGCTGAAGCGGAACATCACCTTTCGTAAGCATAACCTGCTGGCAGACCCGTTTGACACGGGCTTCCATCTTATCCTTTGCCGCAACGTGGTGATTTACTTCACCGAGGAGGCAAAGGACAGGTTGTATATGCGCTTTTTCCAGTCGCTGGTACCTGGTGGGGTGCTGTTTGTGGGCAGCACCGAGCGTATTTTCAACTACCGTGAAATCGGCTACGAGATGCCATTGTCCTTTTTCTACCGCAAGCCGGCGACGGAACTACGCCGCGTGGCGTAAACATGGAATAACCAACAAGGAGGATACTAAGGGGGAAGCAAGTGATGGGCAAGAGGATACTGGTTACCGACGACGCGCTGTTTATGCGGGTCACTTTGAAAAATATCCTCACGCAGCATGGCTACGAGGTGGCGGGCGAAGCCACCAATGGGCGTGAAGCGGTGGAGATGTACAAAAGCCTCAAACCCGACCTGGTGACGATGGACATCACCATGCCGGAGATGGACGGCATCAGCGCGGTACGGGAGATAAAAAAGGTAGACCCCAACGCCCGTATCGTGATGGTGACCGCTATGGGGCAGAAGAACCTGGTGGTAGAAGCCATCCAGGCGGGCGCAAAGGATTTCATCGTCAAGCCGTTTCAGCCGGATCGCGTGATAGAAAGCGTGCAGAAACTGCTGGGTAGCTGAGAGGAGCCTGAACCATGATGCGAGTAGAATACATCAACCCGTTTGTGAGCGCGGCGTACTCGGTGCTGGAGATGGTGCTGGGTATCCAGCCGGAGAAGGGACAGCTGGCGATGCGCCCCGGCATTTTCACCACCCAGCAGTGCAGCATCGTGATGGGCGTGACGGGCAAGGTAGAAGGGTCGGTTATCTACGGCATGAGCCTCACGACCGCCGACAAAATCGCCTCCCATATGATCGGTCAGCCTATTCGTACCTTCGACGCGCTTGCTGCTAGCGCGATTGCCGAACTGGGCAATATGATTACGGGCAACGCTGCCGCTCTGCTCGCAGAGAAAGGTTATACCTGCGACATCTCTCCGCCCAGCATCATTCGGGGCAGCAACGTGAAAATCTCCACAGTGAACACGCCCGCGCTGGTGGTGCCGATACTGCTTGGTGACTTCGGCGATATCGAAATCAACGTCAGCTTACAGGAGAGGAAGTAAAATGCGTGTAGAAGACCGCGCCGCCATGTCTCTACTGGTGTCGCTGTTGCGCAGCGAACAGCAGGGACAAGAGTATCAGACCAGACTTTTGCGCAAAACAATGGACGCCCAACAGCAAACGGGCGAACAGCTGGTGCAGATGATTGAGGACGCCGGAAAGATGATCGATATCCGTGCGTGACCGCTTTCAGGTGGCATAAGCGTTTGTGGTTAGGAGGCTTTCGCCATGCCGCACGAAGAGCAAAATCTGTATGTACAAGCGCAAGTGGGGGACGAGATGATAGGTTTTCCCGTATGGGCGGTAAGGGAAATCATCCATGTCCCCCCCATCTCGCGTATCCCCCGTGCGCCGCGCTGGTTGCGTGGCGCCGCCGCGCTGCGGGGGCAGACTATTCCTATTGTGTGCTTGCGCGAGCGGTTCGGGATGGAGTCGACACAGCCTTCCCCACAAATGCGTGTGGTGGTGGCCGAGGTGTATGGGCAGCCGATTGGTTTTCTGGTAGATGGCGTACACACCGTGCACCGCTTTGCGGAGAACGACGTCGAACCGCCTGCCGCGCTTCTGCTCAACGAACAGAACAGCTACGTGCAAGCCATCGGGCATGATGGCGAGAGACTTGTGCTGCTTCTTGACCCCAACTGCCTGCTGGACAAGAAGCAGGTGGAGAAGCTGAGCCATTTGTCACCTGCATCATAGTCGGTCGTCCATCTGCGTTTTCACCCGATTGGCGAGGTCGCTCATCCTCCTCTCAATCTCATCGCGCACGTGGCGGAAGACCTGTAGCACCTCTTCGGGAGTGCCTGTTGCCTTCGCTGGGTCGGGCAAGCCCCAGTGCTCGGTGCGTTTCGCGCCGGGGAAGACCGGACACTCCTCCGCTGCCTCGCCGCACAGGGTGACCACGAAGTCCACCGGTCGGGGAATATCCTGCACCAGTTTGGGATACTGGGTGGAGATATCGATGCCCTTTTCCGCCATCACCTGCACCGCAAGGGGATTGACGCGCTCGGCGGGGTGCGTTCCCGCGCTCCAGATGTCCCAGCCTTTCAACAATTGTCGGGCGAACCCTTCCGCCATCTGACTGCGGCACGAGTTGCCAGTGCACAGAAACAGAATCCTCATTATGTGTCCTCCTGTTGCGTGTTCTCATCCCGTCGACATGGAGGGCAATAACCCTGGTGAGCCGAAAAACCTTGATGCCGAATGGCTCGGACGAAGCCTCGCCCTCCGCGTACCCGCCTTGAAGGGTCGCGCTCCGTCGCGACTACATCCTCAAAAGGATTACCCTCTTAAGAATGATACCCTCGAAGCAGGCGCAAAATTACCGGTTTCGCAAAATGCGGAGAATGTGAAGGATGAATGTCTTGCATAAAATACGTAATAGTGATATACTACCATTAGTGATAGGAGTGTTTGCGCACTCGCAGGTGCGGTAATTATCGTAGGTGTCTCTGGAAGAGCAAACGATTACGCAAGGAGGGTGCGAAAGTGAATAGCAGAATCCCCCGCCGCTGGGCGTTTACGCTCATCGAGCTCCTCGTGGTGATAGCGATTATCGCCATCTTAGCGGCGATACTGTTCCCCGTTTTCGCGAAAGCCCGTGATAAGGCGAGACAGACGCAGTGCATCTCCAATCTGAACCAGATCGCTAAAGCTTTCCGCATGTATAGCCAGGACTACGACCTGTACATGCCTCCGACAGCAGTGAGCACGGACCCCCTCTCTCCGATATGGAGCGCGATGGTGGCGCCGTACATCAAGAACACCGGCTTGTTCCGCTGTCCATCCGATAGCACGGGCAGGTATGTGGAGACGTACGGCGAAAGAGGGTGGCTGCCCTATGGCTATAACCGCGAATGGGCGCCGTTTAAACCAAGAGAAAATTCAGTGGTAGACTTCGACGGCGACGAGGAGATCACGCTGTTCGATTTCGGCATCCTGGTGCGCGATTTCGGCTTGATAGGGGAGGAGTAGCCCTCACCCCCAACCCCCTCTCCCGGCGCTACGGGAGAGGGGGCTGTTTTGCTCTG
>CALJAP010000119.1 GCA_938027655.1 uncultured bacterium | reverse complement strand
AAGGGCACAGGTTCCCACGATACCGCGCCGTTCCATGCGCGGCTATCGTACTCCGCGCTGAGCAGGATATGATAGGGTGTTCTGACCTCCGCCCCCACGAACGGTCCCTTGATACCTCCCGCTCCGATACCGCCGAACAGGTACATCTCGTCGATAAGGGGGTTCGGGGGCATGTAGGGCAATCGATAGCCAACCGCTAAGTAGAAGGCAATGCCGTCCTCTGTTCTGTTAGCAACATCGCGCACGCCCACCGATACCGCCGGTGTAAAGCCGATGTCGGGCAGGATGTTGTATTGCAAACCGAGGCTATCCACATGCCGTGTGCGCGTTTCCAGACGCAGAGCCTCCACCTCTATTCCCCCGACCAGTCCGAGGTTTGCCCAGTACTGGGTCAGACCTCCCTTGCTCTCGCGGCGGGCTATCTCCAGCTTCGCGCTGCCGGGCGGCAGGTTATACGCGGAGGGGGTAAGTATCACTCTGTCGGCGTGCGCTCCTGTTGCTAGTGCTATCAGCGCCCAGAGTATCACCGTTCCCCTGTGTAGATTGCCAAACATATCTGCCTCCTGACCGTTACGTTCTACGCTGATTGACGAACCGCTCGATACGGTGCAGCGCCTCCTCTATCTTCGGCAACGAGGTAGCATAAGACAACCGCACGTGCCCTTCGCCGCTGCTCCCGAAGACGTTGCCGGGCACGACCGCCACTCGCTCTGCCCACAGCAGCTGCTCGGTGAACTCTTCCGAGCGCAAGCCGGTGCAACGAATGGACGGAAAGACGTAAAACGCCCCCTGTGGCGGCACGCATTCCAGACCGATGTCGTTCAGCCGTTCCACAATCAGCCGGCGACGGCGGTCGTACTCACGACGCATCCGCTCCACCTCCGGCTCGCCGCGTTCCAGAGCCTCTTCCGCCGCTTTCTGCGCAGCAATCGGTGCGCACAGCATGGTATACTGATGCACCTTCATCATCATCTCGATTATCGGTGCGGGTGCGCAAGCGTAGCCAATACGCCAGCCGGTCATCGCGTAGGACTTGGAGAAGCCGCCCAGCAGGATGGTGCGCTCTGCCGCACCGGGCAGCGAGGCGACGCAGGTGTGCTCGGTGTCGTACACCAGCCGGTCGTATATCTCATCACTGATAATGTACAGGTCGTGCTCAGCAGCTATGCGCACAATCTCTTCTAACACATGGCGAGAAGCCACCGCGCCCGTTGGGTTGTTGGGATAGCAGAGCAGAATCGCCTTCGTGCGGGGGGTTATCGCCTGGCGTAGGCGGTGCACGTCAGGTTGGAAGCCTTGCCGGTAGTCGGTGGGCACCGCTATCGGTTTACCGCCCGCAAACAGCACGCAGGGGGCGTAGGAGACGTAGCTCGGTTCAAAGAAAATCACCTCGTCGCCCGGGTTCAGCAGGGCACGCATGGCGATGTCCAGTCCTTCGCTCACCCCGACGGTCACGATGACCTCGTTTTCGGGAGAGTAGTCTACCCTATAGCGCGCCTTGAGGTGCGAGGCGATACGCTGGCGCAGAGTAAACAAGCCGTAGTTTGAGGTGTAGGTGGTGAAACCTTTTTCAATTGCCCAGATAGCCGCCTCGCGGATGTGCCATGGGGTAACGAAATCGGGCTCACCGACGCCCAGCGAGATGCAGTCTTCTAGCTGCGCCGCCACATCGAAGAAACGGCGGATGCCCGATGGTGGAACGGAAGCCACTGCTTGCGAGAGGGGTTTCATGGCGCCATCACCAGCCTGCGGTCGGGTTCGGTTTCGGCATACACCTCGCCATCCTCTTTGTATCGCTTCAGCACAAACTGCGTGTAGGTCGCCTGCACCCTGTCCAGTGGCGCGAGGCGTTCTGCTACAAACGCCGCGACCTCCTTCATCGTGCGCCCGCTTACGATGACGCGCAGGTCGTGGTCACCCGACACCAGATACACTGCGTGCACCTGCGGGAATCGGTAGATGCGCTCCGCCACATCATCGAAGCCCACCTCTCGCGCAGGACTGACCTTCACGTCGATGAAAGCGAATACCCGCTCCTCACCGAAGCGGTCCCAGTCAATCACCGTCTTGTAACGACGGATGACGCCGGACGATTCCATCTGCTGGATGGCTTGCTTCACCTGCTCACTATCTACGCCCAGCATGGCAGCAATCTGCTCCGGCGTGGTACGGGCATCCTGCTCGAGGATTTCCAGTATCGCCTTCTGTTTCTCGCTGTTCATCTCTTCCCTCGTCGTGCTTGTTCATTATGCTTTAATATAGCCGGTTTGAGGTATGAAGTCAATTGCCCGGCTGACGCTTCCCATCGATGAAGGTCTCTTCGTTCAGGATCTCCGTCATCTTGACCTTCCAGCCCTGTGGGGTTTTTACCCATGTATCCCGGGTGGTGGCTACGCTGCGCACCTTCTGAGCACGCCCTTGCGCGCCCATGAGGGTTACGACCAACTCTTCCGCGGTCGTCACCCGTGCCGTGTTGCCTTTGATTTCCATCCTCTTGATGGTGGTTGTACGCTTGTCTACCGACTTGATGCGCGCGTACTGTTCTCGCATCAACATCTCCACCATCTGCTTGCTGAGAACCTGCCCGCTTTTCGTTTTGTAAAGAAAATCGGGGGTCATCTGACGGAGCAGACCATCTACATTCTTCTGCTTGGAGTAGCGGATTGTTTTGTTGTATTCGGCGCGGATTTGCTGCTCGGCGCGTTGATCGGCGGAGACTGTGCAGGCTACGGTTACTGACAATAGCCAAGGGAGTGCAACCATCATGCTTCTTTGCATATCGAGCCACCTCCATGTCTGAAACGCTTGAGACGATTACCATTTCGTGGCTTTCGCGCGTACTCCTGCTTGTGGAGTGAATCCGCCGCGGGATGTTCTTTGAGTAAACGTTTACTGTATTAATAATATTATAAAAACATATAAACAAGAACTTCTTAAAAAAAATTTATCAATTCCGAATTGGATTTAGATATTTTCTGCTTGACACACAAAAAATCTTGTGATATGCTTAGGGTAAACGTTTACTCTAAGAGTATTAGAGGATATGGAGCGTATCGGCATTACAACTCTGGCACGTGAACTAAGCATCTCGACGACGACAGTGCACCGTGCTCTACACAATAATGGCAGGGTAAGCGAGGCTACTCGGCAGCGCGTCATCGAAGCAGCTCAACGCCTGGGCTACCGTCCTAATCAAATCGCACGCGGGCTCCGCTCCCGACGAACATGCACACTGGGAGTCGTTGTCACTGGTATATCTAGTACTTTCTATGCCCGTATTGTGGATGGCATCGAAAATGCAGCGCGCGAAGCTGGTTACAGCATTCTTCTGGGCTGTTCACACGATGATCCAGAGAAGGAACATCAGCAAATCGAACTTCTTTTGGAAAAGCAGGTGGACGGGCTGATTCTGGCGCCAGCTAACCCTAGCACCAGCGCACCGTACTATACCCAGCTGGTCAAAGAGGGTGTGCACCTTGTGTTTGTCGGACGGCATGTTCGTGGCGTACCAGCCGACTCTGTAGAAACGAACAATGCGCTTGGCGGCTACCTAGTTGGTCAACATCTGTATCATCTTGGCAGACAGCATATTGCTGTTGTCACAACTATTTCTTCTAAACGTCACTATAGCTACGTTCAGGAGCGCATTTCCGGGTGTGAAAACGCTTTGCGCGCCTTAGGAAAGATAACGCCAGTCGTTGTTGGTGAAGAGGTTCCTGACGAGCTGCCTCTGCCACAATTTGCCTACACCGCTGTAATACGCTATCTTCAGGAAGGAGGGATTATGGATGGAGTCTTCGCTCTGAACGATGACCTTGCGTACGGGGTTATCGACGCATTGCTCGATACTGGCTATCGGGTGCCAGAAGATGTGTCAGTGATAGGTTTCAACGATGAGTCGATGAGCGCATACTTTCGTCCATCGCTCACCACAGTTCGCTCCGCGCCGCGCGAGGTCGGCATACAAGCGGTGAGACTAGTGCTAGAGCACATCGAAGGGTCTGGTGTCTGTACCACCGCTAAACGTGTTCTGTTGGAACCGACGCTCGTTATACGCGATTCGTGTGGAGCCAACCTGCTGGATCGAGTCCAGCCTCACCAACCTGAGACAAAGGAGGAGTCACGTTATGAAGGACACAAAGGCTTTCACATTGATTGAGTTGCTGGTAGTTATCGCGATTATCGCGATACTGGCAGCCATCCTGTTCCCCGTCTTCGCCCGCGCTCGCGAGGCGGCACGCCGAACAGGATGTCTCTCCAATGTGAAGCAAATCGCTACGGGGATTATGGTCTACATTCAAGACTATGATGAGACCTACCCTGCCGCATGTAACATCTCGAGAGCCTTTAACACCCAGTGGCCGCAACTGCGCACACTGGTACAACCCTACGTCAAGAACGACGCCATTTGGTTCTGTCCCTCTGAGCCGCGCCCCAGTGTCTGGGAGCAGGACGGCTTTAGCACGGGCGACCCGTCATACAGAGGCGCAGGCACATCCTATGCCTACAAATCGCGCTTAGCGACTGATTGCCCACCGGGTACTCCAGCAAACTGTCGCGGTAACTTGGCTGGCGTACCTCAAGCCGCACTGGTAAATCCGGCGGAGATCTGGTTGTTCTGGGATGCCGACTCGTACTATAGTCGGCACACAGATCAGTCTCGCACGGGCTACGCGGGCAGTCCAACCTGCCAGTGGGAAGGTGGTACGAAGGGGCAGATGGCCGCCTACGCTGATGGTCATGCCAAGCTGACTATGGGCATTCCGCGCCCACAGTGGTACGAAAATATGGCGCTGGATGGCAAGGTCTACGTCCCATTCGCTGGTTGTCCATAGCACTTGGGGGCAGGGGGCAAAGCCCCCTGCCTAAGTCGACGTAACCGAAGGAGATTACCCAGATGAATCACAAGCGTTTTCGCTTTGTCCACCTTACCGACGTGCATGTGCAGCCTGAACTCGGCGCTTCCCGCGCATGGGTGACAGCGATTCAGGCAGTTCTTACCTTGCGCCCCCAACCTGTGTTTGTCACTACCGGAGGCGATGCTGTCATGGACGCGCTCGCGGTAAGTCGCCAGAGGGCTGTATCGCTGTATCGCTTATTTCGCGACAGCATAGACGCTCTGAGGATGCCCGTTTACCACGCTTTTGGGAATCACGATGCGTATGCGTGGGCGCGCAATGATGAGGTACTGCAGAAGGTGCCTGGCTACGGAAAAGAGATGTTCAAACGCTTTCTGGGGCAACCACACACCTACTTCTCTTTCGACTACGCGCATTGGCACTTTATTATACTGGACAGTATTTGTCATATTCCCCCCTTCGACTGGGTAGCTGAGATTGATAAACAGCAGATGGACTGGTTGAGCCGCGACCTTGCGCGAGTGGGCAAGTGGCGTCCTATCGTGATGATTACGCACGTGCCCTTATTTACCATCTTTCCTCAGTACGATTCTGGCACTACGTCAGCACCATCAGATAAAATGATTGTTCGTAATGCAAAAGAAGTACGTCACCTCTTCAAGGATTATAACGTGCAAGCAGTACTGCAAGGGCATACACACGTGGTAGAGGAATGCACATATACCGGCACGAGGTACATCTCCTGTGGCGCGGTGAGCGGTGACTGGTGGCGTGGTCCGCGATTGGGCGTGCATCCTGAGGGGTTCGTGGTGGTGGATATTGATGGAGACCGCTTGACGTGGGAGTATGTATCGTATGGCTGGACGGCGCAATCTACATGAGCTAGCAGCACGTTAAATGTGGGTCCCCACCCATACTCCGTTGGCGAGTCTGTTCGAACACCTTGACACTGGAAGTACGTCCTCTGTATACTATTCAGGGTGAATCTCGGGGATTGTGTCTATCCTACCGTTGATATTCAGGAGGGACTCCTTACTTGGAACGCATTACTATCACGGGGGGCGTACCTTTACAGGGTGAGGTCTGCGTGAGCGGAAGCAAGAACGCCGCGCTTGCCATCATGGCAGGGGCGGTTTTGGCGTCTGAGCCGGTCATTTTGCATAACCTCCCTCGTATTACCGATATCTACACCATGATGGCGATGCTACGCCGATTGGGAACCGTTGTGGAGTTTATCCACCCCCGTTCGTTGCTCATCGATGCCAGCCGTATCAGCCACCTCGAAGCTCCTCATAATCTGGTGACCCGCATGAGAGCCTCCTTCAGCGTTACCGGACCGCTGGTAGCGCGTTTTGGCTTCGCGAAGGTGCCTCTGCCCGGCGGCTGCGACATCGGCGCACGACCGGTGGACTTCCATATCAAGGGACTGCGCCTGCTGGGGGCGCGGGTGGAGATGGACGGCGACTTCGTGACCGCCGAAGCGGGGCGGCTAAGAGGCAACACCATCTATCTGGACTACCCCAGCGCGGGCGCCACTCAGCACCTGATGACCGCTGCGGTGCTGGCAGAGGGCACAACGGTGATCGAGAACGCCGCAGAAGAGCCTGAAGTGGTGGACCTGGCAAACTTCCTCATCGCGCTGGGTGCGCACATCGACGGACACGGCACACGGCGTATCACCATCGAGGGCGTGTCCCGTTTGCGCGGCGGTGAATACACCATTATTCCCGACCGACTGGAGGCGGGAACCTACGCGATCGCCGCGGCAATGACACGAGGCAAGGTGCGTATCGTCAACGCCAACCCCGACCACATGACGCCTGTGCTGCTGAAGCTGCAGGAAGCGGGCGTGCAGATAGACACCGATGAAACAGGGGTGCGTGTGCAGTTGCAGGGGCGACCGAAAGCGGTCAATATCAAGACCATGCCCCATCCCGGCTTCCCTACCGACATGCAGCAACCGATGACCGCCCTGCTGTGTGTGGCGGAAGGGATGTCTATCGTCACGGAGACGGTATACGAGCGTCGCTTCCGGTATGTACAGGAACTGCGCAAGATGGGCGCGGACATCGAGCAGGAGAACCGCACGGCGGTGGTGCGCGGCGTAGAGAAACTGTACGGCGCCACGGTAGAGGCGACCGACCTGCGAGCAGGAGCCGCGCTGGTGATAGCCGGTCTGGGCGCGGAAGGCGAGACGACCGTTGAGGAGATACACCACATCGACCGCGGTTATGAGGAACTGGTGGCGAAGCTGCAGTCGCTGGGGGCACAAATCCTGAGGCTGAGTGAAGAACCCGTTACGGTTGCTGCGGAAGAGGTGCCGGTGTGTTCCGCCTGACTCCTGAGCTGGGTATTGACCTGGGAACGGCGAATATTGTGGTTTACTTGCGGGGGAAGGGCATCGTTTTGCGCGAGCCATCGGTTGTGGCTATTTCCACAAAGAACAAGAGGGTATTAGCCATCGGCGAGGAGGCTCGCCTGATGCTGGGGCGCACGCCGGGGCATATCGTGGCGATTCGCCCCATGTCGGACGGCGTGATTGCCGACTATACCACCACCCTGAAGATGCTGGAGTACCTTATCGCGAAGGTATGCGGGCGGCGACGCTTCTTCAAGCCGCGCGTGCTGGTGTGCGTGCCCTCCGGCGTGACCAGCGTGGAGCGCAGGGCGGTGATTCAGGCAGCGCGCGAGGCGGGCGCAGGTGAGGCGTACACTATCGAGGAGCCGATGGCAGCGGCTATCGGTGCAGGGTTGCCTATCAGTATGCCGGGCGGTAACATGGTGGTGGACATCGGTGGGGGCACTACCGACGTGGCGGTTATCTCGCTGGAAGGCATTGTCATTAGTCGTTCGGTACGGGTTGGCGGCAATAAGATGGATGAGGTCATCACACGCTATATCCGCAGTCAATATAACCTGATGATTGGCGAGCGAACTGCCGAAGAAATAAAGATAAAGGTTGGCTCTGCTTACCCGTTGGAGAAGGAATTGGAGATGGAGGTGCGCGGGCGCGACCTCATCGCCGGGTTGCCCAAGACGATTACGGTGACCTCGGAGGAGATTCGCGACGCGCTACAGGAGCCGATTAACGCCATCGTGGAGCGCGTGCGCTCGGTGCTGGAGGAGACTCCGCCCGAACTGGCAGCGGACATCATCGAGCGCGGCATCACCCTTACGGGCGGCGGTGCGCTGTTGCGCGGCATAGACCGGCTTCTGGAGTCGGTAACCAATATCCGCACTCAGGTGGCGGAGGACCCGCTGTCGTGTGTGGCTATCGGCACGGGACGCGCTCTGGAAGAGTTCGCCGCCATCCGCGAAAGCAACGTGGTTTCGGCAGAGTTCTAAACAGGAGGAGGTACTCTCAATGTTCCGCATCGCTCGTTGCATCGGCGCGATAGCTCTGATAGCTATAGCCCTCACGGTGCGTCCCGCACCCGCACAGACCACCGGGTTCAAAGACGTGCCCCCTGACCACTGGGCGGCGGACGCGGTGAAGGAAGTGGTAGCGAAGGGTATCATGAAGGGGTTCCCTGACGGCACGTTTCGCGGCGACCAGCCGGTAACCCGCTACGAACTGGCAGTGACACTGGCGCGGTTCATGCGTCAGGTGGAGGAAAGCCTGAAAGACCTCAAAGCGCGCACGCCCAAAGTTTCTATCGCGGTGCCGGTGAAGCCCCAGCACTGGGCGTTTAAGGACCTGCAGTTCCTCATCGGTCACGGATACATCTCCGACGAGTCGCCCCTGCTGCGCGACCTCTCCAGGCCCGCCGACCCCGATACGGTGAGCGCGGTGCTGGCGCAGGCGATCATCGGACTGGTGGAGCGGTATACCATCTCCCCCGAGGAGCTGGAGATACCGGAACCCGGTCCACCCTATCGGGTGGATTAGGCAGTTTCTCACCGTATCCCCTCTCCTCGTAGGAGAGGGGACGGGGGAGAGGTTAAATCGCTTTGTCTGTCGTCCTGAACAGGGTCACGGGGCATTGACAGCTGAAGCCGTTCCCTGACAGATGGAGCCAGCCTTCGCTGGCTGGGCTTTGTTTGCGAGGGAACGGCTTTAGCCGCGAGAGAGGTGGTCGGGTAGCTGCGCGTGCAAAGAACAGAGAGCAAGCGAAGAATCTTAGAGATACTTGACTACGTTCCGCATGTCAGCAAACAATTGTTATTCTGAGCAAAGAATGACAGCAAAGCGGAACCACTCTGCTCACATCCGAACAACCATGTTTGACGCACTACTATACCACGTCGAGAAAATCAGGGGTTATACCTGCACGCTGATACACCATGTCCAACCTGTGTCTTTACATGCCTGCATTCAGGTATAATACGCCTGCAATGCTTTTTAGCAGCGAGCGTATGAGCGACAACCGTTTCGATATCATCGTGATTGGTGCAGGACACGCGGGGTGTGAGGCGTCGCTGGCAGCAGCGCGGATGGGCTGTCACACCGCTGTCATCACGCTGGACGTGACCCGTGTGGCGCACATGCCCTGCAACTGTTCGGTTGGAGGTCCTGCCAAAGGACACCTGGTGCGCGAGATCGACGCGCTCGGCGGGCAGATGGGCATCGCCACCGACCTGAACCTGACGCACATCCGATTTGTCGGCACGGGCAAAGGTCCAGCCATTCAAACCCTGCGTGCGCACGCCGATAAGCAGCTCTATCCCCGCTATATGCGCGCTGTGCTGGAGACTCAGCCTGGTCTGGAACTGATACAGGGCGAGGCGATGGAGGTGGTGGCGCACCACAGCACCGTGCAAGGTGTCCGGCTCAAAGACGGGCGCGAACTGCGGGCGAAGGCGGTTATCGTCACTTCGGGCACGTTCCTGAACGGGCTCATCCATATTGGAGAAAAGCAGATACGCGCCGGACGAGCCGGCGAGCCGCCTGCGGTGGGCTTGTCCGAGTCTCTGCGTCGGCTGGGCTTCCGGTTGGGACGGTTCAAGACGGGCACGACCGCTCGCATCGCCAAGGAGAGCGTGGACTTCTCGCGCACGCAGGTGGTGCCATCCGATGCCGACGCGCCGCCCTTCTCGTTCGTGCATGACCGCTTGAACCCGCCACGTGAGCTGCTACCGTGCTGGCAAACACGCACCACCGAGCGGACGCATCGCATCATCCGCGAGAACCTACATCGTTCCGCGCTGTACGGCGGCAGAATTACAGGCATCGGTCCGCGTTACTGCCCGTCCATCGAGGATAAAATCGTGCGCTTCCCCGACAAAGAGTCGCATCCTGTCTTCCTCGAGCAGGAGGGCTGGGACACTAACGAGCTGTACGTGCAGGGCATGAGCACCAGTCTGCCAGAAGAGGTGCAGCTGGCGTTCTTGCGCACGCTGCCCGGATTGGAAGAGGTGGTGATGATTCGCCCCGGCTACGCAGTGGAGTACGATATGGTGTACCCCGACCAGCTGAAACCCACCCTGATGACGCACGCTATCGCCGGGCTGTTCCTGGCGGGGCAAATCAACGGCACGTCAGGCTACGAGGAGGCAGCGGCGCAAGGGCTGGTAGCGGGCATTAACGCCGCCCTATACGTGCAGGGACGCGAGCCGATGGTGCTGGAGCGACACACCGGCTATATCGGCGTGCTGATCGATGACCTTATCACCAAAGGGGTGCAGGACCCCTACCGGATGCTCACCGCGCGGGCGGAGTTTCGTCTTGCCCTGCGCCACGACAACGCCGACCTGCGCCTGACGCCCATCGGCAGGCGGGTGGGACTGGTGGATGACCACCGATGGGCGCGCTTCGTCGCCAAACGGGAGGCGATAGAGCGTGAAACGCAGAGGCTACAGCAGACGGTGCTGACCGGCAGGCAGAACCCCCTGCTGCAAGAACATGGTCTGGCTCCGGTGGACGGTGCCACGAGCCTGTATGAGCTGCTGCGCCGCCCGGAGGTCACGTACGAAACCCTGCTACAGCTGGTACCTGTGGACGAGCCTGTGGCGCGGGAGGTAGCGGAGCAGATAGAGCTTGCGGCGAAGTACGAGGGGTTCCTGCGTCGCCAGCAACAGCAGGTGGCCGAACACCAGCGGCTGGAAGGTTTACTGATCCCGGAAGACACGGACTACACTGCGATACGCGGTCTCTCGCACGAGGGACGGGAGAAGCTGTCGCGGGTGCGCCCGCGTAGTATTGGACAGGCGTCGCGCATCCCCGGTGTACGCCCGTCTGACATCGCTGCGTTGCTCATCTACCTGAAGGGGAAGCGAGGGGTTTCGCTGATGAAGTAAACCGAGGGCGAGGCGGCCCATCTCGCTGCGCCCAGGTCCAAAGGACATTTGCAACCATCTGGCGAAGCATTCAGCGTATATATCCGGTGGAGAATGCCCACGAGGAGGTGCGCCAATGATTACCGAAAGCCAGTTGCGTCAGGCACAGCAGCGCGCAACGGAATACCTGCGCAAGGCAAATATTGTGCTCACACCCGAAGAGCAGAAGAATATCGAGGTAGCGGACTTCGGTCTGGGCGACCTGGAGAACACCGGGCTGGAGCTGGTGGTATATGTGAACACCGACCGCTATTGCGCGAAGGAGCTGGTGCTGTTCCCTCGCCAGACCTGCCCCGAGCATCGCCATCCGCCGGTGAACGGCGACCCGGGCAAGATGGAGACCTTCCGCTGTCGCTGGGGTGAGGTGTATCTGTATGTGGAAGGCGAGCCGACGCCCAACCCCAAGGCGAAGCCCCCAGCCGGGCGCGAGAAGCACTATACCGTGTGGCATGAGATTGTGCTGCGCCCGGGTGAACAGTACACTATCCCTCCGAACACCCGGCACTGGTTCCAAGCGGGCGACGGGGGTGCGGTGGTTAGCGAGTTCTCCTCCACCAGCCGCGACGAAGCAGACATCTTCACCGACCCCGATATCGAGCGCATCACGAAGGTGGTGCCGGGATAGCACATGGAAGAGACCCTGAGTGACCGCTACCGCCTGTTTGGGGTGGCGGTGCTGGTTTATCTGCTGTATCGCGTGGGAGCGCCGCTGGTCACCTTTCTGGGTGACGGTTTCCTGCAGGTCGCGCTCTCCACGCTGGTATTTATGGCTTTGGCGACATGGGTGGTGATGCGCGCCTCTGCGCTTCCGTTGCCTCCGCTGGCGGCGTTGGGGTGGATGGTGCTGTCTTTATTACTGTTTTTCGTGGTGCGCCTGTCGCCGGCGTTGGTACCTGCCCTTCGCCAGAGCGCTGTGGCTCTGGAGGTAGTGCTGGGTATCAGCGACACGCTGATGGTGCTGGCGGCAAGCCTGTTAGGGCTGGCGGTGTCGCACATTATCCGCGAGCCAAATATCCTTGCCCCGGCGGCGCTGTTTGCCGCGCTGGTGGATTTTGCGGTGGTGAGCCTGTGGATACCGCGCGTCATGCAGGCCGCTCCACAAGCGCTGAGCACAGTAGCAGTGCACGTGCCGCAGGTCGGCGCGAAACCCACGCCAGCAGGATTGCGCCCCATCGGCATCATCGGCCCGGCGGACTTCGTGTTTCTGGCGTTCTACTTTGCCTGCGTGTGGCGATTCGGCATGGCAGCACGAGCCACTTATATCTGGATGGTTGTCGCGCTGGCGGGGTACATGGTGTTTCAAAACGTGGTGGGCTCGTTGACCCCGCGCTTCATGGACGCGGTGGATATGCTTCCCGGTCTGGTGCCAATGGCGGTGGTGTTGCTTCTGGTAAACCGGAAGCATTTCCGCTTCTCGCGCGAGGAGAAGCGCGCGATGGCAGTGGTGGCTCTGCTGGTGCTGGGCATCATCGCCTTCGCCTTCTGGGCAATGAGGGGTTGATGTCGATGTCTACGGCAGAAATTGATGGAGGGTCACGTTGAAAGCGAACGGCAATTCTGGTAAACTGCGCAACGGGAGGTGATAAGTTGCGAGCCAAAGAGAAGCCTGCAACGCGCCGGAGCTTGTTCTGGCGGATAGTATTGTTTGTGTTCATGCTGGGTGCGCTGTCCATTGGCACGCTCAGCGGTTACTTCTACGCCTCCAGTAAAGCGGTACGCAAGACGGTTAGTGCGGTGTGGCAGTACCGCGGGCTGGATGTGGCACAGGCTTTCCCCGGTCAGAGCTCGGTGACGGTGTTGCTGCTTGGCTCCGACGAGAACCGTGACAACCAGAAGCGCATCTATACCAAGCGCACCCGCAGCGATACCATCATGCTGGCGCATTTTGACTTCGTGAACCGACGTATCAGCGTGCTTTCCATCCCCCGAGATACGCGAGTGCACGTGCCTGAACACGGAACCCACAAAATCAACTCCGCGATGGCTCTGGGGGGACCGGAACTGACTGCCGAGACCATTCGCCAATGGCTGGACGTGCCGGTAGACCATTATGTGGTGATTTACTATAGTGCCTTCCGTCGCGCCGTGGACCTGTTGGGCGGCATCGATATCTACGTCGACAAGCCCTTGCACTATGATGATAACTGGGGAGATTTACACGTGCACCTCGAGCCGGGGCTGCATCACCTGAACGGCGAGCAGGCGCTTGGCTATGTACGTATCCGCAGTGTGGACAACGACCTGGGGCGCATCGAGCGTCAACAGAAGTTCCTCGCCGCAGTGAAGGAGCATTTTCGCCACCCCAGCACCTACCTGAAACTGCCTCAACTGCTGGACGCGGTAGACGAGAACCTGACGACCACCCTCAGTTACGGGCAGATGCTTGCGCTGGCGTGGTTCGCCAAGTCGGTTCCTTCGCGTAATATCCAGATGGTCACGTTGCCCTGTCGTGCCGGGCGGAGCTACGTCTATGCAGACGAGGCTGAAGCACGCGAGCTGGTAGACCGCCTGTTCAACTCCTCCTCGTCCAGCAATTTGTCACCGCCTCTGCCGGTCAGCACCATCCAGTAGCCCTGTAAAAACCCCTCTCCCTCTGCCGATAATACCAGTGTAGCCCCTTCACGGAACGCTGGATGCGTTCCACAACATCGAAGCAATAGAGGGAGCGACAAGGATGTCCAAAAGATATAACGACAACGAGGTACAACAGCTCGTTATCGATTACCACCGAACGGGTGATCTGGAAATCCGCGAGCGTATCGTGGAGCAGTTTCCTCATCTTGTGGAGAGCATTGCTCGTCGTTTTGTCAATACGGGTGAGCCTCTGGAAGACCTGATTCAGGAAGGCTATCTGGGGTTACTGAACGCCATCGACCTGTACAAGCCTGACAAGGGCACCAAGTTCTCTACATACGCCACGCACTTCATCATCGGGCAAATCAAGCACTACCTGCGCGACAGGGGCAAGATTATCAAAGTGCCCGCATGGATTCAGGAGCTGCATCAGAAGCTGACGCGCGTGGTCGATTCGCTCTCCCAGCAGCTGGGCAGGCAGCCCACATCCACCGAGATCGGCGCGGTGATGAACATGGACGAGAAACAGGTGGAGTACCTGCTCTCCACCAGCGAGCTGTTCCGCGTTGCCTCTCTGGAGAGCGGCGAGAGCGAGGAGGACGAACACTTTTCCGGCGCGGATATCGAGAAGTTAGAGCACCCCGACAGCACGACTCTACAGATTGCTACCGAAGAGCGGGTCGTGCTGGAGCACGCGATGGAACGCTTGAAAGAGATCGAGCGCAAGGTGCTGTACGCTTTCTTCTATGAAGAGCTGTCACAAACCGAAATCGCCCAACAACTGGGAATATCCTGCAACTATGTATCACACATCCTGCGTAACTCCACCAAGAAGCTGCGCAAGATACTGGTCACCGAGGAGCTGAAGGACGCTCAGGCGCAGATGATGCGGATGCAGCAAAGGATGCTGAACACCGAAGCCGAGCTGACGCAACCCTCCATCATAGACCCGATTACCGGTTGCTACAACCGTCGCTACTTTGAAAGCCGTCTGGACGAGGAGATAAACCGCGCCAGTCGATACGGCTACACGCTGGGAGTGGTTTTCATCCGGGTAGGCGGTGCGCAGGGGTTCATTCGCCAGTATGGGTTGAACCTGTTTGAGGGGATAATGGCTCGATTGGCGCCGCGCCTTCGGGCGAAAATCCGCAAAGCGGACATCCCCGCACGAATCGACGTCTCAGACCTGGCGGTCATTCTGCCCTATACCGGCGAGCAGGCGGAGGTGGTACGGCAACGACTGAGCGAGGAGACCCTGCAGATGCTGAGGGAAGAAAGCCTGCTGGATTCGGGGCTGTGGGTGGAGAGCGCGTGTAACCATACAGAAGGCTGGGTAAACCTGAAAGAGTTTATATACCAGACTGAGTGTCAGCTCAGGGCTTTCTGGGGTAAAGTGGAACAAGATTTGGCTGCCTGACCCCCCTACCCATCCCGCCGAAGGGAATCCGGCTACACCCGCCGGGTTCCCTTTTGATTTTCCCTGTTCTTTCTACCGTTCTTCAGCAAAAACCAGTAAAACTACAGAAGCTAACTATCCCCTTCTGTACCGCAACTTGCTGTCTAATCAAGTGGAGTTGCAAAGGAAGGAGTGAGTGTGTATGCTTAGGCAGTGTACATCTCTTCTTGTGATATTACTGCTTGCTTGCGGGATGCCGGTATGGAGCTCAGGAATGCCTCGCGGCGCGTTTCTCAGGCAGCCGGCGTATAGCGCGGCACAGCTGGCATCCCAAATCCGGCGAGACACGGTGGTTGCCTCGCGCTACACAACCCATTTTGGAGTGCCCGCCGCGCAGTTTGCCGCTTACGCCCAGAGCCAGCTGGGGTTACGTCGCCTGAAAAGCGGTGGCAGTTACAGGGTGTTCTTCATCAGCAAGGACGGCAGTATCGGGAGCAGTGTGCGCCAGCTGCGCAAGGGCACGGCGGTATTCATGCACCTGAGTACCGGCAAACCGGTGCTGCTGGCAGAGTGTGGCAACCCGATGAGTACCAGTTTGCCGGGCTACTCCGTGCCGAGGGCGCAGGGCGCCCCCCGACCCTCACCGGCTACATCTGCCAATACGTCGGTAGAGCAGGTGCTGGAAGACCCCATGCCACCGCCTGTGCAGTCCGTCGCGCCGGATGTGTTCGCGGACCCTGTCGCCGCGCAGTTGCAGATGCCAGACCTGCCTTTGTGGGAGGCGGATGCTGCGCTGGTTGTACCCGACTTGCCCGTGTTCCAGGCTGCGTCGGCGGCTTACGCTGCTCCCGCCTCGCTGGCTCCACTGTTCATGGTGGGCGCGAGTGGACTGTTCTCGCTGGGCGGTACTCCGTCGGGACGTGGAGGCGCCACCCCGCCCGCAGTGCCCGAGCCGGCGTCGCTGGTGCTGTGGACAGTAGCAGGCAGTGGGCTGATACTGGCACGAAGAGTCAGACAGCGTTAGGACGGACAGGGTGCTTCGGCAGAAGCCTTCGCCGCCGGTATCTCACGCTCGATAGGTGCGCCCACCAGATTACCCCACTCTGTCCAGCTGCCATCGTAGTTGCGCACGTCGGGGTAGCCCAGCAGGTAGCGCAGCACAAACCACGTGTGCGACGACCGCTCGCCGATACGGCAGTAGGCAATCACCTGCTTGTCCGGCGTAACCCCCTTGCCGGCGTACAGCGCACGCAGCTCGTCCGCGCTCTTGAAAGTGCCGTCCTCGTTGACCGCCTGCGACCAGGGGATGTTCACCGCGCCCGGGATGTGCCCGCCACGCTGAGCGGTTTCGGTCATGCCGGGAGGAGCGATGACCTCTCCGGTGAACTCCTGCGGCGAGCGCACATCTACCAGGGCGATGCGTGGGCTATTCAGAGCCTGCATCACCTGGGAGCTGAAGGCGCGGAGGTGCAGGTTTGGCTCCTTCGCGCGGTATTGCGTGCGTGCGTAGTTCGGACGCTCGGTGGTTAGCGGGCGGTTCTCGGCAACCCACTTCTTGCGTCCACCGTCCATCAGATACAGCTTCTCATGGCCGTAAATGGTGAACAGCCAGAAGGCGTAGGCAGCGAACCAGTTGTTATTGTCGCCGTAGAGCACCACCGTATGCTCGTTGCCGATGCCCGATTCGCCCAGCAGTTGCTCGAACTCCTCTCGCGTGATGATGTCGCGCCGCACCTGATGCTGTAGCTGCGTCTGCCAGTTGAAGCCGATCGCGCCCGGAATGTGCCCCGAATCGTAGGCAGTGGTGTCCACATCCACCTCTACCAGCCGGATGCCGGGGTCGTTTAGGTGCTGCTGCACCCACTCTGTACTCACCAGCACGTTGCTCATCGAGGATACCTCCCAAATATTTATCTTGACTAAGATTATACACTTACTCAACAATAAAGGTCAACCCCTGCGCAATCGAAAACCAGATGAAGCCTATTTTGTTTGCGCGAAGAGAAGGTCATCGGGCATTTACGGCTGAAGCCGTTCCCTGACAGACGAAGCCAGCCTTCGCTGGCTAAAGGAGCCCTGCGCAGGCAGGGCTTTGTTTGCGAAGGAACGGCTTTAGCCGTGAGAGAGGACAATTTTGCTCTATCGCGAATACAATTCGCACTGCTTACCTTCTTGGTGATGCAACCATGACCCGTGTGAGCGTGTGGGACGGCGCAGGCTGCATCGGCGGCAATAAAATCCTGCTACAGGACGACGACCTGACCCTGTGGCTGGACTTCGGGCAGAACCTCAGCCGCCTGATGGATTATTATGAGGAGTATCTGAAACCCCAGAAGGGGCGTGGGTTGTACGAGCTATTTGTGATGGGCTTACTGCCTCCCGTGCAGGGCATCTATCACGAACGCTTTCTGGACGATTACCCCTTTGACGACTGGACCGTCCGGCTGGACGAGGTGGACGGTGTGCTGCTCTCGCACGCGCATTCCGACCATGCGGGGGACCTACAATACCTGCGGGACGACATCCCGTTGTTCTGTTCCGCCGAGAGCGCACTGCTGCTGCGCGCCTTGCAGGACTGCAGCAGTCTGGACGACGGCACGATTTACGTGCGCCGGTTCGAACTCAAGGACGGCGAGTTCAGGAAGCTGGCATGGAACCGCAGAGAGGCACCCCTCGCCACATTCCGCCCCGTGCTGACCGCTGACGGTGACGCGCAGGCGATGCAATCCTTCTGGAACGAACTGCCCGGCGGACACCACGATAAATGCGACCTGCAACCGCTGGAACCTTTCCACAGACGGATAAAGGACTACGAGGTGCGTTTCTTCCCGTTAGACCATTCCATCCCCGGCGCAGGCGCGTGGGCGGTGCAGACGAGCGCGGGATGGGTGGTATACACGGGCGACCTGCGCTTTCGCGGCGAGCGCAGACATCTTACCGAACAGTTCATGCAGGAAGCGGCGCAGCTGCAACCCGTTGCGCTCCTCATCGAGGGAACGCGCATCACGCGCACCGGCTCCGGCTACACCGAAGACGATGTGCAATCCGAGTTTGCCAGGCTGCTGAAGCAGAACGCGGGAAAACCGGTGAGTGCGAACTTCTCGATGACCCATCTGGAACGCCTGAAGCGGTTCTGGCACGCCGCCCGCGAATGCGGCAGGCAGGTGGTGGTCAATCCCAAAGACCTGTACCTGCTCCATGCATGGCGTATCAGCGGTTACGACCTGCCGTTAGATGACGGCTCCCTGCGCGTGTATCAGGGCGTGGGCAAACCGCCTTCCGAATCGTGGGAGAAGGCTCTGTATGAGCAATATGCTAATCTGTATATCACCGCGCAGCAAATCTCGCGCCGTCCCGACGAGTATTTGCTCTGTTTCGGCTACTACGACCTCAACGAGCTGCCGTATCTGAAGGTCTCAGGCGGGCTGTGGATACAATCCTTCAGCGAGCCGATGACCGAAGAACAGCGTATCGATGACCAGCGGCTGAACCGGTGGCTACAGCGATTCGGTTTCACGCGCTACCCCCCGCAGGGTGACGCAGACGACGAGAGGGTTCCCCTACACGTGTCGGGGCACGCCTCCGGCGAGGAGTTGGAGCGGGTGATAGAAGCCATCCGCCCGAAGACGCTGATTCCCGTGCATACGACCGAACCCACTACCTTTGTGGAGCGGTTTTCGGGTATAAGTAAGGTAATACTGCCCGAAATCGGAAAGGAGATACCCCTGTGAAAATAGGCATCATGGCGGACAGTCACGACAACCTGCCTAAAATCCGCGCGGCGATGGAGCTGTTCGAACGCGAGGGCGTCGGGCTGATCCTGCACGCGGGCGATTTCGTGGCGCCCTTTGCGGTGCGGGCAATGCACGGCGCGCCCTGCCGGGTGGTGGCGGTGTTCGGCAACAACGACGGCGAGCGTATCGGGCTATCCAGAGCCTTCGAGGCGGTCGGCGAGGTGCATCCCCGTATCGCTATCGTGCAGGCGGACGGCAAGCGGGTAGGGGTGGTGCATCAGGACGAGCTGGTCGCGCCCATCGCGTCAGGGGGTGCGCTGGACGTGCTGGTGTACGGGCATACCCATCAGCTGGACATCCGCCGCGAGGGGCAGGT
>CALJAP010000118.1 GCA_938027655.1 uncultured bacterium | reverse complement strand
CCTGTTCCTGAGCCGGGCGGGCTGATGGCGCTGGCTACCGGCGTGGTTGGGCTGGCAGGCATGGCACTGCGTCGCCGCCGCGCATAGACGGAAGGCAGTTTTCCGCTTCTGAGACGAGCCCCCTTTGCGGGGGCTCGACCTTTTTCTTTACTCTTGGTACTTCACCTCTCACCAGTCTCTGGACGCGAGTATTCTGAGCCAAAAGACGCTCCAGTCTATTCTGTCATGCCGAGCGTTAGCGAAGCATCTCATTGTAACGATAGAACGAGATTCTTCGCTTCGCTCTCCCCGTTGCACGCTCAGCTAACCGACTGCTTCTCTCGCGGCTAAAGCCGTTCCCCTGCAAACGAAACCCTGCCTTCGCAGGCTGGCTTTGTCTGACAAGCAACGGCTTTAACCGTAAAAATCTTCAATCCGGCGAAGTCGGCTCCGCAGAAACCTCGTCCTCCAGAGGGAACAGACGGATTGTCTTTGCCCCTCGGCAGGTGTATACTGTAGGTGCAGACATCACCGACAAGAGGGAAAGCATGCTCACTCGTGCCCTTGTGCTGAAAATCGCTTCCCTGCCCCCGGTACGTCACCTTATCACCCGGGGACGGCCGTTCCGTAAACTGGTTGACCGCTTTGTTGCTGGCGAAAGGCTGCAGGATGCCATCCGCGTTGCCCAACAGCTCCGGTCCAGAGGGATGAAGGTCTCCATCGACTATCTCGGCGAAAGCGTGCGCGACAAGCAGATGGCGGAGGCGGTGGTGGCGGAGTACCTGCGGGTGTTGCCCACATTGGCGCAGGCAGGGCTGGACACACAGGTATCGGTGAAGCTGACCCAGCTGGGTCTGGATATCGAGACCGACTTTTGCCGGAACAATCTGGAACGCATTGTGCAGTGCGCGCAGGAGGCAGGGGGGTTCGTGCGCATCGATATGGAGAGCAGTGATTACACCCAGCGCACGCTGGACATTTTTTACACCTTGCACGAACGCTACCCCAACCTGGGCATCGTGATCCAGGCGTATCTGTATCGCAGCGAGGAGGACATCGAGCGGCTCATTGGGTGCAAGGCGTCGGTGAGGCTGTGCAAGGGCGCTTATGCTGAGCCGGCGAGCATCGCTTACCCGAAACGGGGTCAGGTGAACGCCGCGTACCGACGCCTGATGCAAAAGCTACTGTTGCACGGAAACGCCCCTGCGCTCGCCACGCACGACGAGAGCATCATCCGCGACGCGATAGCCTTTGCACAGAACAACCATATCTCCCCACAACGGTTTGAGTTCGAGATGCTCTACGGCATCCGGCGCGATTTACAGGAGAAACTGGTTGCACAGGGCTACCAGATGCGTGTGTACGTGCCCTACGGGGAAGCGTGGTATCCCTACTTCACCCGGCGGCTGGCGGAGCGTCCTGCGAACCTGCTCTTCTTCTTGCGCCACGTGCTGCGGTAGGCTACAACGCTTTCAGAATCTCCACCACCTGCGCAATCTTCTCATCGTAGCGCAGGGCATTCTCGCGCACCACACGGTGTAGCAGTTCCAGACGCTCGTGGTCAATCTGGTTGTGCGCGAAGAGGGTAATCGCCTCCGGAGAGTGCATCTCACGCAGCACCAGACACACCTCGTCATCATCCCGATAGACGCGCAGGGTGTAGGAACCATCTATCACCGTCGCATAAGTATCTGACTCGCCAACCGGCTCCCACATCAGGCGTTTATCGCGGGTTTTGTCGATCAAGACCTCCACCAGTTCGGTCAGCGTTTCGTGGCTGCTCATGCCAAGCCCTCGCACAAAAAGTGTTATACGCTTCCATTATCGGCAGTCTGCGAGTGGAGGCGCACAGCACCATTACGGGAAATGTGGCTGCCCTTGACTCCTCGCCCAAAGGCGGTTACAATCTGCAAGGAATCTGCACCCGCCGCGGTGCTTTTTGAACCTCCCACACGTCGTATCTTATGGAACACGGTAGAGAGAACGAAGAGGCACGACTCATCGCGCGGTTCCGCGCGGGCGACATGCAAGCGGCAGAAACGCTGTTCTGGCGCTATGCCGACTCGGTGCTGGCGTATGCCACGCGCCTGCTGGGCAACCGCACCGACGCCGAGGAGGTATTGTCGGAGGTATTCCTGCGCGCCTTCGAGGGGTGCCTGGGCTACCGTGCCGAGGGCACGTTCAAAGCGTGGCTGTTTCGCATTGCGCGAAACTGCTGTATCGACCGCCTGCGTCAGCCGCGTTTGCTGCGTCTAGAGGATGGCATGGAGCCTGTACAGGGCGATAACACGGCGGAGGTAGAGCTGCGCCTGGCGGTGCAACGTGCCCTCAAACGGTTGCCGGAGGAGTATCAGACGGTGCTGTTGCTGTGCGACGTGGAAGAGTTCACCGCGAAAGAGGTGGCGGAGATGCTGGGGCGCAGTGTGCCGTCGGTAAAAGGGATGCTGTACCGGGCACGAACCGCTCTGCGCGACTTGCTCTCCGAAGAATGGGGGGAAGAGGCATGAAGTGTGCCGAAGTGCGCGAACTACTGGGCAACTACATGGACCAGGAGCTGACCGAAAGCATGATGCAGCGCATCGAGAGGCATCTGCTTCGGTGCCCCGCCTGTGCTTACGAGGCGCGCTCTATGGAACAAGCGCGTGAGATGCTTCGGCGCGGAGTGGAATCGCCAATGGTTTCGGAGCCACTCGGCGAGCGCATCCTGAGCCATATCGCAGAACACTTCCCGCACCTCCGGTCAACACGCCCCACCGAGCAACCGTTCTCTCTACCACTGCTCTCGCTGGAGGACGAGGCTCCTGCCGAGCCGACTTCACCAGATTGAAGGGTTTCGTTTCAAACTAATCATGGGGAGGTTCATCATGAAAGTCACCACGAGCCGTAAGGAACTGCTGGAGGGTGTGCAGACGGTCGCCCATGCGGTGAGCGGGCGCAGCTCGCTGCCCATCTTGCAACACATCCACCTCAACGCCGAAGAGGAAGGTATCAAACTCACCGCCACCGACCTCGAAATCGGTATTGAGTGCTTTGTGCCCGCAGCGGTGGAGATGCCCGGTGAGGCGACTGTACCCGCCCGTCTCACCCAGGAGGTGCTCTCCTCTTTGCCTGATGCGGATATCAAGATGAGCGACGATGCCACCCACGCGGTGCAACTGCTGTGCGAGCGTTCGGAGTACAAGCTGCTCGGGCTACCGCCGGTGGAGTATCCCTCCCTGCCCGAGGTCAGCGACGCCACCGGCTTCACCGTGCCCGCCGACACCCTCAAAGAGATGATCAAGCAGACCATCTTCGCGGTGAGCACGGAAGAAACCCGAGCTATCCTGACGGGCGTGCTAGTGGAGTACGACGGCGTGACCCTGCGCATGGTCGCCACCGACACACACCGGCTGACCGTGCGCTCGCATCCGGTGGGCGTCAATGCGCTGGAGGCACCCATCGCCGCGGTGATACCTGCCCGCGCGATGAACGAACTGGCGCGCATCGTGGGCGATTACGAAGGCGAAGTAGAAGTGCAAATCGGAAAGAACCAGGCTTGCTTCCGACCACTGGACGACCCACGACGCACTTTCCTCATCACCCGACTGATCGACGGGCAGTTCCCTGCCTACCAGCGCGTCATCCCCACCGCATACACCAAGCGTCTAACGCTTGCCACCGAGGAGTTTTTGCGGGCGGTGCGCCGTGCCAGCCTCGTCGCGCGTGACATCAGCAACCGCCTTATCCTCAGCACCAACGGCGAGTACCTGATTATCGAAGCCGAAAGCGGACAATCGGGCAAGGCGCACGAAGAGGTGGAGGTCGTGCGCGAGGGAGATGACATTACCGTGGCGTTCAATGCGCGGTACCTCATCGATGTGCTCAACGTGATCGACTCGGAAGGTGTGCATCTGGAGCTGACCGAATCCCTGCGCCCCGCCGTTATCCGTCCGGTGGACCAGGACAACTACCTGTGTGTGTTGATGCCGATGGCGCTGACGTGATACCCTGCAGGTTGCCGACCTGACCCCCCGTGTATAACTGAAAGCGGGAGGGGGGCGCTCGAATCGAGGCTCCCCTCTCCTTGCAGGAGAGGGGCCGGGGGAGAGGTTGAATAAGGCGAAGGGCCGGGGGTGAGGTGTATTCAACCTATCCCCCTGCCCCACGCACGCCAATGAGGGATTCCAGCAGCACGACGGTGCAGTACACCACCACATCGCCCAGAATCAACCCCAGAAAGAACGGGCGCAGTTTGCGATAGACGGGCATCCCCCCATAACGCTTCACCAGCGACGCGAGCAGCCAGCCGATGAACGCACCGCCCCAGATCTGCCCGCTCACGTTCTCACTGCTGGCGATGACGAACCCCAACGGCGACAGTCGCCACCAGGTGAACTGCCGATTCATCTGCAGCAGAAACAAGCCAATCCCCGCCCCCACCAGCGTCGCGCTCCATACCTCCGCCGAAGGCGGTTGACGGGAAGCCATGTCGCCCATCAGCCGTTGCAGGTGTTGAGGCACGTTCCACGACAGGGGCCACGCGGCGAAGTTTACCGCCCCATACCGATACGACCACCACAGGATGAAGAAATACGCACCTACCAACGCCGCCAGCACCGACAACATCACTGCCACCAGATGCACCCGCTGCGGCAGCCGCGCCTCATGGCGGAACTTCTCGTCGTTGAGGGCGAAGTACAGGAAGCTCATATCCGCCCGCCCCACCAGCGCGTTCTGGGCGTTGAGCACCCATAGCCCACTGTTGCTCTGCCACAGGCTACCCGACAGCCCGTGTATCAACCGCTCGGGCACATAGCCGTTATCCACCAGGTACACTCCGCCCGAAGCCACCATCCTGCCCAGCGCGAGCACAATCGCATACAACACCAGCAGAAAGAGAAGCACAGGCAGCACGTTCCGCCCGGCAACCAGCGCCCACACCAGCATCACACCGTTCGCCCCCAGAAAGCCCAGCACCGCCCCGCGCGGCACCCGAGCATCCGGCTCACGCCGCCATGCCTTCTTGACCTCGCTCCACACCGGCAGCAACATGCTCACTGACAACACCACACACGCGCCGAACTCGGTGTGGTGTATCCAGTCCATCGGGTTGAAGGTAGTGGTGCCAGCAGGAGCGGCGGCGTTGTACCCCATCAGGGCGAACGCCAACAGCTGCGCCCGATACAGCAGGTGGAACACCCAGATAGACGCCGCCACCTCGCCGTTGATGAGATAGGAGACACCGACCACCAGCATCCATACCGGAAACACCAGGTCGCGCAGGGCGTTGAGCGGCGCAGTCTGCCAACCCTCTCCAATGCGCCAGATGAGTATCTGTCCGATTTCGGGGATGGTGGGAAAATAGGAGTGCATCTGCCCCACGCCGATCATCGTGCCCGGGAGGAGGAATCCCAACCACAACAGGGGATTGCGCCAGAAGCGGTCGCCTTCGCTTCCTGCGCCCATCATCTCCAGAGGCAGCTCCATAAGGGGAAACGTCACCCGCTCCTCTTCAATCCACCGGTGCGACAGGATACGCGCCAGGCAGCCCAGCGCCACGATGAGCGCGAGCGCGAACAGCGTCCACCCCAGCATCGGCACTACCCACGCGCCCCACGGGATAGACCCACCGGGCGCAAGCCCTTCGTAGAACGCCCGCACCGCCTCCCTGTCCTGCACCAGCAGCCATGAAGGGATAGCGTCACCCAGTTGCTCAGCGTATGGCACACCGCTCCGCCTGGGGTAGTATTGCGGAGCCACCGCCAGCGTGACCAGCGTCTGCCCAACAGACGCCTGCGGTATCGCCGCGGAGATAAACAGCATCGAGAACACGATGCCCAGCTCCCATTTTGCCAACGCCCACGGCGCATGGACGCGCCTCAGGATGCCGTTCAGCACCACCGTGAGGAAAAAGAAGAACACCGCCCCACTCGGCAGGGAGGCAGCGGTAATGTAGCGACGGTATATCAGGTTGGAGTGGGTGGTAAGGGCGCACAGCGTTAGCACCAGAATCAAGCCCCACACCACCGCGCGCACCGCCCGCCAGCGGACAGACAGAACGCCTCTCTCTGGCACTGTGCCGGTAACACTCGCCACGCTCAATGCCTTGTCACGGTACATCTGCTCGAACTCCAAAGCAATCTTCACGCTACGGTTCACCCCAGAGCGGATGGATACCTTCCGCTTCGCAGGGCTAACAGCGGGCGCAGGCTGGCTT
>CALJAP010000117.1 GCA_938027655.1 uncultured bacterium | reverse complement strand
TTCAGGTTGTGTGCTTTTGGCGCAGGCTAAAGCCTGCGGCTACGACGGTATGTTGATATTGGCAGGAAGGTTTTGCTCCCCATGTGCCGCGACCTTCAGGTTGTGTGCTTTTGGCGCAGGCTAAAGCCTGCGGCTACAACGGTATTATGTTGATATTGGCAGGGAGGTTTTGCTCCCCATGTAGCCGCGACCTTCAGGTTGTGTGCTTTTGGCGCAGGCTGGCTTTGTTTGAGAGGGAACGGCTTCAGCCGTAAACACTCCTTAATCGGGCGAAGTCGGCGCGGACGGAGCCTCGCCCTCCCTGCACCCTTTTGAAGGGGCGTGCTCCTTCGCGAGCGGAATCTGCACGAAGAATCTCCAAAACCTACAACGTCGCAAACGGGTCGTCAGGGTCGAAGTCCTCGCCGTTGGCGGGGTTGAAGGCGGGACCCGTCAAGCCTGATGGGGTAATGAACATCGAGGACGCCACCTTCTTCGGCAGGTGCGCCCGAAACCGCTCCAGCACGCGCGAAGGCTCTGGTCGCTCCAGCAGCACGCGGTGCATGGCTTCGCTTACGCGGTCTTCATCGATACCGTTGCTGTACGCGGCGAGGTCATCTATCACCGCCTTCACCTGCAGGTATTCCAGCGTGGGGTCTAATTCACGCAGAACCTCCCACACGGCAACGTCGAACGGCTTCTCTTGAGGAGGATAACGGCGGATGCCGTCCGAGCCGCGCAGGAAGCAAGGGCGCGGGAAGCGCACAAAGATGGGCTGTGTGAAATGCGGATGGCGCACCAGCACCTCGCCCGGCTCACACGCGGCGAGCTTCTCCTTCACCGCCTGCCCGAACACGCTGTAGCCCGGCTGCGCCAGCTCCTCCATCTCAATGCGCCCGTACAGGCTGGTGGCGCAGTTGCCTGCCACGCGCCGCTCCACCTGCGAACGGAACTGCTGTGCCCCGAACAGCACCAGCCCCAGGTAACGCCCGCGCTCGGTGATGTCCAGCAGGGTGCGCAGCATGTAGGTCTCCTTGCCGAAGGAAGGCGCGTACTTGTTCAGCTCGTCCACCACCACAATCAGGTGGTCTACGCCCAGCCGATGGCTCTCCATGCGTTTGCGCAGTTCGGCAATCACGCGCGTGATGATGAGGTCCTGCTCCTCCTGTTCCAGCTGCGATACGTCGATAACGTACACGGTGCGGTTTTCGAAGCGTTCAGGCAGGTCGGAGATAAAACCGCTTTCGCCGATGAGTCCCCGGTAGCGTGTGGTGAGGTTGCTCAGGCGGTTGTACACTTTGCGGATGGTGGGGTAGGCGTGCGAACGCCACGCCTCGCGTCCGCGCTTTTCAGCGATGCGCAGCACCATGTCCAGCCACGCGCTCAGTTCCGCGAAGTTGGTCACGGGCATCATGGCGGGCGCTCCTGCCTGTTGCTCCTCCGGATCGAATTCAAACTTGCCAGGGTCTACTGCACGCTGTTTGATGAACTGCAAGAAAGCGTCTGCCTTCACGTCGATATCGTCGCGGTTTAGCATCACTTCCGTGTAGTCCAGTACCTCTTTCAAGCCCCAATGCAGAGGCGACACGTTGTAGCGCAGGTCGGGGTGCGAGCGCAGGGTGTTCAGGTTCACGCGGTCCTGCTTGAAGGGCGCGTAGTATACTACCTTCTCAAACGGCTTGGGCACGACGCCGAGCACGTCGTACATGCGCCGGTCCTGTTCGGTCAGGAAGCCGTCTTCGGGAGGCAGGTCGATAAACAGCAGGTCACCCCCCTTCACGTTGAACAGCAACGCTGCCACACTCTCGTCGCCGGGCAGTTTCTGGAAGATAGCCTGCAGTAAGAACATGATTGCGCTGGTCTTGGCAGCCAAGCCCGAAGTGCCGGTGACGTTAAGATGCCCTGCGTCGGGACCAAGCAGGAAACGACTGTCCAGCGTGATGGGGGAGAGCGTCTCGCCGTTGCGGTACACCCCTGCCGGGATGGCATAGGGGGTAAAGGCATCCATGCGCAACGCCATGCGCACGTCCAGCTCGTCCGCTAGGTACACGGGCGCAATCGGTGGTGGCTGCACCGGTTCCTCCGGCTGCTGGCGCAGCACCGAAGCGACGTATAGGTGCATCTCCGGGCGCAGGGTGGGCGACTCTGCCTCCGCCACACCGTCCGAGCCGATATAGTCGTAGATGGGCGTTTCGAGGTCGTTGTAGCCGAAGCCTTCGGTCACCACGCCCCACACGGTGCGTGTCTCGCTACGCACCACCACGATTGTTCCGATGCCCACCGGCGCGTCGGGCGTGCACCAGAAGTTGAAGGTGAAGGCGGTGTTGGGCTTGCGTTCTGTGCCTACCACGCGCCCTATCGGTTTGTCGCTTGCTGACGTGCTCATGGTTGCACCTCGTCTGGCTGGACTGTCGTCATGTAGAAATTTCTCTGGGTTTCAGAGATTTCCTGCTATGCACCAACCCCGCCTTTATGGTAACATAGAAGCGTACACCTTGTGAAGGCAGGTGAGGCATATGGTCATCCTCTCTCCTGAGCTGGAGAAGGAGTTGCGACGAGAGGAACGCATCTATCCAGGGAGCGACGGCAAGCCAATGGCAGACAACACGAAGCAGTTGCGTTGGATTGTGACCATCTACACGGGGCTGGCGGGCATGTTCAAGGATGACCCCAACGTGTTCGTCGGGGCAGACCTGCTGTGGTATCCCGAATACGGACATCCCGAAATCCGCGTTGCGCCCGATGTGCTGGTGGTGTTTGGCAGACCGAAGGGCGACCGCTCTGCCTATCGCCAGTGGCGCGAAGAGAACACGCCGCTGCACGTAGTGTTCGAGATTATGTCGCCCAACAACCGATTCCATGAGATGATGGACAAGCTGGCGTTCTACGACAAGTACGGCGTGGAGGAATATTACCTGTATGACCCCGACCGCGGCGCACTGGACGGCTGGATACGTCGCGAAGGACGACTACAACCAATCGAGCAGTTGCAGGGATGGGTCAGCCCGCGTCTGGGCGTTCAGTTTGGTCTGGACGAGGATGGACGGCTCATACTGGTGCGTCCCGACGGGCAGAGGTTCCTTTCACCAGAGGAGATCGAGGCACAGCGCGAGGAAGCGTTGCGTATCGCGGAAGAGCAAAGACAACGTGCCGAACGGTTGGCTGCACGCTTGCGGGAGCTGGGTGTAGAGGATACCGACGTATAGTGACAACTACACCAACTGCGCTAAAGCCTCCAGCTGCGCCGAGCTGGGGGCAAGCGCACGCAAAAACTGCTCGCAGTCGCGCATGGGGTAGAGCAGACGGTCGTAGCGGGTATCGGGCACGCTGAGGGGTACCCGGTCTTCCATCAGCCATGCGGAGAGGGCATCCACGTGTGCCAGCAGGCTCTCGGCAGCGGGCATCTCTACCCGTAGCAACCCGTACAACAGACTCCCCTTCGCGGGGTCGTGCAGGCGCAGAAACCATGAGTACACCGCCGGCTGCCCCGCGCGCATGATGGCGAATACGCTGCTCCGTTCCCCTTTGCGCAAGCCATACACCGCCTGCATCTGCTCTGGGCTCAGGGCGCGCTCGACGTCCGTACTGGTTTTTGCCAGCCCGACGAGGTGCGCCTCGGGCATTGTGCTGGCGAGTTCGGCGATACCTCCGTCCACCACCAGCCACTCTTCCGAACCCCGTTCGCGCAGCCAGTGTAGCCACCCCTGTGCCAGTTCGCGCTCCAGCAGCTCGCGGTCATTGGAGATACGGTTGGACGCCTGTTGTATCAAGGCAGGATGAGAGGGCAGAGGTTCACCGGGCTCGGTATCGCGCAGGGGGATGCCGTGCTGGCGAAGTCCTTCCACGTCCACGTAACGCAGAGGGGCATACAAGGCATCCCGCTGTTGCAGGGGGGAGCCGTCCTGCAGGCAACACATTCGCCTGTCCACCCGCGAGCGCACCACTGCCGACAGGTAGGCGTAGAAGACAGGCACCACGCCCTCATAGTACAGGATGCGCTGGCGCTGGATGCCGTCCAGAAAGTGTCGAAGGGCGTTGGGTTGGGAGGCAGGGCGCACGGGCACTGCCTGCATCGTGGCGTGCTCAACCACCTTGAGGCTTGCCACAGGGTCCTCCACAGGTGACTGTTGCGCTTGGGCAAGCAGTTCCATCTGCTCTGCCTGCGTCGGTGCCGCGCGCAGGCGAGAATGATTCTGCCGAAGATAACGGCGTAGGCGGTCTAAGGTGGTTGTTGGCGATGCCACCATCGCAGCTCACCTCGTCGGGAAGTGCTCTCTGCTGCGCCCTGTTGTTTCTATAGACGCAACAGAGGCGAAAATGTTTCATTTTATTTCGTCAAAAATGACATGAAAATGAACTGTTAGACTTATTGACATCTACGAAACAGCGGGAACCGTGTTTATCTTTGCATCGGCAGGATACCTTCTGGGGTACCTCGTATTTACTATACACCAGAACGAGGAGGTACTGCTATGTCACAGACGAAGATTGGTTATGACGACACCCCGTTCCTGCCGGGCACGCCATGGCGCGTGCACGATGGCAGTCGCCCCCAACCGCGGGTGGTTACCCCCGGAACCTGCAGCACGCAGGAGACGCCCGGTGAACCGCCCTCCGATGCGGTCATCCTGTTCGACGGCAGCAGCCTTGCCGGATGGGAATCGGTCAGCGGTGGAGAGGCGCGATGGAAGGTAGAGAACGGCTATATGGAGGTCGTGCCCGGTACGGGCGATATTCAGAGTAGGGAGCACTTCGGCGATTGTCAGCTGCACCTCGAGTGGGCTGCGCCCTCGGTGGTCAAGGGCGAGGGGCAGGGGCGCGGTAACAGCGGGGTGTTCCTGATGGGGCGATACGAGATTCAGGTGCTGGACTGTTACGATAACATCACCTATCCCGACGGAACTACCGCTGCCATCTACGGGCAGTATCCCCCGCTGGTGAACGCCTGCCGCAAGCCGGGCGAATGGCAAACCTACGACATCATCTGGCTTGCCCCGCGCTTCGACGGGGAAAAATTGGTTCGTCCTGCGATAGTGACTGTGTTGCACAACGGTGTGGTGGTGCATCATGCTACCGAGCTGATGGGGGCAACGCAGCATCGCGTTCTGCCGTCATATACGCCCCATCCGCCGGTGGGGCCGTTACGCCTGCAGGACCACGGCGACCTAGTGCGCTACCGCAACATCTGGTATCGCCCGCTGAAGGGGTACGATGAGGGCTAAACACTTCTGCCCGCTCTCCTGCGAAGTAGAGCGTCAAGTGCGGTTTTGGGTCACGACGGAGCGCGACCCTCCAAACTGGGGTTATAGAGGGCGCGGCTCATGCCGAGATGCACAGAATACCCCCCTCCTGACCTCCCCCGTGGACGGGGGAGGAAAGGCTCCCTCCCCGCGAGCGGGGAGGGCTGGGGTGGGGGCTAAACAGAACGTGATTCTTTGGATGCAAACAGGGCGGTTTTGCATCTTCGCCACGCTGTACCCCACGATTGAAATCATCGGCTGTGAGAGGAGCAAAATCCGCCTGCGCGGATAAGAAAACCGGTGAAGACAGGTTTATTCTCACCATAGCCCACCATTTCAATGGTGGGGAGACCTTTTTCATCGCTGAAGCCCATGATTAAAATGTTGTAGCCGCAGGCTTTAGTCTGCGCCAACGGCACGCAACCTAAAGGTTGCGGCTACATGGCGAGACACGCGCAACTGCTCTGCTCACCGTCCAGATAATCACCTGTGGCGGAGTGTTAAAAACAATCCGCACCTCATGCTTTCACCTCGGAACTGGACTCGTTCAGGGTGAACCTCCCGGTGAGTCGGAAACCGGTGCACCTATACGGCTTGGCAGTAGCCTCGTCCTTAAGATGCTCCGTTTACCGCTCTTGTGCGAAACTCTTCCCTGATCGCTTTCCTGATGTCGTCGAAGCGCGCCTCCCGCTCGCAGTCGCAGGTGAGGCTGGCGCCAACTCTGCAGGCGATGGCTCGACCGGCTCTTGACCGGGTGGAGGAGAAGCAGGACGCGCTCGGTCGGCTGCCCACATCCTCAGCGCGGCGATGTGCTCCCGCATGGTGCGCGACAACGGTACCGTCCGCTTTATCTCCTGTAGAATGGTTTCGTCATCCAGCTCGGCGCCGCGATGGAAAGCATCATACAGCGCGGAGATAATCACCTGCTCAATCTCGGCTCCACTGAAGCCCTCCGCTGCCTGCGCCAGTTTGCTTACGTTAAACTTCTTCGGGTCGCGCCCGCGCTTGCGCAGGTGGATGGTGAAAATCTCTTCGCGTTCCCTCTGGCTGGGCAGGTCGATGAAGAAAATCTCGTCGAAACGCCCTTTGCGTAGCAGCTCAGGGGGGAGTGCGCTCACGTCGTTGGCGGTAGCGACCACGAACACGGGCGACTGCTTCTCCTGCAGCCACGTGAGAAACGACGCAAACACGCGCGCGGTGGTTCCCCCGTCGGAAAAGCCGGAGGACTGGGAGCCGGCGAAGCCCTTCTCCAGCTCGTCAATCCACAACACCGCAGGCGCGACCGACTCGGCGGTGCGAATCGCCCTGCGCATGTTCTCTTCCGACGCCCCGACCAGTCCCGCGAAGATGCGCCCGACATCCATGCGCAGCACGGGCAGCTTCCACAGCGAGCCGATAGCGCGCGCCGCCAGACTCTTCCCGCATCCCTGCACGCCGATAAGCAGTACCCCCTTGGGCGCGGGCAAGCCGAACTGCTGCGCCTCGTCGGTGAAGGCGCGGGTGCGCTTGCGAATCCAGTCCTTTAAAAGGTCTAACCCGCCCACGTTCTCAAAGGCTTCGGTCGCGCGATAGTACTCCAGAATGCCCGACTTGCGGATAATCTGCTCCTTTTCCCACAGCACCACCTCCACGTCCAGCCTGCGCTTTTGCACCAGTGAGCGGGCGAACACGTTCTCCGCCTCCATCAGCGTCAAGCCCGTTGCCGCCTTCAAGAGCATTTCCCTCTGCTCCGGTGTCAACGAAACATCTACGTTCGGGTTGTCCTTCACCGACTCGATTACCCTGTCCAGCATTTCGCCAATCTCGTCCACCGTAGGCAGGGGCACGTCGATTACTGTTATCTCTTTTTCCAGTTCGGGCGGTAACACCAGCACGGGCGCGAGGATAAATATCGAGGTATAAGTTCGCCGCAGAGCCACGCTCAGGTCGCGTAGCCGCCGCCTTACCACGCTGTCGTTGAGGGCGGTGTGGAAATCTTTGAGCAGTACGACAGAATGCTGCGGCAGGCGTTCGATGCTTAACAGCACCTCTATTGGGCGCAGAGTGGACGAATCCACCTGCCCAGGATGTTCTACCAGTCCTCTGGTGAGGCTCCAGGTGTACAGGCGTTTATTGAGCCTGGTGGCAACGTGGCGGAGTTCGTCCTCCACGCGCTGCTCTTCCGATGAAATGAGGTACACAATCGGGTAACGCGCCCGGATCAGCGTCTCCAGCTCCTGACGAAAGATGTTGTTCATGCCTGCCCTCCTGTTTGCGCCACTATCCTCGCGCGTGCCTCGGCAGGGGCCGTATGTCGCGCCAGAGTGAAAAAGACACCCGTACCAATGAGCGATAGGGTAAACAAGGTACCATACAGCGCGGGCAGTCCCCAGGCGTCTGCAATCAGACCGGCAACAACAGGCATGGTCGCTGAGGCGAGCGATGCTGCCGCCATCAACAAACCCTGCCCGCTGGCACGCAGGCGTGGTTCCACTCTGTCCGCGATGAACGCCATGGATACCGCCGTGATGATGCTGAAGGTAAGCCCATGCATGGTCTGGGTGAGCAGCACCGCTACCGGAGCACGGAAAGCGGTCAGCAGCAACAACCGTATCGGCAAAGCGATGAAGGCAATTGCCAGCACACGCGTGCGCCCGATGCGGTCGGATAGCCTGCCCATCAGTATCATAAAAGGCATCTCGAACAGCGCGCTCGTCATGTAAGCCAAACTGATGAAAGGCTTGGACGCCCCCATCCACTGCAGGTAGAGGCTCAGGTTGGCGGTAGCGGTCATCAGCGCGCCCACGAAACAGAAGTGTGCCACGATGTACAGCGCGATGTCGCGCCGACGCAGCAGATAAAGCACTTCAGTGGCGGTCAGACAAGCCGATTCCTCCGCTTCTTCGGGGTTCTCCGGTGCAAGCAATACTACCAGCGCGGACAGCGCCAGCAGCAGAGCCACGCTGGAAAACATCCGCGAAGGCTCCAGCAAGGGGGAGTTTTGCCAGAGCACCAGCATCAGCAGCACCAGCAGATAGCCAATTGTGCCGAACACACGCAGTTGTCCGAACGATCCCCCCGTACCTCGATGCCGGAACAGGTCTACCACCAACGCCATCATCACCGATTGGCTGGACATGATGCATCCGCCAAGCACCGCCGTCAACAACAGCGCAATACCGAAGGAGTATACGTACGGAAAAAGCAGATACCCCGCCGCCCCCACAAGCATCGTGCCAATGATGTATCGGCGGCGTCGGCGAGCCTGGTCGGAACGCCAACCCAGCAAGATACTTGCCACCGCGCCGGTGAGGGAGAACGCCGACAACACCGCTCCCACCTGTCCGTACGAAAATCCGCGTTCGCGCAGAAACACCGGAAAGAAGGGGTGGGTGAACGCCACCGCAGCGAACAAAAGAAAGTAATAACCCGCAATACTAAACCTGGCGCGTAACAACATAGCCTCCTTCTCTAGCCATCCTGCACCAAAAGAATACCATTTTTGCGAAATCTTCGCAAATTACTCTTATCATACCTGTTTCTCCTGACGATAATCATATTGTGTGAATTCTCACGAAGCCGTGGGGCTTCGTACAATGGGAGGTTCGGTTCAATGAAGGGTTTCTATGGATGGCGCAACAAGCGTCTCTCTGTTTGGGGCGTGTGCCTCGCTGCGATTGCCCTGGCGTTGCTGGCAGGGTGCGGAGGCGGAGGCGGTGGTACCCTCCTCACACTGAGCGGTGACGTGTTCGTGCCCGGCGGTACGACGCGACAGGTAGGAGGAAACACCCCTCTGGCAGACGCGACGGTCAAAGCGTACGTCTGGCCAAACCTCGCCGATGCCATCGCGCAAGGCACTACCGACTCTAACGGACACTATGTGCTCACGCTCCCCGAAACCGCTGTAGGCAAAGACATCGTGGTCGTCGCTACCAAGCAGGTAGGCGATAGAACCGTACGCGTGGCAACGGTCAGCCCCGATGTGCCCGCCGGAGGCAGAAATAACGTGAACATGGATGCGGTAACTACCTTCGCTCTGGAGGAGATCGCGCGCATTCGGGAACAGGAGGGGCTGAATGACCTCTCCGCCGCTGGGGTGGCAACGGTTATGAAGCGCATCCGCGAGCAGTTTGGCAATTGGAACGGCGACCTGACCGCCGTGCTACCTCCACAGATTGGCGGTGGATTGCAGGATGATCCCCTGCAGGCGGCGGTGCAGAGCGTGGTGCAGCAAGTCAAGGATGCTCTCAAAGGCTCTACCGGCAACCCCGACGTGGACCGCGCCCGTAGTATGATGCAGACCATACGCGATATGATGGGCACCGTCGTCGGTAGCGGTACGACCGAAGGGACGGCTATTGACGTCGCCTTGAACATGACTGAGCGCGCGCTGGATGCTCAGCTGGCAACCGCGGAAGCCTTCGGCGATCGCTTCGGCATCATGATGGAGATGCTGGGGATGCTAGATGAGCAACCACCGGGCGAATATCGCCTGTACCGTGACCAGTGGGGCTATCTCCAGATTCAGCGAATTGGCGACATTGCGGGTGGAAAGACATGGAAGGTCACGTCGCAGGTAGATGGACCTTCCAGTGGGCTGGTGCTGACCGTCACCACAGAGCAACCGATGGAGGCATATCACTTCGACCCCTCTGCGGGCAAGTACACCATCAGTGCCACCAAACAGGGAGTGAGTTACAGCGCGACGCTCACGCCCACCGTCAACGAGGCGAATCGCACTATCCAGTTGAGTGCCTCCATTAACCTGCAGGATAGCGCACTGCGCCAACCGATCACCTTCAACGGGACGCTGGTAGCTACTTTCGCTCAGCTGCCTTCTGGGGATGCTCCACCCCAGATTACCAGCATGACCTTCAACGGGCAATTCGGCTCGCAGTTCGGCACCACGCAGGTCACCAACCTGAGGGCGGAGTTTGACCCCGACATCAGCGCGGAGGACTCGATCAAGCGCATCACCTTGCAAAGCCTGCAGGCGCAAATCGCTGCCCGACCGTTCTCCATCAGCCTGCAAGGGGTGAACATCCCCTTTATGAAGCTGAACGGCGGCGGAACGGCTCCCACCAGTGTCACGGTCAACACGCTCCAGGTTACCGGTCGCGACGAGAACAACAGTCAGATGAGCCTGACCATCTCGGATGTGAGCGGCACCTTCATCGAATATCGCGACCCGGTAAACGGCATGGGCAGCGGCGCGATCAAAACCTTGCAGGGCAAGATAACGTTTGCGTCCGGTAGGTTGTCGTTAAGCGGTGAGGTCAGTGGCACGTGGAACAATCCCGTACCGTTCGCGCAGATTTCCTCTGCCGGACATCGATTGT
>CALJAP010000116.1 GCA_938027655.1 uncultured bacterium | reverse complement strand
GGCAGTGTGGGGGGAACCCTCGCTCTCATGCGCCAGCGAGCAGATGCGGTGCGATTTCTCAGCGTCACCGACGGCAGCAAAGGGCACTTTCAGCAGGAGTACGCCGAGAACCCCCGTTTGCTGGTGGGGCGTCGCATGGCGGAGGCGGAACGCGCTGCTGCACTCATCGGCGCGGAGTTTGGGTGCCTGGGCGCGCCTGACGGCGGAGTGGTTGTCACCCAGGAAACCACATCCTCCATGATACGCGCCATCCGTTCCTTTGGCGAGCCGGGCAGAGGTCCCGACCTGATTCTCGTCAACCGCCCCAATGACTACCACCGCGACCACCGCGTTACCGCCCAGCTGGTGCTAGATGCGGCGTATCTGCTTACCGTGCCGCTGGTGTGCGCCGATGTGCCTGCCCTCAAGCGCATGCCGGTCATCATGTACTGGCACGATGATTTCACCGAACCGGTACCTTTTCGCGCCGACGTGGTGGTGAATATAGAGCGTGTGATACAAACCAAAATCGACATGGTGTGTACACACGAATCGCAATTTGCCGAATGGATACCCTACACGATGGACATGTCTCCCCTGCCCCTCACGCGCGAACGGATGCGTGAATGGGTGACCGCATGGATGCTCCGCGACGCCCGTAGCGCAAAAGCGGCTGCCGAGAGGAGCCAGCCACGAGTCGCACCCACCGGGCAATACGAGTTCGCCGAGGCGTTCCAGATTAGCGAGTACGGTACACAGCCGACCGATGAGTGGTTGAGGGATATGTTCGGATTCTCATAGTCACAATAGAACAAAACCGTGTGTGATGGTGTATAATAATAGTGGCTACCCGTGGGGGCGATTGGCGTCGACAGGGTAGAGGCGCGCTCAGGCTGCGAGCCGAGGTGCCGTTGGCCTCGTAAAAAAGCGGCAAAAAAATAAGAGCGACTCCTCAGTACGCTCTCGCTGCCTAATTAAGCAGGCAGCCGTCCTGCCGCCTCCTGCCGGCCGAGGCGGATGTGGGCGTGTGTTATGCCGGCTAGCCTGAACGGAAAGGTTCACCGCCGTCCGGGCGAAAGCACAGGGTGAACTGGCTCGAGGGTAAGCCTGCCATCGGGCGTACCGGAGAGCGAGAAGCAAAACGATGGCTACGCTCGTAGACGCCTGGGGCAAATCACTCTGGACGAGGGTTCGAGTCCCTCCGCCTCCACCAGTTTTTTCATGCCCAGTGCCAACGAAGGCTGGCGCTGCGCTGACAGAAAATGCACCAGCCGTGTCGTTCTAACCGCAAGCGAACAATCTCCTTACTATCGCTACGCTCAGACCCTTCGCTTTAGAGTGGCGAGCACCTCAGGACCGTTTACCCCAAAACCTCTTTCGTCCAGAGGATTTTAAGCGAAAATCCCCCGCGAGCGGCTCGCGGGGGTGGGCTACATCAGCCCTTTACTTGCGGCGACGAAATACTGCCAGCACCGGCAGCAACCCGCTACCGAACAGCATCACCGTCGAGGCGTCCGGTATCGGTGCGGACAACGTTCCATATAGGTAGCCGACATGTTTGTCCAAGTCTGTCGGTTGTCTCCGAACGACCTCAAGGACGCCGCTGAAGTATCCCGGGTTCGCAGCGCTCCAATCCACAGGTACCGGCCATTGTTGGGAGGATTCGTTGGTCGGCTGGCGATTCCCGACCTCAGCGTACATGTAGCCCCTTACCGTCGCCTGCGACAGGCTACTGTCGAACGTGGCGGTCAGGTTAGTGAAGGTAGCCTTCTCCAGATACTCCGTGACGACGTCATCGAAGCCGTAGCCCGGAGCCAGCAAATAGAAGGTTCCCGCAAACGTCACTGTCCTGGTAGTCGTGTCGAAAGCGGTTACCCGAGCCTGCATTGCCCACCCGTACTTATCGAGGTCACCTCCAGTGATGGTAGGCAATCCGCCGCTGGCAGAGTAGCTGGAGAACTTACCCCAAGGGTCAATAAGGGATAGTCCTGTCCCTCCTAACCCTGGTATAACGCCAACCCAGACGTTAGTCCCTACCGCCAATCCGGCATCAGCGTAGACCCAGGCTTTGTCGGCAGGGGATACAGTAGCGGTAAAGGTCTGCGCCGAGACAGCGGTCATCGCTGTCCAGAGCAGCATGACTACCAACCACAGTTTTCGCATGTTCTTAACCTCCTTTGTTTAGAATGATGTACTTCCATCTCTCTATATATGCAAGAATCGTACCACTCAGGGCGTTTTTGCCCATCGGGAAGAAAAAATTTTCGAAATTTTTTCGCTCGAGTGATAGTAGAATGCATTTGACGTGTGTAAATGTATGCTACAATCAATCAGCCGCCTGCCTGATGTACGCCCTTGCGCCCGGCACCGCCCGAATCAGGCGCATTCCCTGCTCCTTGCCCAGCACACACAACGCGGTCGCAAGACTATCCGAGGTGATACCATCGCGGGCGATGACGGTCGCCGCCACGCGCGTCGTCAAACCCCAGCCAGTACGTGGGTCGACGATGTGCGAGTAGCGTTTGCCTTGATACTCCACGTACTGCTCGGTGTCGCCTGAAGAGGAAATAGCCCCCAGCGCGAGGTAGACCCATCGACGTTCGGGCGAGGCGTTCGCCACCTCGATGCGCCAGCCTGCCGTGCCGGGCGGAGCCAGCCCCGCCACGATGTCGCCTCCCGCCTCCAGCAAGGCGTGACGGATGCCGTACCGCCGCAGTACCTGCAACGCCTGGTCGAGCGCGTAGCCTTTGGCGATGCCACCGAGGTCCAGCCTCATTCCCGGCACCAGCAGTTGCACCGTGCGCTCCGCATCGTTCAGCATCATCTTCTGGTAGCCCACGCGCCCTTTCGCCTCCTGCAGTTCCTGCTGCGTTGGAAACTGCCCAGTGCGCCGCGCACGCCGCCACAGCTGCACCAGCGGACCAACCGTCACATCAAACGCGCCCTCCGTGCGCCGCGAGAGCTCTACTGCTCGTTTCAACACATGGTAGAGTTCCTCACTCACGCGCACCGGAGCACCTCCTGCCTGTGCACACAAGCGCATCAGCTCGCTATCGGGGCGGTAGTCGCTCATCACCTGCTCTAGCTCGGCGATGCGTTCAAAAGCGGCAGAACAAGCGCGTTCGGCGGTCGCCCGGTCGGGTGCATAGACGGTGATGGTCACTTGCACTCCCATCGCAATCTGGCTATACTGATAGCGGTGCAGAGGCATTGCATCGAGGCGTAACGCACCAAAAGCACACACAGTCCATATGGGCAAAAAGAGGCGGAGGATAAAGCGGAACATCATGAGACGTTGCACACCCCCTTCCATAGCCACGTTTTTCCACGTAGGCATCGTCGTTACCTGCGTGGCATTGGTGACAACAGGCTTTGCGCGGGTGAAACAGCCATCATCACCAGCCAAGCCTGCCGCCAAACCGTTAACCGCTTATACCGAAACCATTCCGGGCACGGTGGTGAAGTTCGACATGATTCCCGTGCCCGGCGGAACATATACCATCACGGACCCCAAAACAGGTAATCCCAAACAGGTGACCATCAAACCCTTCTACATCGGCAAGACAGAAGTCACGTGGGACGAGTTCGACGTGTTTGTGCATAAACTGGACGCTCCCGATACCCAGAAGACGGGCGGTGCAGATGCTATCTCCCGCCCCAGCAAACCATACGGCGCGGTAGACAGAGGCTTTGGGCACAAAGGCTATCCTGCCATCAGCATGAGCTACCTAGCTGCGCAAAAGTACTGCGAGTGGCTGTCCGCGAAGACCGGCAAAAAGTACCGCTTGCCTACCGAGGCGGAGTGGGAGTACGCCTGCCGTGCGGGAGTTCTGCCCGCCGGCCCGATAACCGACAGCGACCTGCTGGACAAGCTCGCCTGGCACTGGGGCAACTCAGACGACAAGACGCACAAAGTGGGAACCAAGCAACCCAATGCGTGGGGCATTTACGACATGCTGGGCAACGTGGCGGAATGGTGTCAGCCGATGGACGACAATGTACCCGTTGCGCGCGGCGGGTCCTTCTACGATGAACCGGACAGGGTGCATCCTGCCGCCCGCAAGAAGTACACCCCTGATTGGCAGATGAACGACCCCCAGAACCCGAAGAGCCAGTGGTGGCTGACCGACGCGCCGTTCGTGGGGATGCGGGTGGTGTGTGAGCCGTGATTCTGTATGATCCTACACCTTTACAGATTTTGCCGAAAGGAGGCAACTCTTGAGGGTACCGAATTGCGAAAACGCGGAGGTGTCGAAGTCAAAAATAACCGATTATCTTCTTTCGGATACGCACGCTGAGGGAAAGCACAAAGCAGCTTTTTTCAAGACATACGGTTTCTCAGCGGCAGCATGGCAAGATTTAGTCAGTGCACTGAAGCAGCACGTTGCAGAAAACGAAGTAACTCGCATAGAAACCACCCTTTTCGGGACGCGGTACGTGGTAGAGGCGCCGCTTAGAACGCCAGACGGTAGAAATCCCGTCGTTCGCAGCGTCTGGTTCCTGGACAACGACGGAACCATGCCGAGGCTAGTAACAGCCTACCCGACGAGGTAAAGGAGGCTTGGTGAATGAAAGAGCTGCAAGAGGTTGTACTCAATGTCGATCTGCCTGAATATGGTCTGATGCAAGGCGATATCGGCACCATCGTCCTGGTGCACGGCGAGCATGAGGGGTACGAAGTAGAGTTCATGACACTCAAGGGGGAGACCATTGCGGTCGTGACCCTGCTACCCTCGCAGATACGCCCGATAGCGCCGCAGGAGATAGCGCACGTCAGGGCGCTGGAGAAGGTTCCTGCGTAGGGGGGACGGAGCACTGATTAGAGTCGCCCTGCGCGGGTCGCACGATATTCGCCGCACCACTTTGATAACACCCTTGTCGTCTTCCTCGTGGTGCCATTCGGGCTTGAGCCTGATGAGTTCGTTATAAAGGTCAACGCAGATGCGGCGACTCATACACACGACCACCGCCTTGCCCTCCATGACCTGCAGTCGCTCCTCAAAGTGTTCCACAATGTCCCGCGCAATAAGCTGGAGACGCTTCTCGGCTCCAACGATGGCTTCGA
>CALJAP010000115.1 GCA_938027655.1 uncultured bacterium | reverse complement strand
TGGCGCAAGCTGGTAAGCGCGTTCCAGAACAACCCGGAATGGCGATGGCACAGTGCTACCTGCGCGGAGAAGCTGAACCTGTGGCATGAAGCGCAGGCGGACTACACCGAGCTGACGGTGGTGCATCCGCAGTTTGCGCCTGCATGGGTGAACCTGGGTCGCGTGCATCTGGCGCAGGGCGATTACGAAGGCGCGCTCTCCTGCTTCACCCGCGCGATTGAACTCAATCCCGAAGACGCCAATGCCTTCTTCAACGCCGGAGATGTGCTGTATCGTCTGGGAGCATACGAAGCCGCTGCCGAAACCTACACCGCCGGGCTACAGCGCGACCCGGTCAACGCGCAGGGCTTCTTTACACTGGGCAACGCTTACTTCCAAATGGGGGCGTACGAGGCGGCGATGATGGCGTTCCAGCAAGCGCTTGCCCTCGACCCCAACCACCACGCCGCCCGCCACAACTTGGAGTTAGTCAAGGAACAGTTGAGAGGACGGGTGGCTTAGCGAACACTCAGTGGCTGTTGCGCACCCCGCCAGCACGGTGCTATAATGAGCCAGGGGTGGTCAGAGTGCACGCACTAGAAACGTTCCAACCCGAAGAGCAGGAGCTGCTGCGCCAGGCGGTTGACGTTATCTGCTCTGTCGCGCAACAGCAGGGGGTAGACGTCGTGCGAATCTACCTGTTCGGCAGTCGGGCACGGGGTGAGGCAGGCAAGGATAGCGACTGGGATTTTTATGTCGTTATCGATAAGGAAGTCAGCTTTCCTCATCGCCAACGAATGGCCTCCCGGATACGACGGTATCTTGCTAAGCAGAACATGATCTGTGATGTGCTCATTCAGGGTCAGGACACGGTGAGGCGCAGGCACCGTGATACTGGATACCTCACGTTCTATGCTCTCAAGGAAGGGGTTTCCGTGCATGAACCCGGACACGGTCAGGAACTGGATTCGCAAAGCGGATAACGACTTGCATACGGGCAAGAACGAGTTGAGCAGAGAGGATCCCATTACGGATACCGTATGTTTTCACATGCAGCAGTGTTGTGAAAAGTACCTCAAGAGTTTTCTGATTCTTCATGGTCAAGAGGTTCCGCGTACTCATTCTTTAGCCAGCCTGATAGAACGATGCGCCCGGATTGACGCAGAGTTCTACCTTCTGGACGAGATGGGAGTAGACGAGCTTACGGACTACGCTGTCACTATCCGCTACGGTGACGACTTCTACATGCCCTCTCTTGAAGAAGCCCAACGCGCCCTGCAGATTGCGGAACAGGTTCGCGAGTTCGTGCGTGCTAAACTGGCGCAGTCTGGTCTTGATGTATGACAAAGCAAGCCGTTTCCGAAGCAATTCGTGTCTATGCCCTCTCTCTGGGTTTCGAACTCGTGGGTTTCGCCCCAGTATTGCCTCCTGCGCACGCACTCCCCTTCCGCAAATGGCTGGAGCAGGGGTTTGCGGGAGAGATGGCGTACCTCGCCCGCACCGCCGACGCCCGGTGTGACCCGCAACAGGTACTGCCCGGCGCGAAGAGTGCGGTGGTAGTCGGTCTGAACTACGCGCCTGCCGTCTCGCCCGTGAGCGATGACCCCACGCGTGGTATCTTCGCCCGCTACGCACTGGGGGACGATTATCACCAGGTGATGGAGCACAAACTGCGGCAACTGCTGGATTTTATCCGTCAGCAGCACCCCGATTGCCGGGCGAAGATTTACGTGGACGCCGGACCGGTGCTGGAGCGCGACCTCGCGTGGCGAGCCGGGCTGGGCTGGTTCGGCAAGAACACTATGCTGATTAACACCCGCCGCGGCTCGTACTTCTTGCTCGGTGAAATCCTGCTGGACATCGAACTGGAGTACGACCACCCGGCGTTTGGCGGCTGCGGAAAGTGCAACCGATGCATCGAGGCGTGTCCCACAGGGGCGATTGTCGCCCCGTACGTGCTGGATGCGAGGCGATGCATCAGCTACCTCACCATCGAACTGCGCGGCTCTATTCCAGAGGAGTTGCGTCCGAAGATGGGCAACCGCATTTTCGGCTGCGACATCTGTCAGGAGGTATGCCCGTTCAACCAGCCTCGTCCGCACGCCCCGTTGCGTTCTGCCCCCACCGATGAACCCGGCTTTACCCCGCGTGAAGTCACTCGGACGCCCAGACTGATAGACCTGTTACGCCTGAGTGAGGAGGAGTTTCGCGTTGCTTTCCGCAACAGCCCCGTCAAGCGCGCGAAGTGGCAAGGCTTTCGACGCAATGTGGCGGTTGCCATCGGTAACAGCAACGCCCCTGACGCGCTACCGGTATTGCAGCACGAACTGCAGCGCGAAACCGACCCGATGGTGCGCGAACACCTGCAATGGGCGATGGAGCGGTGTCGCTAATCGTCCCCTACCCTCCCGAAGTTCCGTACCAGGATGCCGAAGTCAAATTCGGTAACGCCGGTTCCCGAGCGTAGCGGCACGGGGATGGGAACCTGTGCGGGGTTGCCCACGAAGTCCAGCAAGGTGATTACGCCGATAATGGTATACTACTCCACCGCGAGTAATTATTCGGATGCAGACAAGGCGGTTTTGCGTCTTCACCATGCTGCACCTCAAGATTAAAACGATGGGCTTCGTGTCAATATCAAAACAACGTTGTAGCCGCAGGCTTTAGCCTGCGCCGAAGGCACGCAACCTGAAGGTTGCGGCTACATGGGTAGCAGAACCTTCGTGTCAATATCAAATAACGTTGTAGCCGCAGGCTTTAGCCTGCGCCAAGCTCACGCAACCTGAAGGTTGCGGCTACATGGGTAGCAGAACCTTCTTGTCAATATCAAGCAACGTTGTAGCCGCAGGCTTTAGCCTGCGCCGAAGGCACGCAGCCTAAAGGTTGCGGCTACATGGGTAGCAGAACCTTCTTGTCAATATCAAAACAACGCTGTAGCCGCAGGCTTTAGCCTGCGCCAAAGGCACGCAACCTAAAGGTTGCGGCTACATGGGGAGACAGTGAGGCAGTAGTAGCAGGAATCGTCCGGACGGCAACGAAGAGAGAAACCGCTAGGGGGAGAAATGGCGATGGAGCGTATTCCAGGAGGGTTATGGGCGGCTGGAGCACTGGTGGTCATTACCTGCGGCATCGTGCTGTGGCAGGGGGTATTTTCCGGCAGCGATGTGCCTGCGCCCACCACATCGAGCAACAGCACCCGGCAGCAATCACCGCCCGCGCTACCCACCCCAACGCTACCCGCTGAAGCCGGTGAAACCACCCCTTCTCAGCAGACGCCGCCTACCGACAAGGATGAGATTGTGGTGCACGTAGCAGGGGCAGTGAAAAAGCCCGGCGTGGTGAGGATACCGCGCAGCAGTCGGGTGGACGATGCGGTGAAGGCAGCGGGCGGATTCAGCAGTCAGGCCGACCCCGATTCGGTGAACCTGGCACAGCCGCTGGAAGATGGCGTGCAGGTTTACGTGCCTCGTAAGGGCGAATCGGTACAGGTGGAAGCACGTGTGGGGGCAGTTCGGCGAGGTGCGACATCGGAGCACAAGGAGCCTCAGCCGGGCAAAATCAACGTCAACACCGCGAGTGCAGAGCAGCTGGAGAGCCTGCCCGGTGTGGGGCCAGTTACCGCACGTGCAATCATCGAATACCGCAGGCAGAACGGCGCCTTCCACTCAGTGGACGAACTGCTGGAGGTGCGCGGCATCGGTCCCAAGAAGCTGGAGCAGATACGCCCTTACGTGGTGGTGAAATAACTCGTTAATGTGGCGGGAGCGCGGGGACGTCCCTCGCGCTCCACATCGTTGGATACGGGTCTAGTTGCAGGTCTTGCCCTGCGGATAGGTGTAGATTCCCATCGCCTCGTAGTCACAGGTGAGCTGCGCCTGAGATTTGCGCGAGCCATCCGGATTGGTCAGAGCGGGGTCACGGTAGTACTTGGCATGACCGTCTGCGAAAATCCAGTTTCGCCCGTTCTGGTGTCGCTGTCCTTTGGGCCAGCGTCGGTTGGGTGCGGAGTTGTCGTAGCCGGGCGCGATGTACCAGCCCGCGAAAGCGTTCCCGTTCGACTCGATACGGCTGCCCACATCGGTCACATAGAAGGTCTGCGCGGGGAACTGTATCGAAGCCATTGGGAGCATCTTCCGGCAGTCATACTGGTCCCAGGTAATGTAGTAGCCGCCAGCCAGCAAGTAGTTGCCTGCATAGGAGAGGGGAAGCACATTGCGCATGCCGTTCACCACTTCCCGTATACCCTCATATGCGCCCGGCACGCCCGCTGCCAGCAACTGCGCCTCGTAGCAGTACGAACGGTACTTATTAAAGCCGCCCCTGTCCGAGTCGCTGGGACAAACCAGAATCTGATAGTTCTTCTGATACGGCATAATCGCCAGCGGAAAAGCAAAGACACCGCTCCAGTACGAGTCGGCGCCGCTCGTGTCGACCCGGCAGCCTTGCGAAGCAGGCGCGCTACACGGTCCTACCCATCCGGTCTCAGGCAAGGTCTCGTCATAGTCCTGCGCATACATCATGGAGGCGAGCCCAATCTGCTTAGCGTTCGAGAGGCATTGCGTTTTTCGTGCCTGCTCGCGCGCCTGGGCGAATACGGGGAACAAGATGGCTGCCAGTATCGCGATAATCGCGATAACCACGAGCAGCTCGATCAGGGTAAAGCCTTTGCATTTCATCTTATGACACCTCCTTATCGCTTAAAAAGTGTTAGATGCAGCTTAATTCTAACAAACGCATTTAGGTTTGTCAACTGTATACAGTAAGAGATTAACTGAGACACATTAAGAAAGTATTATTGCCTTGTCTGTAATGAGTGCATTGGCAGAACACTTCCTGCAGGGAGCAAGGCGAAAAGAGGTCCTTGCCTGTATAGCCAAAGGCTTTCGGCAGTGCACCAATCGGGAGGAGGGATCAAGATGTACTCCTCCGGGTAACTACTGGGCGAGCCTTCACGAGCAGGAATATATAGGGGCTTCAGCCAATAGTGCTACGGGTGACCATACCTATCGTTGCGCCCCACGGAGGTAGTCATCATGTGGCGACACGTTCCCGTGAAAAAGCCTCAGCCCGATGCACAGGAGTTTATCGGCATCCTGATGGGGCGGATTCCACAACGCCGCACGCCGCTGGTGGAATACATTGTGGACGATGTGGTGATGCGCCCGATTGTGACCGAGCTGATGGGCAAAGAGTGGGTGACCCCTCAAGGCGACCGTGAATCGCTGAGGGCTTTTCTGGATATGACTATCGACTTCTGGTATCGCATGGGCTACGACTTTGTGCGCCTCGAAATCGGTTTGCCCTTTCAGGAAAGGCATCTGGTCACCGCCGACACCGCCTCCAGCAAGCAACGCGCATGGGCGGACGAGCATCAGGGTGCAATCAGCAGCTGGGAGGACTTCGAGAGGTACCCCTGGCCTCGCGTGGAAGATGTAGACTTCTTCGTGCTGGAGTATATCAACGACCATCTGCCGGAAGGGATGGGGTTCATCTCCTCGCATGCGGCGGGCGTCTTCGAGCATCTCTCATGGGTGATGTCTCTGGAGGGATTGTGTCTCGCGTTGTACGACGACCCCGCGCTGGTGCAGGCGGTAAGCGACCGCATCGGCACGCTCATCACGCAGTTCTACGAGCATCTGTTGCAACTGGATAAGCTGATAGCGGTCTTCCCGGGCGATGATATGGGCTTTCGCTCCGGCACGCTCATTGCCCCCGACGCCCTGCGCCGGTATTGCCTGCCCTGGCACAAGCGGTGGGCGCAGATGGCGCATGAGCGCGGACTGCCCTACTTCCTGCACTCCTGCGGTAACTTGCAGGCAATTATGGAAGAGCTGATCACCGATGTGCGCATCGACGGCAAGCACTCCTTTGAAGACGCCATCATCCCGGTGCAGGAGTTTCAGAGGCTGTATGGCGACCGCATCGCAGTGCTAGGCGGGATAGACTTGAATGTTCTCTCAGCGGGCACGTCTGAAACAGTGCGCAAGCGTACCCGCGAGCTGATAGAGACCTGCGGGGCGCGAGGCAGGTATGCCGTCGGTTCCGGCAACTCCATCCCCAGCTATGTGCCGGTGGAAAACTACCTAGCGATGGTAGACGAGGCGCTGGACTGCGTGGCGGCGTGAGGAGAATAATGTGTTAACCGGCATCCACTTCTTGCTCACCTACAAATGTCCTTACGAGTGCGACCACTGTTTCGTGTACGGTAGTCCGCGTGCAAGGGGAACGTTCACCCTTCTGCAGGTTATCGCCGTGTTGCAGGAGGCGCAGAAGCTGGGCACGGTGCAGATGGTCTTCTTTGAGGGGGGCGAGCCGTTCCTGTACTATCCCCTGCTGCTGGAAGGGCTGCGAGTCGCCCGTGCGATGGGCTTCAACACGGGCATCGTCACCAACGGCTATTTCGCCACCAGTGTGGAGGACGCAATGCTCTGGCTGAAACCCCTGCAAGAGGCGGGCATTGGTACTATCAGTTTCAGCGACGACCTCTTCCACAGTGGTTTGGAGGAAGATACCCCTGCGAAGCGTGCGATGTCGGCGGCGCAGCAGCTGGGCATCTCCTGCGGGATGATTTCCATCAGCCCGCCGACGATTACCTATCCCGAAGAAGGCGAAGGCAAGAAAGGGGAACCGATCGTGGGCGGCGGAGTGCGCTTTCGGGGACGGGCGGTGCAAAAACTGGCGGAGGGGCTTCCCACACGTCCCTGGCAAACCTTCACCGAGTGTCCTTACGAGAACCTGCGCGACCCCGGTCGGGTGCATGTGGACGCCTACGGCAATGTGCATCTCTGTCAGGGGTTATGCATGGGCAACCTGTGGAAGACGCCGCTCTCGCAATTGGTACGAGAATACCGAGCGGAAGAACATCCGATCTGCGCCCCTCTGGTAGAGGGCGGTCCCGCTGAGCTCGCCCGAAGATTCGGATTCCCTGTGGAGCCGGGCTACGTGGAAGCGTGTCATCTGTGTTACCTGGTTCGCCGCTCACTGAGAGAGCGTTTTCCCGAATATCTCGCCCCGCCACAGGTGTATGGGGTTTAGCGTACCACCGCTTGCAGGAGCTGGCTCTTTTATGCCACAATAAGATACGCGGCGAGCGTTGCACAGCGCCCGCCGCAATAGTATGTGTACGGAAGCCTATTCCTCTCCGTACACCAACCGAGGCGTCGGCGCACATCTGACGCTGGACAGAACTTGAGGAGGAACACATCGTGAGGGCTGAAGTACTTGTAAAAAAGGCGCTGCCAGACTCTTTGACCCCACAACGTCTGGTGGAACTGTACCGCACCATGTTGCTGATTCGCCACTTCGAAGAGCAATGCGCCCCCGCCTATCGACAGGGTAAAATGGGCGGATATATGCATGTGTATATCGGGCAAGAAGCGGTCGCTACCGGATTTATCGCGCACCTCCGCGACGATGACTACATGCTCTGTTCCTATCGTGACCACGGTCACGCCATCGCGCGCGGCACCGACCCCCGCCGAATCATGGCGGAGCTGTTTGGACGCTACACCGGCGTGGCGAAGGGCAAAGGAGGCTCGATGCACCTGGTGGACGTGGAGCGAGGCTTTCTGGGCGGATACGGTATCGTAGGAGGGATGGTTCCGCTGGCGGTGGGCGTGGGCTATGGAATCCGCTATCGCGGCACCGATCAGGTGTGTTTGTGCTTTTTCGGCGACGGCGCGATGAACATCGGACCTGTCCACGAGGCGCTGAATATGGCGACGATATACAAAGTACCGGTTGTCTTTATCTGCGAGAACAACCGCTATGCGATGGCGACGCCGGTAGAGTTTGCTTCTGCCGTGCCGAGCCTCGCCGAGCGGGCGAAGCAATACGGAATGCCCACCAGGCAGATTGGCGGTATGGACCTGCTGGAGGTATATCGCGAAGCAGAAGAGATTATCCGCCACGTACGCACCACCCCCGAACCCTTCTTTGTGGAAGTGCTCACCTACCGGTTCGAGGGGCACGGCATCGCTGATAACCCCACTAACCAGGCTCTTTACCGCACCAAAGAGGAGGTAGAGTACTGGCGACAGCGCGACCCCATCGTGAACACCGCACGCTTCTTGCTGGAGAACGGTTTCGCCACCGAAAACGAACTGCTGGAGTGGGATGCGCACGCAAAACAGCAGGCTCTGGAGGCGGTTGCCTACGCCGATGCCAGCCCTGAACCCCCGCTGGAGGAGCTCTATCGGGACGTGTATACCGATATGGAGGTGCAGGAGTGGCGGTAATCACCTATCGTGAGGCACTGCGACAGGCGTTGACCGAAGAGATGGAGCGCGATCCGGGCGTGTTCATCCTGGGCGAGGAAGTCGGGCGGTATCAGGGTACGTTCCGCGTGACCGAAGGGCTGTTGCAACGATTCGGGGAGATGCGTGTGGTGGATACGCCTATCTCCGAGTCGGGCATCGCGGGCATGGCAATCGGCGCAGCTATGATTGGCTTGCGTCCGGTGGCGGAGTTCATGACGTTCAGCTTTGCGCTGATTGCCGCAGACCAGCTGGTGAACCATGCGGCGAAGATACTGTACATGTTCGGCGGGCAGATTGCCGTGCCCGTCGTGTTTCGCGGGCCCGCAGGCGGCGGAGCGCAGCTCTCTGCCCAGCATTCACACAGCCTCGAATCGTGGTATGCACATATCCCGGGGCTGAAAGTGGTCACCCCAGCGACCCCTGCCGATGCGAAGGGAATGCTGAAGACCGCCATTCGCGATAACAACCCCGTTATCTTCATGGAGCACGCGAAGCTGTACTCCACGCGCGGAGAGGTCCCCCAAGGCGAATACACCGTTCCGTTCGGCGTGGCGGACATCAAGCGCGAGGGGCGCGACGTTACCATCATTGCCTATTCGCAGCCGGTATTGCTGGCGTTGCACGCGGCGCAGAAGCTGGCGGAAACCGAAGGCATCGAGTGCGAGGTGATAGACCTGCGCTCGCTACAGCCACTGGATATGGACACCGTGCTGCGTTCCATCCACAAGACGCACCGGGCAGTGGTGGTGCATGAGGACCACCGCAACGTGGGCTTTGGGGCGGAGGTGGTGGCACGTATTCAGGAGCTCGCGTTCGATGAACTGGACGCGCCGGTGCTGCGCGTTGCCAGTGCGGATGTACCCATCCCCTACGCCCGCAATCTGGAACGCGCTGCCTTCCCCAGCGAGGAAGATATTATCCGCGCGGTGAAGCGTGTACTGGCTTAAGGAGGAGAACGGATGGCACAGGTAATCATGCCCAAGATGGGCGACGGGATGACAGAAGGAACCATCCTGCGCTGGCTCAAGAAAGTGGGCGACGACGTAGAGGTCGGCGATATCATCGCCGAAATAGAGACCGACAAAGCCAGTGTGGAACTGCCGGCGGAGGCGTCGGGTAAACTGGCGAACGTCATGGCAAAGGAAGGCGACACCGTGCCGGTTGGCGCGGTGATTGCAGAGATTCTGGGCGAGGGCGAACAGCCTCAAGCGGCCAGACCTGCAGAATCGCCCGATACTGCCGAGCAACCTGCCGTGCCGGACGTGCAGCCTGTTGCGCCAGTGGGCGAAACGCTTCGGGAAGAGCCGCCCGTGCAGGAGCGCGTCAAAGCCTCTCCGCTGGCACGACGCATTGCGCAGGAGGCTGGCATAGACCTGGCGATGGTGAGAGGCACCGGACCCGGCGGGCGTATCGTGGAGCGCGACGTACAGCAGTTCATCGCCGCGCGGCAAACCGTGTCTCGTCCGCCCGTAGTGGAGCCGGTACCTCCTGCGCCGACGGTGCAAATGCCTGCTGGTGGACAACCGCTTAGCCGGATGCGCCGTTTGATTGCCGAGCGTACGACGCTCACCAAGCAAACGGTTCCCCATTTCTACGTCACGATGGACATCGACATGGCTGAGGCGATGGCACTGCGCGAGCGGTTGAACGCGGCGCTACCCGAAGACGCGCCGAAGCTTTCGGTCAACGATTTGGTTACGAAGGCGTGTGCGTTGGCTCTGGCGCGCTATCCGCAGGTGAACGCGCTGTACCAGAACGAACAGGTCTACCCAAGCAGTGAAATACACATCGGCATCGCGGTGGCCCTGCCCGACGGGTTGATTGTGCCGGTGCTGCGCCACTGCGAGCACAAGACGCTGCGCCAGATCGCTATCGAGACGCGCCAGCTGGTGGAAAAGGCGCGCGCGAGTCGCCTGATGCCCGATGAATACACTGGTGCGACCTTCAGTATCTCTAACCTCGGCATGTATGGGGTAGACGATTTCATCGCCATCATTAATCCCCCCGCCGTGGCGATACTAGCAGTGGGTGCGGTGCAGAAGCAACCTGTCGCACTGGACGACGATACGGTAGCGGTGCGTCCACGCATGAAGGTGACTATCTCGGCGGACCACCGTGCTCTGGACGGCGCTGTTGCCGCCGAGTTCTTGCGCGAGCTGAAGCGCATTCTGGAAAATCCGTACGTGATGGTGGAGTAACCATCTGAAACCCTTGACAAGTAGACCAATTGTAGTATATACTTCGTATAGTATTTCGGGGGAGGGAGGACAATGACACGAGGACTGACCCATAAACAGGAGATGATTCTCCGCTTCATTCTGCACTACACCAGGGAGAACGGCTATCCGCCCACCATTCGCGAGATTGGCAACCAGTTCGGCATCTCCAGCCTGCGCGGGGTAACGGTGCATCTGGATGCCCTGCAGCGCAAAGGCTACATCGAGCGCGAGCACAAAAGCCGCAGCATCCGCGTGGTGCACCCCGAGTTTGTGCAGCATATGGAGAGCTCGCCCGACGTGGCGATGCTACCGCTGATAGGTACAATCGCCGCAGGTACGCCGGTGCTGGCATCGCAGAACATCGAGGCGCTGGTGCCGGTGCCGCGCGAGATGGTGCATAACATCGAAGGCGCGTTCCTGCTAAGGGTACGGGGCGACTCGATGGTGGGCGAGCATATCCTGCCTCGCGACCTGGTGATTATCAAACCGCAGAGCACCGCCGAAAACGGCGAACTGGTGGCAGTGCTTATTGGAGATGAAGCCACTATCAAGCGCATTCAATACGACAACGGCAAGGTACGCCTGCTTCCGGCGAATCCTGCCTACGAGCCCATTGAAGTGCGCCCGGAAGAGACGCGCGTGATTGGCAAGGTGATTGGGCTGTTGCGCTCGTACGATAGAGGGTTGGCGTATTGATGGGGGTTGGTGTATTGCGCGCTCGCCTCTCAACGTGGGTTGGTGAGGGGGCGAGCACGAGCTTATTCAGGTTTGTGCTTCGGTACCGTAAACGCTACTGGCTTCTATGCCAGCGAAATACTGCCAACCTATCGCCACCATGGAGAGCGAACCTTTGGGTGACCTGAAGACCGTTGTCCCATCGCGGCTCCACGCGCTTGTTGTGGACGGTTGCGCTCTGTCGCGACCAAAACAGACGGCTCGGACGGAGCCTCGCCCTCTAGCTGGCTAAGAAGCCAAGAATCATAACTTGACGCTCTACCAGTTGCGGGGCACGGCTATGCTATCTTGTAACGAAACCGTATGTTGCCCTCAGCCGTCTGAGTAGGTGGGAATAGTAAGCAAAGGTCTATCCGTATGATATAAATGGAGTGCAGAACGAGGTTATCATATGATGGATACGAAGCTGTTCCGGCGAATTCATTGCGTTGCGGTGCTCGTGGTCAGCCTGATGCTGAGCGGGCTGGCAGCTGGCGTTCTCGCGCAATCCAAGGCGGAGGAAGACCCCGAGGTGCGTATGGGCAGGGAGGCGGCGCAAGAGATCGAGCGCACCCTGCGTCTGGTCACCGACCCCGCACTGGTGGAGCGTGTCAATCGCATCGGGCAGGAGATCGCCGCGGTCGCCAACTCGCTGGAGATTCCCATCACCTGGGGCATCAACAAGCGTTCTCAGTTCACCTACACGTTCAAAGTAGTGGATGATAAGGACGTGAACGCTTTCTCACTGCCGGGCGGCTTTATCTATGTGAACAAGGGGTTGCTGGACTATGTGCAATCCGACCACGAGCTGGCAGCGGTATTAGCGCACGAAATCGCGCACGCATCCCATCACCACCTGCTACGTCTGGGGCAGGAGAACGAAAAGATTAACCGCCGGGTTACCTTGCCTGCGTTGCTAGTGCTTGTGCTGTCGGGTGCTCCCCCACGTGATTTGAGCAACGTGATGATGGGCGTGCAGCTGTATCAGATAGCCAAACTCAACGGCTTCACGCAGGAAGCGGAGATGGATGCCGACCACGCGGCTATCTACTACCTGACGCGTACGAAGTACAATCCGGTAGGCATGTTAACCTTCATGGAGCGTTTGGCGCGGGACGAGGCACGCCGCCCTGAAAGACAGCTGGGTATCTTCCGCACGCACCCCCCCTCGCGCGAGCGTGCGCAGGCAATGCTGAACCTGTTCAAGCAGCTGGACATCCCGGTGAACCGTCGGGCGGTGGCGCGGATTCTGCCCGTCGAACTGCGTGAGAAGAGCGGACAGAGCGGCAGCTTGACGGAGGTGTATCTGGACAGCGTGCCGGTGTTTACCCCTGCGGATAGTAACGGCAGAAGTTCCGCCGAGCGCGCCCGGCAAATCGGCGAGCGGCTGGATAGCCTGTTGAACGACGGCATCCAGATGTTTGACATCCGGCTATCCAGCGACAAGCGCACCGTCGTGGCTCGCAACAACCCGATACTAACCGTTGAGCCTGAAGACGCCGCCCTGCACGGCAAGAGCATGCAGGAGCTGGCGGAGCAAGCATCTAACGCCATCAAACGCGCCCTCTGGAACGAGCTGATTCAGCGCGCCTACTGAAGTTCCTGGATGAAGATGTTGCGAAACTCCACCAGACTGCGATGGTTCTGTAAACCGATGTAGCCCCAGTTCGGGCGGCGATAGAGCAGGTGGGTGCGAGGCAGATTCGCGCTGAGCGCAGGGTCATCCAGGTCAATATCGTGCACCAGACGGCCGTTCCACACTACCCGCAGATGCCTGTCCTTCAGTGTAATCTCCACCTGATTCCATTCGCCGGCGGGCTTGGCGGGGTTCAGGCGGGGCGTCACCACGCTGTATACCGCCGAGGTGCAGGTATTGCTGGGCGGGCTGGCGCCATCGTCCTGAATCTGCAGCTCCATCCCCAGACGCGAGCTCCTGCCGTAATGCGGCGCACGCAGGAAGATACCGCTGTTGCCTCCGGGCGAGATGCGATACTCCAGTCGCAGGATAAAATTGCGGTACATCCGATTGGAACGCAGCCATCCGCTGCTCTCGCCGAGACCACTGCATACAATGACCCCATCCTGCACCGACCAGCAGGGAGCACCGACCTCTCCCCAGCCCTCCAGATTCACCCCGTTGAATAGCGACACGAAGCCTCTCGGTGGCTGTGGCACACGTGGTTGAGGCGGTTTGCGTCCGGCACACCAGTACACCGCATTCAGCACCATCTGCTGGAAATAGGGGTGGTTCCACGCGGAAGGCGCGTGCCCCAGAGCGGTGATAAACACTCTTCCTTTGCCTGCCTGTCCTGCCCATGCCAGCGATTGACCGTTGCGCTGGCGGGCGACCACCTGCGCTCCGGCAGGCTGACCGTCTTCGCTCTGGATAGGCGCATCGGTTATCTGGAAGGGAGATACTCCTTGCATTATCGGATGGCGTGGTTGCTCTATTTGAACCACTACGTTACCCACCGCCCCCTCGGCGACAGGGGACGCGGGGCTGGTGTGGAGAAAAACCACCCCGCCGCCACGCTGGATAAACCGCTCGAGTGCCTGCTTTTGTTCCTCGTTCCATTCTGCACCCGGCGCAAACAGCACCACTGCGTCGACGTTCTGTAGACCTCGCGGAGACAGCGCGTTCACATCCCTGCTGAGGGTGAACCGTATCTCCTCGTGACGTTTTAGCAGCCAAGAGAGCGTCGCGGAGGGCGTTGCCACCTCATGTCCGTTGCCAGCAACGATAGACAGCACCCGAAGCGGTGCGGCAAGGGTAGCATTGTGCAGAAAGAGCAGTCCAACGATACACACCGTGGGTAATCTTCTTCGTACCACACTCCTCATCCCTTATTCACCTCACAAGCAACGTTCGCTTTCGAAAGCAGTCATCCTGCTTTGCAGGGGATACAGGGTGCAAGAAGCCCCCTGTCTAAACAGGCTCCCTTTCACACTTCGCCCCAGACCAGCGCGCATCCCAGCGCGGGCAGCTGTATCCCAACACGCCCGGCATCGGTAACCCGCACATCGCCCGTTTCCGGCAGCCACAGACTAGCGCGGCGTACCGTATCGGGCAGATTCAGGGTGCATCGCCTGTCTTGAGGGGAGAGGTTGAGCAGGCAATACAGGTAATCTCCGTCGCGACGATAGCGGGCTACCCAGATTTCGGGAGAAGCGGGTTCTATCTGCACCCCACACCCCACCTGCTGAAGGGTTGTTACCACCCTGTTGTCGGGAGCGGGAACCGTTTGGGCGCGACGGCTCAGCAGTTGCACCAGCTGACGTACCTGCTCGTCGCTTTCGTTTCGGCTGGCGGCATAGCGCGGTTGCTCACCAACCAGCTCAACCGTCCTACATGCGCGTTGTATTCGGCGTAGTCTATGCGGCGTTGCTCGGTGTTATTGGGGTGTGTAGCGCCGTATAGGTCGGGATAATAGGAGGTGATGGTGTTAATGCCCAGCAGATATTGCAGGCTGGCAGTGGCTTTCATCTGAGCGAGCGTAGCGCGCTTACCGCTCATCTGTTCGGCGAAGTCGGACGTTTCGCTCATGGTTTCGGTGCGTCCCATGATGTGCGCTGCTGAGGAGATAAGTTTAGGAACCAGAAAACCGTTGCCCGCCGCCAGCGCGAGTGGGTCGGAAGAGAGGATATCGATGCCCGGAATATCCATTCGCCTCAGGCAGGTGAAGAGGTCGCCGTAGTACATCACATGCCACAGCAGCTTCTCCTCCGCCAGAAGATGCCCGCTGGACGCGATACCGTGCTTGCGACACCACTGCTGGATCTGCCCGAGGTACCTCTCCGCTACCAGCTGCGCCACTACCTCGTAGAAATCACATCGTATGCCCCAGTAGTTGCCCGTGTCGGTGTACAGGCTCTCCAGATGAGGTATCAGGTCGTAGCCTTTGCGTCGCTTGAACTGCGCAGGCATATCCTCCACCCAGGGCAAAGCGGGCAAGGCATGCGCGGGTGGGCGGATATAAGTGGTCATCAGCGAGGGTTCATCGGTGAAGATAGCGTGCACTCGCTTGCCCAGGTTGGGCACGCGGCGGGCGTATGCCTCATGGGTTATCTCAATAAAGAGGCGCGTCGCCTGGGGGCTGAGCAGGTTCACGTAGCGTCGCTTTTTATACACGTTCTCGGTGCAGTGCGTACCCTCGTACATGCGCTGCACCTCGTAGTGTGGCTTTCCATCCGCATCCACCTTGCGCACCAGCCCCACTGCCTCCAGGTCGGGATTGCGCTCCAGTACCAATCCCCCTGCCGCGCCGCTGGGATAGCCCTCTTCATCGTACAGCCACAGATGCAATCCCAGGTGCTCAGCTACTTTCAGCCCTGTCAGGAAGATGCGCCATTGTTCCTCACTGCGCATGTAGTCCTTGAAACTTACGTTGCACACCAGTCCGCCGATGCCCGTCGCCTTCAACCATTCCATGCGCTGGCGAAGGGTGGCTTCATCCGTGCCAAAACTGTCGAAGTTGTGGATAATCTGCAGAGTGCGGTAGCAATTAGGTGGGTTGCGAAATTGTGCTTTCAGCGTGTTTGTTTTCTGCGCGTCCATGTCTTGCCTCCACCGATGAAAGGGCGTTACCTGCCCCACAGCAGCTCGCCAAACGCTCCTACCAGCCCGTACTTGCGTTCCCATGTGGTGTAGTTTACCTAAAAACGGGGCATGACAAACACCTCCCGCTTGAGCTTTTCTTGACGGAAAGGAAGTTCCCTGCTTCTACCCGGCGAGATGACTTTGCCCGTGCGCCGGGCGTGGAGTTGTGCTATACTGAAAGCGTAACGGCGTTATCAGGAGGACCGGCGATGAGGTCACTTCGTGAGTTGAAGGATATCATAGCCCAGCATAAACCAGAGCTGGCTGAAAGGTATGGCGTGAAAGAGATCGGCATCTTTGGCTCCTACGCACGCGGGGAACAGACAGAGGAGAGCGACCTGGACGTGCTGGTGGAGTTCTACAATGCCCCCGGGTTACTGCGCTTCATCGAGCTCGAGGATTACCTCTCAAATCTGCTTGGTGTGCGTGTAGAGCTGGTGCGAAAGCGAGCTATCCGTGAGGAGCTGCGCGAACAGATTTTGCAAGAGGCTGTAGAAGTATGAGGCGAGACTACACCCTTCTTCTCAAGGATATTCTCGACGCCATCGCCAGTATAGAGTCTTTTGTGGGACAAATGAGGCTCGAACAGTTTTTGCAAGATGATAAGACCCAGAGTGCGGTGGTGCGCAAGTTGGAAATCATTGGTGAGGCAACAAAGCAGCTACCGGAACAAATCCGCCAGCGTTATCCTGATGTGCCGTGGAGTAGTATGGCGCGGATGCGTGACAAGTTGGCGCACGGCTACTGGAGCGTGGATAATGAAATTGTGTGGAAAGTAGTTCAGGAGGAGCTGCCCGTTATCAAACCGTACCTTATCGCTATCTATGAGCATGAACGGGGCTCCGGCGAACATGGCTAAGCTCATTGTGCTCTCCGGTCCCAGCGGCGTCGGGAAAGACACTCTGCTGCAGCTTCTGCTCCAGCGGGTACCGGGCGTTGTCAAATGCCTGACCGCCACCACGCGCCCCCCGCGCGAAGGCGAACGGCACGGCGTGGACTATCTTTTCCTCTCCCAAGAGGAGTTTGAACGCTGGATTGCAGAGGACAGGTTTCTGGAGTACGCCCGTTACAACCAGGCGTACTACGGGACACCGCGCCATCTGGCGGAGGAGTGGCTGGCGAAGGGACTGGACGTTATTTTGAAGATTGAGGTGCAGGGCGGTTTGCAGGTACGCCAGCGCGTGCCCGATGCGGTGCTTATCTTTGTGCAGCCGCCCAGCATGGAGGCGTTGCGCCAGCGGCTAATGGCGCGTGGCACGGATGCACCGGAGCAAATAGAACACCGCCTGCGCATTGCCGAACGGGAGATGCAGGCGATGCGGTATTATGACTATCTGGTGACCAACGACGACCTGGAGCAGGCGGTAGACCTGCTGCGAGCCATCATCCTCGCCGAGCGTGCGCGCATTGCGAAGAGGTGAAATATGTCGGTGCTTGAGGGCAAACATATCCTGCTGGGCGTCACGGGCAGTATCGCCGCGTACAAAGCGGCAGATATCGCCTCCAAGCTCACGCAGGCGGGAGCAGAGGTGGACGTGGTGTTGACCGAACACGCCCGCCGCTTCATTACCGAGGTGACCTTCCGCGCCATCACCCGCCGCCCGGTGCTGACCGACCTCTTTGACGAGCCGGAAGAGCGACAGATTGCGCACATCCACCTGGCGAAGCGGGCGGACGTGTTACTGATAGCTCCTGCCACCGCAAACGTTCTGGCGAAGCTGGCTGTAGGTATCGCCGACGACTTACTGACCACCCTCGCGCTAGCAACGCAGGCGAAAATGGTGATCGCCCCCGCGATGAACACCGCCATGTGGCAGCACCCCGCGACACAGCACAATGTAAAGGTGCTGGAAGGGCGTGGCGCAACCTTCGTTTATCCTGCAGAGGGAATGCTCGCCTGTGGAGACGTGGGGGCAGGCAAGCTGGCGGATACGTCTACCATCCTCGCAACGGTGGAAGCGGTGCTGAATCCGCCCCTGCGCGGCGTACGTCTTCTGGTCACAGCCGGTCCGACCGAGGAGCCGATTGACGCGGTGCGCCACATCTCCAACCCCTCTTCGGGCAAGATGGGCTATGCGATTGCGGAGGAGGCGGCTCGGCAAGGAGCACGGGTCACGCTGGTGACCGGTCCCACTCTGCTGGAGCCCCCTGCCGGTGTGAGGGTCATCAGGGTGCGTACCGCACAAGAGATGCTGAACGCTTGCTTGCAGGTGTATGATGAGGTGGATGTCGTCATTGCTACCGCCGCCGTCAGCGACTACCGTCCCGCCGAAGTGTGGCAGGGCAAGCGCAAGAAGGGCGAGGAGGAATGGACGATACGCCTTGTGCCCAATCCCGACATCCTGCACACGCTGGGCGAACGCAAGGGCAAGCATGTTCTGGTAGGCTTCGCCGCGGAGACGCAGGAACTGCTGCACAACGCGCAGGCGAAACTGCGCGAGAAAAACCTGGATATGATCGTGGCAAACGATGTGTCGCAGGAAGGCTCCGGCTTCCGTAGCGATACCAATCGCGTCACCTTCCTGTGGGCGGATGGCAGGCAGGAATCCCTGCCCCTTATGACTAAACGTGAGGTGGCACATCGCTTGCTGGATGCGGTCAGGGAACTGGTGCTTCCGAGCGGGTAGCGGTTTGTTCTTCTGTAGCCGCAACCTTCAGGTTGCGTTCTCTGGGTGCTTCGCTTCGCTCGGAATGAATGGATAGCAAATGGGAGTATTCTACCTGCGAAAGAAAGTACTTTTACCGATTTTCATATAGATTTCCGTAAAACGCAGGGTTTTGGTACGGTTTATGCATATTAAATAAAGTGGAAAGGTTTTGCAAAGAGCAGGCGAAAGAGCCATTTTTACCGTAGTGCGGTATTATATGGCTTCTGGCAGGACATGCGCGTCATTACTTGGGAAGGAGGGTGTACTCAAAATGCGTTTCGCCAGCGTCTGTCTCCACATCGCTCTGGTGTGTGGGGTAGCTCTTTTGCTCGCTACTCCGCAACCGGCAACAGCACAGGTCTTCACAGTAGGTGGCTACTCTTGGGACCTTGCGAACAGCCCCACACGCGCGCTACCGGTGCTCCCCAATAACGTGAGCGGCTTCGGCTTCTTTGACTCCGACTTTCTGTATGACCAGCCCAGTTTCGACCGCACCAAGAGTATCGGGTGGATTATGAACGGTAGCCCCACAGGACGAGCGCGTTTCGTGGAGCTGGGCACCTCCGTCGATCGCAAAATCATTCTGGTTGACTGGGAAGGCAAACGACTGCCCAACCTGTCTGGCGAAGACTTCGTGGTATACGAGGTCGGTACGCTGGGCGGGCCAGAAGGGTTCATGGTGGCGGTACGCAAGAAGGGATCTACCGAGTTCAGCCAGTGGCGTTACGAGTTCGCTAATTCCTTCACCACCGGCTACAACGTCTTCGCCACGGCGTACAACCTCAGCGACTTCGGTCTGCAGGAAGGAGAATCGATCGACGCCATCATGATTGCCAACCTTATCGACGCCGACCGCGTGGATCATTCAAGTGGGCAGGGCAACGTGATCCTTGGCGGCGGAGCCGGCTATGTGCCTTTGCAAGGGCCTCAATCCGCAACGCCCAACCAGCCCTATCCCAGCACTCGGTTCGACGCGGACATCGTGTACGTGGCAGCGTTACACAATCTCTTGCCAGCTACCGTGAATATCAAAGGCACAGTCACGCTGGAGGACTTCGGTGGTGACATCACGCAGGTGCCGATCGACGTGGAGCTGCGGCAGGACGGCAACGTGGTGCGCTCGGAGCAGATCAACCTGAACGCTGACGGCTCCTACACCATCGCCGAGGTGGCGGATGGCACGTATGACGTCGCCTTCAAAGCCAGCCACTGGTTGCGCGTCGTGGTACAGGGTGTGGTGGTCTCCGGCGCGGATGTCACCGGTGTGGATGTGTCATTGATCAACGGCGACATCGACGGCGACAACGAGGTGACCCTGTTCGACTTCGGTGCGCTGGTAGCCGCCTTCGGCAGTATGCCCGGTGATGAGAACTGGAACCCCGATGCCGACCTCGACGGAGATGAGGAAGTGACCCTGTTCGATTTCGGCATCCTGGTGGCAAACTTCGGCGCTATCGGCGACGAGTAACTTATCCTAGCAGGCGGGATTCGGTGCGCGCCT
>CALJAP010000114.1 GCA_938027655.1 uncultured bacterium | reverse complement strand
TCAGCGGCGAGCCGGTGCGAGGCGTTACCGTTAGCGTATACTCGCCGGGCGGCAGATGCGCGAATCCAAAGAACCCCGTGCCATCCACGTATTGCTCGCGCTCCTGCCCTGCGCCTTTCAGAGTGACTAGCGTGTGGTCGGCAGGGTTCAGGGTATCCGCGTGGAGGATAGTGCCTTTGATGTGCCCGTTAATAGGCTTCTCCTTCCACAATGCCAGCGGTACGGGCACCCATTGCCCGAACACCTTGCCCAGCGTCTCGTAAAAGGCAGGGTTGTGTTTCTGCTCCTTGCCTGCAGCATCGGTATTGGTGGTCGCGTAGGAATAGAAGCAGATGCCTCGCACCTTGTTGCCCCGTTCGGTCGGCTGCCAGACGCGCTCTATCTGCTTCAGGGTGTCCTCAATCGGGTTCAAGTAGTTGCCCAGTCCGATGGCAGCGTAATGTTGATACTGGTGGTCTTTTACAAAACGCATCCAGTTGTCCAGCCAGCGGGCGTACTTCTGCTCGTTGTAGTAGCACATCGGGATGTTCCAGTCCAGAATGCCCTCCTCCATCCAGCCGCGCCAGTCCTGATACACGCGCGAATAGGCGGCGGAGCGTGTCCATGCCTCGTCTTTCTCCGGTCCGTTGCCCCACGTGATGGTTGCGGCGGAGACCAGCACTTTGGGGTCCACGGTGGCGGCGTACAGGTAGGTCTTGCGCACCAGCGCAGTGACCTGGTCGCGTCGCCACTGCTTGAACCGCTCGCTCTTGAAGAAAGGGAAGCCGCCGGGTCTGCCCCGCCGCTCGTTGTAACGCTGCACGCTGACGGGATTATAGCCCCATCGCTCGCCGCCGAAGCGCACGAAATCGAAGTGAATGCCGTCCACCTCGTAGTGCCGTATCACGTCCAGATAGGTTCGGAACGTCCAGTCCGCCGCGCCCGGATGACCGGGGTCTATCTTGGTCGCTTCGCCGTCGTAGTCCTCGCCCATATCGCTGAGCGTCAGGTATTCGGGGAAACGGCTCTGCAGGGAGCGCGGGTGTCGGTTCCTACCCACCGCACAGGTGTTTAGCCAGGTATGCACCTGAATATACGGCTTCTCTCCGTGCGCCTTCTGCACCAGATAAGCCAGCGGGTCAAACCCCTCGGCGATGTCGGAGGCACGCGGCTCGTAGTGGGAGTTGTAGTAGGCGTCCGCGCTCTTGCGCACCTGCACCACCACCGCGTTCAGCCCTGCCTGCCGTACTCGCGCCAGCAGCGTGTCTACCTGCTCCGGCGTCTTGATTCCCTCGTTAAAGCCGTCCACCCAGATAGCGCGCAGCTGCGGCTCCCCGCTTGGGGTAGCGAAGGCGGGAAGAAGGCACAGCAACGCAACCAACACTATGCGTAACATCATCATCTTCTACCACGCCTCCGCCTCTTCTTTGGCAATCTGCACCCATCGAATCACCCTCTGTGGGTCGTTTCGGATGGTGTGGCAGTCTTTCATGATAATCTCCACCCGACAATCACTCTTCTTGAGTGCCTGCAACCCTCGGCGCAGGGTTTGCCGGACGAAATCTTCATCGAACGTATCGGCAGCGAGCACGCCCGGATGCGGTTTCCACGAGAAGATGTAACGGTTGCCCAGTCGCTCCGCCATCACCTCCACATTCGCCCAGGGGGACATCGATACCCGACGCAAGCGGGGAAACTTCTCCACCACATGCCAGCGTGAGTCCAGAGGTTCACAGCAACCATAGCAGTTCAGCCCGAATCGCTCCAGCAACGACAGCTGGTACGGGAAAATGAACTCCTCGAACATCTCCGGCGAGATTCCTACCGTCTCCTGGCTCTCGGCAAAGCCCCACATGTCGGCAGGGCGCACATGCCCGTTGAAGTCGGGTTGAGGCAACTCATGCGTCCATCCGAAGCCGCCTGAGCCGACGTAGGAGCCATCGTTGTTCAGGAAGAGCAAGCCGTTCTTTTCCAGAAAGTCCAGCCGCGCCGCGTGACCATCCCGCAGGAACGCCATCAACCGGTGCACGTCATCCGGGCAGTCCACCATGTCGTACATGATTTGCTCCAGTCCGCGCAGGTACACCAGCGTCTGCGTCATGCCGAGCGACCACCACCAGCTGGTTTTCAACCGAACCTGCAGGATGTCCCCCAACGTTTCCTGAGCCAGCTGGAATACCTCATCTGTCGCCTCGTCGTCCACCGTAATCTGCGGGAAGTGCAGCTTGTCCATGTCGTCATAGCTCTTGAGGGGGGCTTCCCACCGCCATGAGCCGCCGCCTTGCCCGCCGATTCGGGTTTCGCGCAGTCCCCAGTCGGTTTCGGTGTATACATGCCCCACGTCGAAGTACGGCTGAATCACCCGGTCGTCCCGCATCTGCTCGCCCCAGAAGAGCTCACGGCGCAGATGCCATTCCCAACCACGCGCCAGTCCCCCCTCGCATTGCAACATATCGGGGGTGAGGATTTCGTTCCAGCCGTTTTCGGGGTCACAAAAGACAAGGGGACGAGTAGACTCCAGCGCGTTGTGGCGGTACCACAGTTCGCGCTTCTCCGCCTCTACGGGGCGCGCAGCAAGCTCCGCTGCGCGCTTCGCCAGCTCCCTCAGCACAAGGCGGTCATGCTGACTGATAGAGTATCTCGTGCGAGCAGTCTGTTCAAGCATAGCACCGGCTCTCCTTTGGCATCTTAGGCATTACCAGTCCTTGCCGGTTTGCTGGGCGATGCGGAGCAAGGCGGCGCCAAGCACTGCTTGCCTCCGGCGTCGCTCCTCAGCCAATTCCTGCTCGATGATCGCAGCGATCTCACGTTTGCGTTGCAGAGGCAGCTGTCTTACCACCTGGACGATTTGCTCCTCGCTAAGCGAACTGCTCATGCCTGACACCACCTTTACCCGCTTCGCGCTTATTCACGGATGCACTATACGTACCAATTATACCACCCATTGCCAATCCGAGGGGCGCGACTCTCAGCGAGCCACACTTCCCCAACTATTCACCGAACGCCGGGCAGCGTGGGACGGCTCAGCAGGAGTCTCGCCCCTCAGGTTAGAACTGTCCACATCCTAGCCGCGTTTGCGCCTCAGCAACGCCAGCAGTCCCAGACCGCTCAGAAGCACTGCGCCTGTAGCAGGCTCCGGCACCGGCTGGGCAAGAATCACGCTCCAGTATCGCACGCCGCCGATGTCCTCACGGGTGACCCACACCAGCTCGCCCCGGTCGTTCAGTGCGATACGGAAGCTGCGCGTGGGGTCGGTGTTGTCAGTGAGTGGTATGACCTGCCCATTCGCGAACAGGTGCACATCATACTTGCGGAACAGGATAGACTGCTCATACGCAACCCAGCCCAGACTGTTGACAGCGGGGAACGTGCTGGCAGCATTGCCGGTGTTATCCGTCAGCGCGACCACTCCTGTCGATGGCGACCACATCTCGATGTTCCAGTTGCTGCCGTTATGGTGCATCCACACCACCTGTCCATTGTCGTTGAGGTCGGGTGAGGAGTAATCGTCACCAACGGTATTGCCCGTCAGGTCGCGATAGTTCATCATATCGTCAGCATGCGCCAGGTAAATCTGCGGATTGGCACTGGTATCCACCGCGTTCCATACCACCTCTCCCAGATTGTTGATACGCGGGTTCTGGCTGTCAAAGTCCGCCCAATAGGTCAGGTTCTCTGGTTCCGAGTAGCCGGGCTTCCAGAGATAGATGTCCTGGTAGCCTGTCGTAGCGTTCGTTCCCGTGGTAACCACCCAGTCGGAATCGTTGATGTCGGGCGCACCGAAGCCCACGGAGCCGTCGCTGCGGGTGATGTTTGTGAGTACACCGCTATCCCACAGCACCACATCGGACAACGAGCCGTCATCATACCGCCACACAATCCGGTTCAGGTTGTTCAGACGCGGGTAGGTGTTCAGACGCCACTGCTCCCCGGCGCTGAGCCGGCGCACCTGCGAGCCGTCATACAGCCACACATCGCTGCGGGTGAAATCGCCTTCCGACCACACAATCCAGCCGTTGTTATTGATGTGCACCGACTGCACCGAGTTCGTGTGGCGATAGATAACGCGCGTACGAAATACCGTCGGCGGCTGCGAATGCGCCTGCAAACACGCCAGCGACAAGAGCAACAGCAGACCTCCTGCCACCGCATAACGCAGAGTAAGCATCGAAACCCCTCCTTTCTGTTCAGTCCGGTGTAATCTGCTTCTACACCCACTTGATACCGATGTCCGTCCGGTAGTGCATATAGTCGAACCGAATGCACCGCACGGCATCGTAAGCTCGCCCGCGTGCCTGGGCGAGTGTATCGCCCAGTGCGGTAACACCCAACACGCGCCCTCCCGCGGTGACTATTCTGTCGCCTTCTTTGCGCGTGCCCGCATGGAAAACCACGCACTCGGGTACCTGCGCTGCCTCCTCCAGTCCCTCAATGGGCAAACCGGTTTCATACTTGCCCGGATAACCGCCCGAGGCGATAACTACGCACACCGCATAGCGTGGTTTCCATTGCAAAGTGACCTCGTCGAGGCGGCACTCTACCGCCGCCTGCATCACCTCCACAATATCATTCTCCAGCAGGGGTAATACTGCCTGCGTCTCGGGGTCGCCGAATCGCACATTGAACTCCAGCGTCTTAACGCCCGCTTCGGTTACCATCGTGCCTGCGTACAACACGCCCCGGAAGGGGATGCCTGCGTCGCGTGTAGCGCGAATAGCGGGGTGGATAATCTGCTCCATTGCCTGCTGTTGCAGGTCCGGTGTGACAAGGCGCAACGGGCAGATACTGCCCATCCCACCGGTATTCGCTCCCCGGTCGTTGTCAAGGGCGCGCTTGTAGTCCTGAACCGGGGGCATCGGCAGGGCGGTGACCCCATCGGTGAACGCCATCAACGACGCTTCCTCCCCGATGAGAACCTCCTCGATCACAATCCGCGCCCCCGCCTCTCCCAGCACCCGCTCCTCCATGAGCGAGCGTATCACTTCCAGCGCTTCGTCCACATGGTGTACCACAAAAACGCCTTTGCCAGCCGCTTCGCCATCCGCCTTGATAACCAGCCCCCTTGCCCCTTCACGGAAACGCCGATGCACATACTCCGCCGCCGTCTGCGGGTCGCTAAAGGCGGAGAAGTCGGCGGTGGGGATACGATAACGGCGCATGACTTCTTTCGCGTACACTTTACTGCCTTCCAACCTTGCGGGTTCCTTGCTCGGTCCGAATATTGCCAACCCGCGCCTCTCGAACACGTCCACGACACCGGCAATCAAAGGCGACTCGGGTCCAACAACCGTGAGGTCAATACGATTGCGCTCGGCGAAGTTCGCCAGGCTCTCGATATCGGTGGCTTTGAGCGCAACACATTCCGCCAGTTCGGCGATGCCCGCGTTGCCAGGCGCCGCGTAGATTTTGCTCACTTTGGGGCTCTGCGCGATTTTCCATACCAGCGCGTGCTCGCGCCCACCCCCGCCTATCACCAGTACTCTCAATCTTCCCCCTCCCGATGACGCTCCAGCGGGACAAACCGCGCGTAATCGGGTTTGAAACCCACGCGCACCGTGCCCGTAGGACCGTTTCGCTGTTTGGCGATGATAATCTCGGCTTCCTCTACCCGCCCCTCCTCGCGCGGCGGCATGCCCGATTCTACCTCGTCGGAAGACACCGCCTCCTTCATCGCGTAATACTCGGGACGGTAGATGAACGCCACCACGTCGGCCTCTGCCTCAATAGAGCCGCTTTCGCGCAAATCGGAAAGCATAGGACGTTTGTTCTCCCGATGCTCTACGGCACGGGATAGTTGCGACAGGGCAATAATGGGCACCTCGAGTTCGCGTGCCAATCCCTTCAGCGCGCGAGCAATGTCCGAAATCTCCTGCGTACGGTTTTCAGACCGTCGGTGACTACGCATTAACTGGAGGTAGTCCACAATCACCAGGTCCAGTCCATGCTCGGCACGCAGACGCCTGCACTTCGCCCGCATCTCCAGCGCGGAAATGTCTGGTGTGTCGTCGATGAATATCTTCGCGTTCCACAAGTCCTGTATCGCTTTGGAAATCTTCTGCCACGCCGTCTCGGGCAGCATTCCCAGGCGTAAGCGGTGCGCGTTGACCTCCGCCTGCGAGCAAATCATGCGCTGCACGAGCTGCTCTTTAGACATCTCCAGGCTGAAGATGGCTACCGTTTTTCCTTCATGCAAGGCAACATGCTCGCCGATATTCAGACACAGGCTGGTTTTGCCCATGCTGGGGCGTGCAGCGATAATCACCAGGTCCGATTTCTGCAACCCGGCAGTGATGTAGTCCAGTTCGCGAAAGCCGGTGCTCAGTCCTGTGACCAGCTTGCGCTCGTGGTAGAAGGCTTCGAAACGGTCGAACGCCTCGCCCAGCAAGGGGCGAATGCTCTCAAATCCTCTGCCGATGCGTCGTTGCGCTACCCGATAGACTGCGCTCTCCGCCCGGTCGGCTATCTCGCCGATGGTGAGAGGCTCTTCTTCCTCCTCGCTCACCGCCGCCAGATGGATAATCTCCTGCGCCGCTTCGATGAGCCTGCGGCGGATGGCATACTCCTCCACAATCTGGGCGTAGTAGTCCACGTTGGCTGCACTGGGCACGCTGTCGATCAGGGTGGTCAGGTAGGCGATGCCGCCGACCTCCTCCAGCTTGCCGCGTCGCTGCAGTTCCTCACTTACCGTGACCAGGTCCGCCGGCTCGCTGCGGCTGGACAGCGTAACCAGCACATCGAAGATGACCTTATGCGCCTCGCGGTAGAAGTCGTCAGGAGTGAGGAATTCGCTGACGCGCTCGATGGCTGCGCCGTCTATCATCATCGAGCCCAGTGTGGCAATCTCCGCATCCAGATTGTGCGGCAGGGCGCGCAGCAACTCGCTCATACGCACCTCTTGCCCACCCTGCCGACCCGCATTCCTTCTCATCGCGTTACACCACGCTTCACGTCGAAGCCTCCTGAGGTACCACCTCCACCCTCAAAGTTAAGTTGACGTCGTGATGGAGGTGCAAGCTTACCTCGTAATCGCCCAGCGATTTAATCGGCTCCAGCAAGCCGATTTTGCGTTTATCCACCTTAACATGATACTGCTGCGCGATGGCATCTGCAATATGCTGAGCGGTCACCGCACCGAACAGCTTGGTGGTTCCCTTGCCAACATGCGCTTTTACCGTCACCGTTTTGCCCCTCAGCGCGTCGGCAACCTGTTTTGCCTCCTGAGCCGCCTTCTCGACGCGCATCGCTTCCTGACGCTGGCGCAGCTCCACATTCTTCATCGCGCCCTTATCTGCTGCAATCGCCAGTCCGCGCGGGAACAGATAGTTCCGCGCATAGCCTTCGGAAACGTTCACTACCTCCCCGTGCTTGCCCAGCGCGGGCACGTCCCTTGTCAGTATCACCTTCATCGCCATAACCGTTTTGCCTCCTCTCGTCTGGTTACCGGGTTACCTGCAAACCCAGCACAGGCTGGTTGTTACGAAACAGACTGTCCACCCCGACCCACAGGCTCCAGTCCGCGTCCAACTGTATCTTCGCCCGCGTGTTGATTTGCAGGTCGTTCGGATCGAAGACATCTGCACGCAGCTGCAGTTTAGGCTTAACCTTCCAGTCCACCCCCACACCCGGCTTGGACGCATACAAGCCGTAGCGCAGGTTCAATGCTGGTGTCAGCTGGGAACCATACTGCAAGATGAACTTGTTGCTCTCCGCCACATCGTACACGCCGAAATGGAAAAATCGGTTGTCACGATATGGGAAAGAGAGCGTCAGGTCGGTGCGAAAGGTGCTGTCACGCAGCAGCCCGTATACGTCCAGCGAAACGTCCATCGGTCTGATAGATAGCCTGCCGGGCTGGATCAACCGCTCCACGAAACGATTGATATTCTCCGTCGCCTGGCGTGCCTCGGTGAGGGTTGCACGAGCTTCAGCGACTGTAGCGCGCACGTTCTCCCGCAGCTCCTCGTCGCCGGTGTACTTGCCGATGTCCTCCGCGATGCGGTTGAGCTTCGCGCCGAGCGTGTTCATCTCCCTCGCAAGGTCGCGCAGGTCCTGCTGAAGCTGCTCGTCGCTGACAAAACGGTCAAAGCTCTCGGTAGCGTGTTGTGCGGTACGCACCAGTTCACGCGACTGCTCCAGCAACGCCTGTAGGTCTTCTACCACCTGCGGTAGCAACCGGGTGGAGCGTCGCGTGTCCTGTACCACTGCGTCCAGCGAGCGTCCCGTGCTTGCCAGCAGTTTTCGGGTCTGCTCGGTCAATGCGGTCAGACGCGCCGAGGCTTCCTCTACGTTCCGCAGAGTCTGTTTAACGCTGGCTCGTATTTCGGCATCGGTGAGCCATGCGTTGGCAGAGCGCACCAGCTTTTGCACCTCTTGCAGTGTTTGCTGCGCTACCGGGGCGATGTCGCTGATTCCCGGTTCCTTCATTCCCCGCAGCTCCGCTCCCTCTTTCGCCTCACGGGGCGACTTGCCCGGCACCAGCGCAATTAGTTTGTCCACACCCGCAATACCCGGCGACATTACCACCGCCACCGTATCCTCTGGAATCACGACCTCCTTGCGCAAAGCCATGCGCACCCGCGCGCGCAGGTCGGGCGTGAGCCACACCTTTTGCACCTCACCGACCTCTACACCCGCCAGGTACACTCTTGCCTGCTCGCGGATGCCCAGAGCATCGGGGAACACCGCCTCCACGCTGTACACACGCCGCGCTGCCAGCGTGCCGCGCAAATAGATAACCGTTGCCACCATCCACGCTACCGCCAGAATGAGGGTCAACCCTACCAGAAAGACCGCCTTGCGCGAGGTTATCATGGCTCAGGCTCCTGACATCGTGGTTTCACCGTTCGATAGAATACCGCCTGCCTGCAGGAATCGACGCACAACAGGGTTGGCATCCGCCCGCACTTCCTCCGGCGAGCCGCACGTGATAATCCGTCCCTCATGTAGCATCGCTATCCGGTCGGCGATGTGGAACACGCTGGTCAGGTCATGCGACACCACCAGCGCGGTCACCTGCAGCCGGCGCGTTGTATCCCTGATGAGTGTATCGATGGTCTCCGCCACAATCGGGTCCAGGCCAGCGGTCGGCTCGTCGTACAGCACGATGTTCGGGCTCATTGCCAGCGCGCGCGCCAATCCCACCCGCTTCTGCATCCCCCCCGACAGCTGCGACGGATACAGATGTTCCGTGCCCGCCATACCCACCATTGCCAGCTTCTCGCGCACGATTTCCGCCACCTCTTGTTCGCGCCGGGTGATGTGACGGCGCACCCCAAAAGCCACGTTATCGTAAACCGTTAACGAGTCAAAGAGCGCGGCATACTGGAACACCAGCCCGACCCGCTTGCGGACGGGCGTTAGTTTCGCCTCCGGCAGGCGGGCAATTTCGGTATCGCCAATCCATATCTCTCCTCGCTGCGGTTTGAGCAAACCGCCAACCAGTTTCAACAACGTGGTCTTGCCGCAGCCAGATGGACCCATAATGGCGAATACTTCACCGGTGCGCACCTCCAGAGAGACGCCTTGCAGCACCCACCGCGAGTCCACACCGTACCAGACATCGCTGACGCGCACAGCAGTTTGGGCAACTGGTTGTCCGCTCATCGTCCGCCAAACAGCAGATACGCCAGGAAGAAGTTCGCCACGTAGATAAGCAGTACCGCTACCACCACACTGTTTGTGGTCGCCTGCCCCACTCCCGCCGCACCTCCTTCCGTCCTCAATCCCGCCCGACAACCAACCAGCGCAATAATCGCTCCGAAAACGACCGTCTTTAGCAACCCGGCGAACACATCGTATGTCTCCACCAGCTCCCGAATACCCAGCAAATAGGATGTGGGCGACACGCCTATCGGCACGGCGACCGCATAGCCACCGAATGTGCCGACGACGAACGCCAGCATGCCCAGCGCAGGCAGCATCGTCAAGCAGGCGATGAGACGGGGCACTACCAGATACTGCACAGGCGGCACAGCCAGAGCGCGTAGCGCATCCACTTGCTCGGTGACCTTCATACTGCCGATTTCGGCAGCAATCGCCGAGGCAGAACGTGCCGCTACCACCACGCCGGTTACCACCGGACCCAGCTCGCGCGCCATCGCCAGCGCGACCGCTCCACCCGCCAGCGACCCCACACCGAACTGCAGCATCAGCTTCGCCGAATACAGGGCAAGCACCGCGCCGGTAAACCCACTGGTAATTACCACCATCGGCACTGCTTGCGCCCCGATGAGAGCCATCTGCACTACCGTCTCTCGCGCTTCCCACCGCCCGCGAAATACAAACCCCATCGCCTGCGCCAGCAGAATGCCGATGTCGCCCACAAACAGCACCAGCTGGGTGGCTTGCTCGGCGAGGCTGGTCAACGGATGGCGCAATGGCACTCGTGTTTGCATCATCTCTCAATCGCGCTAACAGTATAATCGGTACACCCCCCGATTGTCAACCACATGCGCGAGCACGGACAAGGCTTGACAGCCGCCGAAAATGCGTGTAAAATAAGAGGTGCGATACGGCGGCGTAGCTCAGTCGGTCAGAGCACACGGCTCATACCCGTGGAGTCGGCGGTTCGAGTCCGCCCGCCGCTACCATGTTATCCTACAGCGACACCCGCTATCGCGGTGTCGCTGTTTTGTTGCGGAGGAGAACAATGCGGTATCAGCGCCCGCGCGGCACCAACGACATCCTGCCCGATGAAGCCCCACTCTGGAACTGTGTGGAGGAAACCTTCCGCTCGCTGTGCAAACGCTACGGATACCACGAAATCCGCACCCCCACCTTTGAGGACACCGACCTGTTCACCCGAAGCATGGGCGAGCACACCGACGTAGTAAGTAAGGAGATGTACACCTTTACCGACAGGGGTGGACGTAGCGTCACGCTCAAGCCGGAAGGCACCGCTCCTGTCGTGCGGGCGTATGTGGAGAACAACCTGGCTGCACAGGGCGGCGTCAGCAAGCTCTACTACATTACCCCTATCTTCCGTTACGAGCGTCCGCAGGCAGGGCGATATCGTCAGGCGCACCAGCTGGGCGTGGAAGCTATCGGCTCGCAGCATCCTGCCCTCGATGCGGAGGTGATCGCGCTGGCAATGCACTTCTACCGCGAACTCGGCATCTCACGCCTGTCGCTGGTACTGAACTCGGTGGGGTGTCCGGTATGTCGTCCGGTGTACCGCGAGCGGCTGCGCGAGTTCGCCCGCCCGTTTGTACACGAACTGTGCGAGGCATGCCAAATGCGCTATGAAATGAACCCCCTGCGGATGCTGGACTGCAAACGTGAGAAGTGCCGTGCGCTGTTGCACGACGCGCCCGACATTATCGACAGCCTGTGCGGGGAATGCAGGGCACACTTCGACGCATTGCGCTCTTATCTGGATGCGCTGGGCATTCCCTACGTGGTGGACAAGCACCTGGTGCGCGGCTTTGACTATTACACGAAGACCGCCTTTGAAATCGTGAGTGACGCGCTGGGCGCACAAAACGCGCTGGGTGGCGGCGGTCGCTACGATGGGCTGGTAGAGGAGGTGGGCGGTCCGCCTACTCCCGGTATCGGCTTCGCGCTGGGCATCGAACGGGCGATTATCGTGCTGAAAGAGCTGGGGTTGGCGGAGGCGAGGCGCGAAACGGTGGACGTGTTTGTTGCCGCGCTGGGCGAGGAAGCGATTCTGCCCGCATTGCAGCTGTTACAGCAACTGCGCCACGCCGGCATTTCCGCCGAAACCGACTACCAGCGACGCAGCCTGAAGGGGCAGATGAAGCTCGCCGACCGTCTGGGATGCCGCCTCACGCTGATGCTGGGCGAGGACGAACTGGCGCAGGGCGTGGTTACCCTGCGCGATATGGTCACGAAGCAGCAGCGCACGGTGGAACTGGAAGCAGCGGTAGCGACGGTGCGGGAGATGCTGAACGGTTGACGCTTCCCCCTTCTTTGGAGGGTGAGGCTCTTGCCGAGCCGAACGGGATATGGTGTCCTGACGGCTAAAGCCGTTCCCTCCCAAACGAAGCCAGCCTGCGCTGGCTACACCAACCCTGCGAAGGTAGGGTTTTGTTTGACAGGGCGCGGCTTTAGCTGCAAACCCGTACCGAAAGCCGTCCGGTGGCGTTTTGGCTCACCCGCAGGGTCGCTATCCAGCTGGTTGCAAACATCTACGCCGCGCTGCGTGGCGTGACCAGTACCACCTGATTGCGACCATGACGCTTTGCCGCCAGCGCCGCATCCTCTGCAGCGGAGAGCAACTGCTCAACCGGCACAGCGCTTTCCGGGTAGCTGACCACACCGATACTCACGCTCAAGCTGCCCACCGGCTCCCAACACTCCTGCGCGATCAGGTCACGCACTGCCTGCATCTGTGCCTGCGCCTCGCGCAAGCTGGCTCCCGACAACACCGCGACGAACTCATCACCAGCGTACCGCGCCAGAATCGCCTGATGTCCAACACTCTTCTGTAGCGCTCGTGCCACCGAGAGAAGCGCACGGTCGCCCGCGCGATAACCGTAGGTGTCGTTGATATACTTCAAGTGGTCCAGATATACCACCGCCACGCTCAGCGCTTGCTTGTTCTGCCTGGCAAGATGGGCATGCTCTTCCAGCAACGCCTCCATATGGTAACGGTTGAACAGTCCTGTTAACCCATCCGTAATTGCCATTCGCTCCATGTAGTGGCGATAGTGCAGCAGGGAGAGCGCAGACCCACAGGCTTGTGCAATGCTCAGGGCGAACGCCACATCCGCTTCGTCATATGGCTTGCCCTGCTTGTTCACCACATGAAGCACGCCGCGTGCGTGAGTCTCATCTCGAATGGGAAGCGTTAGCAGACGTGTCAGGCGCAGGTTGCGTCGCAGCGCGCTCGTGAGCAACTCTTCTTCATCCGTCTGGTCACTGATGTAGGGTTTGTTGTGCACAAAAGCATAGTCACTGGCGGCACACATGCCTGCAGGCAGGCGAATGTGCGATAGCGTCGTGTCGTCGATGCCGTAGCCCGAGGGCATCCCGACAAAGGCGCGCTCGCTGTCGGAGTACCATAGCAGAAACGCCGTCTGCGCCCCTAATCCTTCGCCAACAGCGGCGCAAGTGCGCTCGGCAACCTGGTACACTTGCGATGCACCATAGATGCTCCGCAGAGCGGCTGGCAGCAGTTCAAGGAGACGATACACACGCTCATTTCCGTTCAGATGTTTTCGCGAAGCTTCCATAGGCTATACCTTCTCCGGCAGAAAATAGTCGTCCAAACCTCTTGGTCATATCATCGGTTATGCGTCAGGCGCACCTCACCCGAAAAAGTGCCATATTCTTCCCTTCACAAGAGTGCTCGTGCTACCGATAAAGAGAAGGGAATGGTCTATGAGCGGGAGCAAGCAGATATGCATACGCTATACGCTATCCGTACCGAGCAGTTGACCAAAGTTTACGTTTCGCGCAAGCAGAGCCATACTGCTGTACGTGATCTCAATCTGCACATAGCCGACGGTGAAACGGTGGGCTTCTTAGGGGCAAACGGCGCCGGAAAAACCACCACAATCAAGATGTTGCTGCACTTTATCGCGCCCACGCGCGGACAAGCGTGGCTGTACGGCATTCCCTGCCACGAGCCGCGTGCTCGCCAGAAAGTCGGCTACATGCCCGAACAGCCCTATTTTGCGCGCTATCTCACCCCGCGCGAACTGCTATCCGCCCATGCCGCACTGGCAGGCGTGTCGGCACGTGAGGCGAAGCACCGGGTAGAAATCGCTCTGGAGCTGGCTCGCGCCGATACCTTCGCGCACCGACCAATCGGCAAGCTGTCCAAAGGGATGACACAACGGGTGGCTCTTGCACAGGCTCTGGTCGGTGACCCGCAACTGCTTATTCTGGATGAACCCGCTTCGGGGCTGGATCCTGTCTCGCGCGTGGAGATGCGCAATGTGCTGCAGGTGTTGAAAGAGCAAGGCAAAACCATCTTCCTCAGCTCGCACCACCTTGGCGAGGTAGAGCTGATTTGCGATCGGGTGGCGATTATCCATCAGGGACAACTGCTCGCTTTCGGAACGCCGGAAGAGCTTACCCAGCAAACCGACCGATACGTGCTTGTTGCGGAGAGCGTTACCCCGGATAGCGAACGCGCTCTCCGTAGCCTCTGTTCAAACACCCGTCGAGACGGTGCTCAGGTTGTGGCAGTGGTCGATGCTGCGCAGGTGTATGAGGTGGTCAACCTTCTGAGGCTGGCAAACGCCCGATTGGTTCGCCTCGTGCAGCAACGGGAGACGCTGGAAGAGGCGTTCCTGCGCATCGTCCAGAGCGCGCCCATCTCCACCCCTGTTGAGAAGGCAGCATAGGAGGAGAACCATGCGACGATCGCTTTTCGCCCTCATGAAGTTGAGCTTTCTGGAGGCGGTCCGGCGACAGATATTGCACGTGATGGTGCTGCTGTCGCTGGTAGTGATGGCTATCGCGGGAACGGTTTCTTTCTTTGACCTCGGCGTGCAGGTCAAAATCGTGAAGGATACCGGCATGGTGATGATTCTGCTGGCTGGCTCGCTCAGCATTGTTTTTCTGCTCAGCGGCGCACTGTTCCATGATGTGGAACAGCGCATCGTCTATCCGGTGCTGGCACGCCCCATTCCACGTGGCTTATACCTTGTTGCTCGCTATTTCGGTGCGCTGGCGGCTGTGTATGCCGGTATGACCCTGATGGCAATCACGCTGGTTGTCCTGCTATGGACGCATCTGCACTACATATCCGGTTTAGCGGTCGTAGCCATCGCCTTTACCTATCTCGAAGTGGCGCTGGTGGGCGCGCTGGCGATGCTGTTGTCCACCTTCTTCACCCCTGCTATGACTGCCACCCTCGCCCTCTTCCTCTACCTCCTGGGAAGCCTCAAGATGGGCTACCTGCATCATCTGGCAGAGCGCAACACCGGCTTCGCCAAATGGGCGATTACGGCGGTCAGCGCCGCGCTACCCAACATGGAGGCGTTTCGCTTCAAGGATGCGCTTGTACACGACCTGTCGGTTCCGGCGGGCTATCTGGTTCTGGTAGCGATTTACGGAATCTGCTACTTGGCGACGTGCATCGCGCTATCAGTATGGAACTTCGGACGTCGTGAGGTGTAGGATGAGGCTGACTGTCGTTCTCATCGCATTGATGACATTATTGCCCGCTGCCCTTACCAACGGGCACGACGACCACGCTCATCACCACGACCCGCACCACTGGGAAAACGCGGAGATGCGTCATGACCTGCTGACTCAGCTGGGGGGGATGGCTGTGCTAGGAGCAGTCGCAGGGAGCTATCTGCTGGTACGTCGGAGGACGAGCACATGAATCGCCTCTCTGCATGGATTGCTGTTCTGGCTGTCGGGTGCGTGTTGTCCGAGGGGTTGCTGTCGGCGCATGCCCCCGCGACGGAGAACGCCTCTACCGAGAACGCTGCCCTGCGTACCGTCATGGCAATGGCGGGACAGTTCCGAATCGTGTTTGCTAACCTGTTGTGGATAAAAGCAGACCAGTATCACCACGAATACATCGAGCACCATAGCGACTGGGCACAGGATACCGACTTGCTTCCGCTTCTACGCACCATAACGTGGCTGGACCCCCACTTCGTGCAGGCGTATCAGGTAATGGGTTTCATGCTCTCAGGGCGACTACACCGTTATGAACATGCTCGCCGAATACTGGAGGAGGGTATCCGCAACAACCCGAAATCGTACGAGCTGTATGAGGAGATGGGCATGGCAATCCTCCGCGCCCGCAAGGATTACCGCGAAGCGTATGCTTACCTCACCAGAGCGCTATCCTTAGCCACCGATGAGTTCGATAGACAACGGTTGCAGCGATTCTGCCAGACTGTACATCGCAAGATAGAAGAGGAAACTGCCGAACCTCAGGGGAAATAAATCTCCTGAAGGCAACAGGGTGCAGCCGGCGCAGGCTGGCTTCGTTTGAGTGGGAAAGGCTTTAGCTATCGCTGCAAGACAAAGGCAACTTGGGCTGAAGGGCGAGGCTCCGTCTGAACTGTCCCCCTGTGGTCGCGACGGGGCGCGCCTCCCTGTGAAGACTTGAGGGAAAAGATGTACCTCTCTCCTGAACAAGTGGTAGGTATTTTCCGCGACTGTGGCGCGGTGCTACATGGGCATTTTCGGCTCAGCTCCGGCAAGCACAGCGATACCTATTTCGAAAAGTTTCAGGTGCTGCAACATCCCCACTACGTGCAGCAGTTGTGCGGCGAGCTGGCAAAGCGCTTCCGTGACGAGCGCATCGACGTAGTGGTGGGGCCTACCACCGGTGGCGTCATCATTGCCTATGAGGTCGCCCGCCAGCTGGGCACACGTGCCCTCTATGCCGAGCGTGAGGGCGATAAGCGTGTGCTGCGACGTGGCTTCACCCTGCGCGAAGGCGAGCGTGTGCTGGTGGTAGACGACATCCTAACCACTGGCGGCTCGGTACGCGAGGTGCTGGAGATGCTGGAGCCGTACCGCGTGCAGCTGGTGGGCGTGGGTATTCTGGTGGACAGAACGGGAGGACAGGTAGACCTCGGTGTGCGCACCGAAACCCTGCTTCGGCTGAAGGTGCAAGCATGGCAACCAGAGGAATGCCCCCTGTGCCAGCGCGGTGAACCGATTACCGAACCGGGCAGCCGGTTTTTGCCACGCTAGGCCGCCTCCGCGTGAGCGTGGTACCCATACTCCCCCAATATCTGCTGCCATGCACTGAAGAAACGGCTGGAGTCGAACCACCTCGCCCGCTCGACGCACCGCTGAGGGTCATAATTGGAAGGATTGAACCGCCGAAGGGCTTCCATCAGCGGCTCCGGCTCCTGCTGGTCGAAGAATATGCCCGTCTCGCCTTCCACTACCGACTCCGTTGCCCCACCTGCCCGGTAGGCAATGACCGGTGTGCCCGATGCCATCGCCTCCACAGGGGTCAAACCGAAGTCCTCCTCTGCCACCAGAATCAGCGCACGTGCATGAGCTAGCAGCTGCCGCGCCTCCTCGTCCGATACTCTACCCGTGAACCGCACTGTCGCCCCCGCTATCTGGCGCAGGCGAGACTCATCCCTTCCTTCTCCCGCCACTATTAAGGGCAAACGCAGGCGATTACACGCCTCTATCGCCACGTCGATGCGCTTATACGGCAACAGACGGCTCAGCACCAGATAGTACTCTCCCTTCTCTTGAGGGAGCACGGGGCGATACGTCTCCGTATCCACAGGAGGATACACAATGCGCGACTCGCGTCCGTAGAACCGCCAGATGCGCTCTTGCACCGTACGCGAGATGGCGATGAACTCGGTGACCCGCCTAGAGGTGTTCACATCCCACTCGCGAAATCGCGCCATCAGCAACCGCACCGCTGCCCTGGTCACCGGCGAGACGCGCTCGTAGCGCATGTAGCCATCCAGGTTCCATGCGAAGCGCATTGGCGTCTGGCAATAGCACAGATGCGGTATCCCCTCGGGCGGACGTATCCCTTTCGCGAACGCGCTGGAGATGCTGAGCACCAGCTCGTGCCCGCGCAGGTTCATCCACTCAAACGCCAGCGGGAGCAGGGGCAGGTACAGGCGCGTGCGCTCCACCGCAAAGGGCAACCGTTGCAGGAAACTGGTCAACACAGTGGCACCATCTGGCACGCAGCTACCCCGTACTGCGGATCGCGCGACAGAAGTATACACCGTCGCGTTGGGGGCTAAGCGCAGCAAGCTGCTGAGCACTTTCTCCGCCCCGCCCAGCTGGTTCAGATAGTCATGAATAATGGCAAGAGGCATCCCTACCTCGTAAAAATAGCGTCTCGATAGTGCTCTGTGGGTGCGCATGGAAGATTCAACATATCTCTCGCAAGTCGCGCATCGCGAAACCAGCCTGCGGCTGAAGCCGCACCTTCTCAGACGAAGCCAGCCTGCGAAGGCAGGGTTCCGTTCGAAGGCGAACGGTTTTAGCCGCGTATGTTTGCTCACTTGAAATCTTGGCGCACATCCACTGTATCGCATCTTCCGCAACGGGCACAGTAATTCCTGCGCGACGCCTTGCAACCTCTTTGCCCTGTAACAGTGTCACACCACTTCCAAGCCCCCAGCCAGTCTGGGGGCTTGGTGATGCCCCTCCTCGCGAAAACGGTCGTGCCATGAATTGCTTCCTGCTCCCGAACCCTGTAGGAACATCTGCTCCGCATACCGAATCCCATATCAACCCACCTTGGAAAGGAGGTTGTGTGCTCTGAGCACACGCGAAGCAGGATGGAAAAACTACGCTTTGGCGTGATTGGCATTGGAGGGATGGCGGCAGCGCTGGCACAGCGATTACAGCAGTTCGACGATGCGGTGGTAGTTTCCGCATCGGATACCAACCCCGAACGCAAGTCCGCCGCCGACGAGCTGAACGCCTCTTTCTACACTGACTACGAACAGATGCTGCAAAAGGAAGAACTGGATGCGGTTGTCATCGGCACGCCATGTGGACTGCATCTGGAACCCACTCTGGCAGCCGCACAGGCAGGCAAGCATATCTTTCTCGAAAAGCCGATGGAGATTTCGGTGGAGCGGTGCGACCGCATGAATCGCGCTGCCGAAGAGGCTGGGGTCAAGCTGATGGTTGGGCAGGTGCTGCGCCTGTTCCCGCTGTTCCAGAAGTCGCTGGACATCATTGCGTCGGGCGAAATCGGCAAGCCGAAAGCCATCGCCGTCACCCGGGCGGGGTATGCCACCGTGTTCCACTCCGGCTGGCGCGTGAAACGCGAGCTGGCGGGCGGAATGCTGCTGGAGACCAATGTGCACGAGCTGGACTACATGCGCACAGTAATGGGCGAACCGAGGCAGGTGTACGCCCGCATGTTCAACCTGCTCGGCAAGATGGAGTACGAGGATGTGGCATACCTCGTCATCGACTTCGAAAACGGCGGCATCGGCGACCTCGAAGCCAGTCTGTCGGCGGCGGTAGGCGAGTATCGCGTGCATATCATCTGCGAAGGGGGCGCGATAGCGCACGGAGGCTTCGGCGGCAACCTGCGCTGGGCACGACTGGGTGAAGAGCCAACCGTGGTGAGCGTAGAAGAGGCTCAGCAGCAATACGGCGACCCCTACGTGCGCGAACTGCGTTCGTTTGTGGACTGGGTGTTACACGATAAGCCACCCATCTTCACCGGCTGGGACGGACGGCAAGCGGTAGCGATGTGCGAAGCGGCGTACTTGTCGCAGGAGCGCGGCGTACCGGTTGCCGTGCCGTAGTTGACGTTTCGTCCGCGAAAAGCGTACAATACTTTGTGGACAGAGGCGGGGGCGAGGTTCGCCCCCTGCCTTTTTCGCTCAAACATGACACCGGAGTACGTGCATGCGTGTGCTATCAACACATACAGCCTCTCGCGAAGAAGTGAAAACGTTGCTGCGTCGCTCGCTGGCTCTGGACGATGCCGAGGTAGAATCGCGCGTACGCGCCATCTTGAAGGATGTGGAGGCGCGCGGCGACGACGCTCTGCGCGAATACACAGCTCGCTTCGATGGCGTGCAGCTGACAGGTTTGGAGGTATCCACAGAAGAACTGCAGAGCGCACAGGAAGAAGTGCCTGCCCCCGTAGCGGAAGCGTTGCGCCTCGCTGCCGGGCGAATCCGCCGATTCCATGAACACCAGAAGCGTGCCTCGTGGTTCGAGGTAGACGAACACGGCGGGCTGGTCGGGCAGATGATAGCTCCCCTCCGACGGGTGGGGGTGTACGTGCCCGGCGGACTGGCGGTGTATCCCAGCTCGGTGCTGATGTGCGCCATTCCCGCACAAGTGGCTGGCGTAGAGGAGACCATTCTCTGCACGCCACCACGCAAAGACGGTACGGTGCATCCGCTGGTGCTGCTGGCGGCGCAGGAGGCGGGCATGAACCGCATTTTCAAAGTGGGCGGCGCGCAGGCGATAGCGGCAATGGCTTACGGCACGCAGTCCATCCCCGCCGTAGACAAAATCGTCGGACCGGGCAACATCTACGTCACCGTTGCCAAAAAGCTGGTGTACGGGGTGGTGGGCATCGATATGCTGGCGGGTCCCAGCGAGGTGTGCATCCTGGCAGACGATACCGCCAACCCGCGCTACGTGGCGATAGACATGCTTACCCAGGCGGAGCACGATGTGCACACCGCTGCTTTCTTGATCACTCCCTCCCCTGCCCTCGCGCAGGCGGTATTGCAGGAGATGGAAAGGGCGGTTGCTGGACTGCCGCGTCGGGATATTCTCCAGCAGACGCTGGCACAAAACGGCGGTATCCTCATCACGCGCGACATGGACGAAGCGGTAGACCTTGCCAATCTGTGTGCTCCCGAACACCTTGCGCTGATGGTCGCCGAGCCGTGGCGGTATCTGTCTCGCATTCGATGCGCCGGCGCGGTGTTGATGGGCGATTATTCTCCTCAGTCACTGGGCGATTATGTGGCGGGGCCCAGTCACACCCTGCCTACCAGCGGCACCGCCCGCTACGCCTCACCGCTGAATGTGGACGACTTTGTGAAGAAGACCAGCGTGGTCAGTTTTACCCGGCAAGCCCTGCAGCAAGTTGCTGGAGCCATCGAGACTCTGGCAGAGGTGGAAGGTCTCGACGCGCATCTTCTGGCTGCAAAATGGAGGCTACACGATTAACACAAGGAGAGGTCACAGGATGAATATCGAGGAACGCATCGCTCAGGTGGACCGCGAAACCGCCGAAACGGGCGTGCACGTCAGCTTGCATCTGGACGGCACAGGCAAGGCAGAAGTGGAGACCGGCATCGGCTTCTTCGACCACATGATTAGCCACCTGATTCGCCATGCCCTGTTCGACGCGGTGGTACAGGCGCGAGGCGACCTGCAGGTAGACGCCCATCACACCGTAGAGGATGTGGGCATTTGCCTGGGCGCTGCCCTGCAACGCGCACTGGGCGATAAGCGTGGTATCGAACGCTATGGACATGCTATCGTGCCGATGGATGATGCACTAGTGATGGTGGCAGTAGACCTCTCCGGGCGGGCGTATCTGCACTGCGACCTGCAACTGCCTCCGGTGATGCTGGGGCAGATGCCTGCGGAGCTGGTGCAGGAGTTCCTGCGTGCCCTCGCGTTCAACGTTCCGATGAACCTGCATGTGCGCCAGCTGGCGGGGGAAAACGCCCATCACATCGCGGAAGCTACCTTCAAGGCGCTGGGACGTGCGCTGGCAGATGCGGTGCGCTATCGCTCACGCGAGGCGGGCGTGCCCAGCACGAAGGGAGTATTGTGACCGTGATTGCCATTGTGGACTACGGCATGGGCAATCTGCGCAGTGTGCAAAAAGCACTGCAGAAGCTGGGTTTTGACGCCGAAATCACCGGCGACGCGGAGAGGGTGCGCCGGGCAGACAAGCTCATCCTGCCGGGAGTAGGCGCGTTTGGCGCAGCGATGCAAAACCTGCGTCGCGCCGGACTGGACAGGGCGATGCGCGAGTTCATCGACAGGGGCAAACCGTTTCTGGGGATATGCCTTGGTCTGCAGCTGCTTTTTGACTTTAGTGAGGAGACCTGGACGGCGGAACCGGAACGCGGTCTGGGCATCCTGCGAGGCAAAGTGGTACGCTTCCCCGACGGTTTGACGGACGGGCAGGGCAAGCCGCTCAAAGTGCCCCACATCGGCTGGAACGCCCTGCACTTCACGCGCCATGACGCCCTCTTCGAGGGGATAGAGGAAGGTTCGCATGTTTACTTCGTGCACTCCTACTTTCCCGTGCCCGACGAGGAGGAGGTGGTCATCGCCGTCTCCGACTACGGCATACCCTTCTGCTGTGCGGTGCAGGTGCAAAACATCCGGGCAGTGCAGTTTCACCCGGAAAAGAGCAGCGCGGTGGGCTTGCGCATCCTGCGCAATTTCGCGGAGCAGTAGTCTGAAGCAGCTGTTATCCGTTAAACGGGACGGTAGGCGTACCGAGCGCAAGAGAAGGGTCTCGTGTTGACAACAGGCTGAGATGCTTCGCTGATGCTCAGCATAGCAGCGCGGAGCCGAGAGGTGAAGAAGTAGAAACTCGGAAGACACGAGTTGGGTCAGGTAAAACATGGAACTCTATCCAGCCATAGACCTGCGTGGCGGGCGGTGCGTGCGCCTGCTGCAGGGACGATTCGACGCCGAGACGGTGTATAGCGACGACCCGGTGCAAACCGCTTTGCGCTGGCAGTCGGAGGGCGCGCGCTGGCTGCATGTGGTGGATCTGGATGGCGCACGTGTCGGCAAGCCGCAGCATCTGCACATACTGGACGCCATGGTAGACGCCGTGCGCATTCCCATCCAGTTCGGCGGCGGCATCCGTGCTGAACATCACCTGCGGAAGGCGTTTGAAGCAGGCGCAATGCGCGTGGTGCTCGGGAGCGTGCTTATTACCGACCCCGAGTTTGCCGAGCGCGTGTTTCACGAGTGGGGGCAGCGCATCGTGCTGGGCGTGGATGTACGCGAGGACAAAGTGGCTATCCGCGGCTGGCAGGAGCAAACCGAGGTAGACGCGCTGGAGCTGATACAACGCATGGCAAAGCTGGGGGCGCGTCGCGTTATCGTCACCGACATCTCGCGCGACGGCACATTACAGGGACCCAACCTGCCTCTGCTGAGCCGACTCGTGCAGGAAGCTGGTGTGCCAATCATCGCATCCGGCGGCGTCTCTTCTCTGGACGACCTGCTTGCGCTGAAAGAGACGGGTGTGGAAGGGGCTATCATCGGCAAGGCATTGTACACAGGAAGCATAAGCCTCAAAGAGGCTCTGGAGAAGGTGAGATAAACATGGTGGAGATACTGGCGCTAGCTATACCGATAATTGCGCTGTCTATTCCTATCGTTGCTCTTCTTACGCGCTACCAGCTGGAGCGGGCAAAAATCCTGGCTTCGCGAGATACCACCTCTGCTGCCGAACTGCGCAAGATGCTGGAAGACCTGCGCGAGACCACCACCCAGTATGACCTCGCGCTAGACCAGACCCTGCAACGCATTGAGCGCAAGCTGGAAGACCTGGAAAACCGGGTGGCGCAGCTGGAACAGCAACAGTCGCAGCAGTTATCCAGGTGATAACAAGATGGGAGACCTGATAGGTTTGGTGGCGGTGGTGTTGATATTCGGTGTACCGATATTCGCTCTCTGGACGCGCTATCAGCTGGAACGAGAGCGGATACGTCAGGAGAGAGCGGACAAAGCCTTTGAGCAAATTCGCCAGGAGCTGGCGCAAGTTCGGGAGACCAGCACCCAATACGCGCTTACCTTCGAGGACGCCCTACAGCGCATCGAGCGGCGGCTGGACAGCCTTGAACAGCGTGTCAGCGATGCCGAAAGGCTGCAGATACAAAGCAGAGTGTGACGCGAAGAGAGGTCGTCATCATGAGCGGATGGGACGCGATCGCGATGGGTTTCGGAGTGCTATTAGGATCGGCGGGATTGCTGGTCTTCGTGGTGCCGGTGCTGTGGATTGTCAGCCATTACTCGCACAAGGTGAAGATAGAACGCATGAGGCTGCAGGCACAAACACAGGGCACTGAAGCGCTGAAGAAAGAGATAGAGACGTTGCGGCAACAGTTCCAGCAACTCCGTGAGACAAACACGCAGTTTGTGCTCAGCTCGGATAACTCCCTGACTGCCCTGCGTGAAAAGGTAGAACGGCTGGAAGAACGTCTTTCCGCTCTGGAACAACAGACCCTGCAGCAGAGGTTATAGGTTCAGAGCAAAACAGCCCCCTCTCCCGAAGCGCCGGGAGAGGGGGTTGGGGGTGAGGGCTACTCCTCCCCTATCAAGCCGAAATCGCGCACCAGGATGCCGAAATCGAACAGCGTGATCTCCTCGTCGCCGTCGAAGTCTACCGCCTGGTTCCAGTTCTCGTCGCCGCGCAGGGCACCGAACGCCTGCACCAGCAAGCCGAAGTCGAACAGCGTCACCTCGTTGTCGTTGTCCGCGTCGGCGTTGATGATGAACAGTTCGACGGGTGCGCTACCGGTGCCGGCTGGCGGTACCGATACGCTTCGTGCAACCGCTCTCAGCCAGTGCGAGAACTCGTAATGCCTGCCAAAGCGGTCCTGCACGTAGCTCTTCACCGCGATGTCGTACACGCCGGGGCGAATGCCGTTCAGCTTGAACCAGCCTATCCCACCGCGAGCATCCGCCAGGGTGTTCACGTTCAGCGCGATGCTCTTGCGGAACAGCACGTTGGTGGTACCCGGCTCGCGGAACTCCAGGGTCAGCGGCGGTGCCACCGTCCATTCACCATCTCCACTGCCGTAGTTGGGCGATCCCCAGTAGCCGTCCAGTATCACCGAGCCATCGATCTGCGGTACCTCTGCAGGCTCCATGATGTACAACGCGTTCCAGCGCACGTAGTACAGCCTTCCGCTTGGGCTGACGGCAACCGGCGCCCGGGCACCGATATCGAAGGTGTAGAAGTTGTGCCACACCGGACCCCAGATGCCCGTGTCGTACTGCCACAGCACCCGTCCCGTTGCCGCGTCCACCGCGATCACCTGCACCGTGTCACTACGGTAGGGGTCATCCGGGTTGTGGCGGGTCATGGCGATCCACACGCCGCCCCGATGCATTCCCGACGGGTCCGTCACCAGCTGTGCGAAGTGGTGCATCTCGCCCCAGTGCGAGGGACCCGATAGCAGGATGCGATGGGTGAGATTGCCCTGTCCGTCGCTGGAGTAGACGCTCACCACCCCGCTGAAGTCTGCGGTGATGATCGACTTTCCGTCCGGCAGCAGCGAGGCGGTATCGCACCAGCCATGTCCGCCCACGTTGTGCCACAGCAGATTGGTGGAACCGTCAGACGGCACCAGCGGGTCCAGGAACGACTCCGGCGAAGCGTTCAGCCGTCCCTTGACAGCGCCTGTCGCCACGTCGTACACGGTGACGGTGTAGCCGTAGTCGCTCCACGACACCTTGTACAGTTCGCGGTTCACCGGCGAGTAGACAAGGTGGTTGTGGTTCATCTTCTCGCCAACAGCCCTCCACTGCACCGCTCCCGTGTCGAGGTTGATTGCGACGATGGTTTCCTCGTTCCGCACGTTGGAGGACACGTTGAAGAAGATGCCCGGCACCCCGTTGAAGGCGTCCGGCACAATGGTAAACGCCTGATTGGGTATCCCCACAGGTGCGCCGGGAGCCGCTACGGGCACACCATCCGGCAGCTGATAGTCCGCCATGAACCCGATGACGCCAGTAGCGGCATCGATGGCGAAGCCGGTGACGACTGTGATGTCCTCCTCGCCAACCGTCTTCCGCCATGGCTCGGACGCAGCATAAAGAGTACCGTTCGCTAAAGCGAGCGCAGGCGCCCAGTTTGGCGGCCCTGGCGGCAGCGGTGTTGCCCAGATGGTCGCGCCAGTGTTTTTGTCCAGCGCGGCAATAACCGGACGCGAGCCCGGTCCCGCCTTGCCGAAGTCGGTGCCGACCGCGTAGATACGCTGTTGCCCAACCAGCGGCGCCGCCCATGCGCGGAAGTGGCCGAACAGGTTGTCGGACTTCCAGCGTAGATTGCCATTCGGGTCCAGCGAGTAGATGCTGACGCTCTCGTTAGGGTTCGGGCTGGGCTCGTTGTTGCTCCCACGCCAGTAGAGGTTACCCTGCGAGTCGAACATGATCTGGCTGTGGAAGCCGTGACGAGGCGGTTGCACCCCAGCTGGCAAAGGCACTTCCCGTACCACCACCCCACCACTCTGGAAGATGTAGGGGGCTACGGTCACGTTGGTGCGGTAGATATCCGCATTCTTTTGCGCCCAGGGACCGTCGGGATTATCCGGTATCTGCCCCCAGGCAGCGCTCACAACCAGCAGGAGCAACGCCACGAGAGATGCGAACCGAACTTTCATCTTGCACCCTCCTTTTCCGAAGTCAGGATTGACCGTGTAAAACATCTATCCATGACGCCCTGCTATCTGCACAGGGCGATTTCATCACAGGAGAAGGGCTCAGGCGACTCCTGGAACTGTGGTCCCGATGGAAACACCACCAGCAGCTCGCCATGTTATGGAACTCGCCCCAGTGCGATGCGCCCTGCATCAAGATACGCCCGGTATATGCGCCCGACTCGTCGCGGGTGTACATGGCGACGATACCGCCGAACCCCGCGCTAATCACCGAGGTGCCGTCCGGTAACAGCGCGGCGGTATCGCAGTAACCGTGCCCGCCGATGTTGCTCCGCAACCATGAGCCGGAAGATTCCAGCGATTGTAGCGGGTCAATCATCGACACACCGCTCCAGTTGGACTGGTGTTTGATGGCTCCGGTCGCCGGATCAAAGGTAGCGATGGTCTGTCCGTAATCGTTCCAAGAGACCTTGATCAGCTCGTTTGTCACCGGAGAGTAGATGATATGGCTGTGGAACGCTTTGCCCGACGAGGCTGTCCAATAGCTACCCGTTGCGGCAACCACCGGTGGGCTATTGGTACCTGTCTTTCCGTACTCTGCGCCGAGTCCGTACACTGCGTTCTGCCCAACGATGGGCGACGCGCCAGGCCAGTTGCCAAAGATGTTGTCGGATTTCCAGCGGAACGTGCCATCGGCGGTAAACGAGTAGATGCGCACGCTGTTGTTGGGTGCATCCGTCCCGACACTACCCCGGAAGTAGATATTCCCCTCGGAGTCGAACACCGTTTGCACTTCGTAGTGTCCGCCG
>CALJAP010000113.1 GCA_938027655.1 uncultured bacterium | reverse complement strand
TGCAATATGCCCGAACCGGTGAGCCGGGGGACGGCAAGATTTTCGTGCTTCCGGTAGAAGATGCGGTGAGAATACGCACGGAAGAGCGTGGCGACGTGGTGTTGTAAACCAAACTATTCGACAAGGAGGAATGTCAGGTTTGAAGCGGTTCGCCTTCACACTCATCGAGCTGCTGGTGGTTATCGCGATTATCGCGATACTGGCAGCAATCCTTTTCCCCGTCTTTGCTCAGGCGAGGGACAAAGCGCGACAGACCACCTGCTTGTCAAACTGCAAGCAGATTGGATTGGGCATCACGATGTATGTCAACGACTACGACGAAACCTTCCCGCGCAACGACGATTGCATTGCCCCCAACGTGGTGCCCTATCAGCCGAACGCGGTGGGTTGTAGCGGACCCACCTATGGACAGCGGGTGAACCACTACAAGTGGCAGTACTGGATCTACCCCTATGTCAAGAACATCCAGATTTTCTTCTGCCCCAGCCGCAGCTACGACCAGCAGGCGTGGTTGCAAAACGCCGAGATTTTCGACGGGGGATATTCCCTCGCTTTGCACGTCACGGGCGCACTGAATACATGGAATCGCACCGGTAACGCGCAGCAGATTCGCAACTCGTTCCTTGGCGGCACGCTGGCAGGAGTACAGCGCCCAGCGGAAACCATGATTCTCATGGAAGACCGCTTCCCCGGAGTACGCCATTACGTGTACGGACCGCAGCCCTACCAGACCATCTACCCGATGGCACACCGGCACCTCTGGCAAAACTGGTTCTACCAGAATGGTGTACTGAACAAGAACAATGCACCCCACTCCGAAGGCATGGTTATTACCTACGTTGATGGGCACGCGAAGTGGATGAACATCCGCGAGTTTCTTGCCAAGTGCCCGACGGCGCAGGAGTACCAGCCCAGTCCGCGCGATACCTTCCCCAGCGGCATGGCGTGGACGGTCACCCAGCAACCAACGTGGGTTGGTGACTGGGCGCTGTGGGGACTGTACGGTTATTGATGGCGAAAGGGGCACCCCAAGCAGGGGTGTCCCTCCATTTCTGTAGTCATGCGAAGCTGCGGCAACCTGCAACCCCCAATCTTGGGAGTCCCGGTCGGGGAAGAAAGCACTGGTGATGCCTAATCGGGCAATCTCTGTCAACCTTCTCTTCTGTTCTTCTGTCAGGTCGATGTGCATAGTTGCTTTGCAGCCTTCGGCGCGGTTGTTTTTACCAGAGGGTATTTCACTCTGGAAAAAGCTGAAGTGTCAGGGCTGCGGTTGTTATACCGTTTGTTTTCCCATCGTGCGGATAGTTGGGGTACAATAAGAATACCAATGACCGAACTATCCTTACCAGAACGTAAGCTGGTTCTGGCTTCCGCCTCACCGCGCAGGCGGGATCTGATGGCATTGCTGGGCATCCCTTTTCGGGTTATGCCCGCAGATATCGATGAGACGCCTCCTGATGGACGTTCCCCCTCGGAGATTGTCATCAATCTGGCTCGTGAGAAAGCGCTGGCAGTGGCGCGGAGCGAGCAAAACGCCCTGGTGCTTGGGGCAGATACCATCGTGGTGTGCGGTGAAGAAATGCTGGGCAAGCCGCGCGATGCCGAAGAGGCAATGGAGATGCTACGTCGCTTGAACGGGCGCAAACACCAGGTGTTTACCGGCGTGGCATTGCTGGAGGTGGTGGACGGCAAGGTTGTCCGAGAACAGCATGATGTGGTGTGTACACAAGTGTGGTTCCGCAAGGTAGACGATGAGCACCTGCGTCGCTACCTGGCTACCGGCGAGCCGATGGATAAGGCAGGCGCATATGGGGCGCAAGGTTATGGCTCTACATTGATCGAGCGTATCGAGGGATGCTACTTCAATGTGGTGGGGTTACCGGTTTCTCGTGTTTGTGCCATGCTCGAAGCGTGGGGTATCGTTCCACTGCAGACGGTATCAGCCCCCGATGTGTGAGATGTGCGCAAAAATTTTTGCGGAAATCGCCCCAAAAGGGTTGACAAATGCACGGGATTGTGCCATACTAATAATTCGTGTGTAAGCGTAGGAGGGCACCCGAATGAAGACTATCCAACACTCGGCAGCGCGTACCTCTAAGTCAGTCGAACTCCCCAACCTTGTTTCGGTACAGCTGGAGTCATACAAGTGGTTTCTGGAAGAAGGGCTACTGGAACTGTTTCAGAACTTCTCGCCGATATACGATTTCACGGGTCAGCAGTTTGTGGAGCTGCTCGACTTCACACTGGGCGAGCCAAAGTACAGTCTGGAAGAGTGCCGCGACCGTGACATGACCTTCGAAGCACCCATTCGGGTGCACGTGCGGTACGGGCGCATGGAGGGCGGCGTGCCCAGCGAGATGCAGGAGTCCGAAGTCTATTTGGGCGACCTGCCGTTAATGACCGACAAGGGTACCTTCATTATTAACGGGCGCGAGCGTGTGGTGGTCAGCCAGATTCTGCGCTCGCCCGGCGTCTACTTCGAGAACGTTTTCGATAAGATTTTCCGTAAAGGCACGCCGACCGGTCTGTGGCTCGAGACCTACCTGAGCAACAAAAACATCTTCGGGGCGAAAGTAATCCCCAATGAGGGTCCCTGGATCGAGATTGACACCGGTGCAAACGATGTGGTCAGCATGCGCATTGGGCAGGGGCGTGCTCTGCCGATAACCACCTTCCTGCGTGCGCTGGAGAACTTTCCCGAAGCGTGCATCCCGCGCTACATGAAGGTGAAGGACGCCCTGCACCGCCGATATGAGGGTATCGTCGAGGAAGGTGTGGACACGGAGACGGGCGAGGTGCGTAACACGCCGGAACAGCTGACGCAGGTTCAGGGCTACTATCGGAAAGCACCGAAAGTCTCGCCGAAGCCTCTGGTAAACCCCGAAACGGGAGAGGTATTGCTGAACGTCGGTGACCGCATCACCGAGGAGTTCTTGCAGAACCCGGATTTGCCGGAGAGCGTGCGGGAGATGGAAGTGGCGGTCTCCTCGCCTACCGATACCACCGAAGACATCCTGCGCCTGTTCGGTACGCGCGTGCGTGTCGAGAAGCCTACTCGCGAGCAACTGGAAGGCAAGTGGACGACCACCGACATCATGAGCGGGCGTAAAACGCTCATCAAGGCGTTCCATCGGATAGACCACGAGATAGCGCGCCGTATCGAGAACATGGGGTTGCCGGAGATTGATCTGCTGGACGTGCCCTCGGTGATTGTCGCGACGCTGGAGCACGACCCCACCCACGACAAGCGCGAGGCGCTGATGGACATCTACCGCAAGATGCGCCCGGGTGACCCGGCAACGGAAGAGGGCGCGCGTGCGCTGATTGCCTCCCAACTTTACGATAACCGTCGTTATGACCTGGCGCGTGTGGGGCGGTATAAACTGAATAAGAAGCTGGGGCTGAATCTCCCGCTGGATGTACGCACCGTGACGAAGGAAGACTTCGTCGCGATTATAGAGTACCTGCTGAAGCTGGAGCGCGGCGAGGGCGAAGTGGACGAAATCGACCACCTGAAGAACAAGCGCGTGCGTGCGGTGGGTGAACTGCTGCAGAGCCAACTGCGCAACGGCTTCCTGCGCATGGAGAAGGTCGCCAAAGAGCGCATGACCAGCATGGACGCCGACCAGATTATGCCGCAGGTGATACTTGCGATTAAACCCGTCGCCGCGGCAATCAAGTCCTTCTTCGGTTCCAGCCAGCTGTCGCAATTCATGGACCAGACGAACCCGCTCAGCGAACTCACCCACAAACGACGCCTGAGCGCGCTCGGCCCCGGTGGCTTGACGCGGCAGTCCGCTACACTGGAAGTGCGCGACGTGCACGACAGCCACTATGGGCGTATCTGCCCCATCGAGACGCCGGAAGGTCCGAACATCGGCTTGATCAGCCAGCTGGCGATTTACGCCCGCGTCAACGAGTTCGGTTTCATCGAAACGCCCTATCGTAAGGTGGTCAACGGCAAAGCCACCGACGAAATCGTCTACCTGTCGGCGGAGGAAGAAGAACAGTATCGCATCGCCCCGGGCGACACCCGCCTGCTGGAAGATGGCACAATCGCCGAGCAGTTCGTGCAGGTGCGTCACCAGGCAAGCGAGGCAAACCGCTACCCGATTGTGCGCCGCGAGGAAGTGGACCTGATGGACGTGTCGCCGGTGCAGCTGGTTTCCATCGCCACCGCGCTAATCCCGTTCTTGGAAAGCGACGACGCCGCTCGCGCCTTAATGGGGGCGAACATGCAGAAGCAAGCAGTTCCTTTGCTGCGCTCGTCTGCGCCTATCGTGAAGACCGGACTGGAGCGACGGGCTGCGATGGACTCCGGCGCGCTGGTGATGGCGCGACGCAACGGCGTGGTGAGCAAGGTGACCGCGGAAGAGATTGTAGTGCGCACGGAAGACGGTGACCTAGACATCTACCCGCTGGTCAACACGATGCAGTCCAACCAGTCTACCTGCATTACCCACAAACCCATCGTGAATCGAGGCGAGCGGGTGCGTGCAGGGCAGGTTATCGCGGACGGCCCATGCTCCGACCACGGCGAGCTGGCACTGGGCAAAAATGTGCTGGTATGCTTTGTGCCGTGGGGCGGTTACAACTATGAGGACGCCATCCTCGTGTCGCAACGGCTCGTGCGCGACGACGTATACAGCTCCATCCATATCGAGCGATACGAGGTAGAAGCGCGCGATACGAAGCTGGGACCCGAAGAGATTACGCGCGACATCCCCAACGTGGGTGAGGATGCGCTGAAGGACCTGGACGAGCACGGCATCATCCGTATCGGCGCACAAGTACAGCCCGAAGACATCCTCGTGGGGAAGGTGCAACCGAAGGGGCAGAGCGAGCTGAGCGCGGAAGAACGGCTGATTATCGCCATTTTCGGCAAGAAAGCGGAAGAGACGCGCGACGTATCCCTGCGCCTGCCGCACGGCGAGAAGGGCAAGGTTATCGATGTCAAGGTCTTCTCGCGCTTCCGCTACAAGTGCAAGGAGTGTGGACACATCCACTACTTCAGTAAGCGACCCGAGGAAAGACCGGAGTGTGAACGTTGCCGGGGCGACCTGGAGCGCATCTCTGCCGATGACCTGCCTCCGGGCGTGAACATGCTGGTTCGCGTGTATGTGGCACAGAAGCGCAAGGTGATGGAAGGCGACAAAATGGCGGGGCGCCACGGAAACAAGGGCGTCATCTCCAAGATACTGCCCGATGAGGATATGCCCTTCCTGCCCGATGGCACCCCGGTGGACATCGTGTTGAACCCGCTGGGCGTGCCGTCGCGCATGAACATCGGGCAGATTAAAGAGACGCATCTCGGCTGGGCAGGGCACTACTTCGGCACCGCTTACGAAGAGCCAGCCTTCTCGGGCACGCGAGAAGAAGATATCCTGAGGGAGCTGGAACGCATGGCGAAGCACGTGCGCCGGGTGGTGCTCCAGAACTACGTGAACGTGGACCTAGGGCTGAATATGCAGTTCCGCGATGAGCAGACCGCCGAGGAGATGCTGGACGAGATTCGGGCGAAACTGCGCCAGATGCCCGCGTACAAACTGGAGGCAATCGCCAGCAAGGTGAACGCTCCGCCTGTTGTCTCACCTCTGTTTATGAACGAGAGCGAGGTGCTGGAACTGCAGAAGAACAAGGGGGAGGTGGAGGACGAGTCCAAACTGCCCGCTCCCCTGCTACAACCCGCTCCGCCGGAGATGGTGGAACATGTCATCGAGCGCATCCGTGCTAATACCTGGCAGCGGTGCGGTATCGACGAGCGCACAGGCAAATGTTGGGTGCGCGATGGGCTGACCGGTGAACCCTTCGACAACCCGCTAACAGTAGGCTACATCTACATGATGAAGCTGGCTCACCTGGTGGACGACAAGATTCACGCCCGTTCCACCGGGCCCTACTCGCTGGTCACTCAGCAACCGCTGGGCGGCAAGGCGCAGTTTGGTGGACAGCGGTTCGGTGAGATGGAGGTGTGGGCGCTGGAGGCTTACGGCGCCGCCTACACCTTGCAGGAGATGCTCACCATCAAGTCGGACGACGTCATCGGGCGTGTGAAGATATATGAAGCCATCGTCAAGAGCGAGCCGATGATGGAGCCCGGCGTGCCCGAGTCGTTCAAAATACTGGTGAAAGAGCTGCAAAGCCTCGGGCTGAAGGTAACGGTATACAACGACAAAAACGAGGAACTGAGCCTCAAGGATGAGGACGAGGAGGATGGCACACGCCAGCGTCGTTCGCATCATCCTGAAGCATCCGCAGGAGGTGGCAACTCGCGATGATCGATTCCAGCACATTTAGCAAAATCCGTATCAGCATCGCTTCGCCAGAAGACATCCGCGCCTGGTCGCATGGCGAGGTGAAAAAGCCGGAGACCATCAACTACCGCACCTTCAAGCCAGAGCGGGATGGTCTGTTCTGCGAGCGCATCTTCGGTCCGGTGAAGGACTGGGAGTGTCACTGCGGTCGCTATCGCAAAATGAAGTACAAGGGCACTATCTGCGACCGCTGTGGCGTGGAGGTGACCCGCGCTCGCGTGCGGCGCAGCCGCATGGGACATATCGAGCTGGCATCGCCCGTATGCCACCTCTGGTACCTGAAGGCGATGCCCTCTCCGCTGGCGTTGATTCTGGATATGTCCTCACGCCTGCTGGAGAAGGTTATCTACTTCGCCTCATATATCGTGACGCATGTGGACAGGGCGGCTATCAACCAGGAGCTGGACACCATCCGCGACGCTTTGCGCGAGGTCGAGGAGCGCATCCGCAAGGAGGCGGAAGAAGAGGTAGCGCGGATGCGCCGCGAGTTCAACAAGCAGCTGCGCGAGCACGGTCCCGACAGTTCCAACCCCTGGGATGAAGCCACTATAGCCGAAAAGCGCGCCTATCTGGAACGGCGCATCCAGCAGGAATATGAGGAGGCGGAAGCGCGTATCACCGAGCTGAACGAAGCGCTGTCCCGCCCCAACAGCAACGCCTGCCTGGAGCGTATCGAGAAGCGGATGCTGATTAACGACGAGGAGTGGCGTGCCATCGAGCGACTGCTGTATCAGGTCTCTCGCCAGACGGGCAAGGACTATACCGGGCTGGTGAAGGCGGGGATGGGTGGCGCAGCCATCCGCGACCTGCTGAAGGAGATTGACCTGGAAGCGTTGGCACGCGAACTGCGCCAGGAGATTCAAAACACACAAGGACAGGCACGCATCCGCGCCATCAAGCGGCTGGAAATCGTGGAGGCGTTCATCAGCTCCAAGAACCGCCCTGAGTGGATGATTCTGGAGTGTATCCCTGTGCTACCGCCGGAACTGCGTCCGATGGTGCAGCTGGACGGCGGACGGTTCGCCACCTCCGACCTGAACGACCTGTACCGGCGCATCATCAACCGCAACAACCGCCTGAAGAAGATTATGGAAATCCGCGCGCCGGAGAGCATCATCAACCACGAGAAGCGCTTGCTTCAGGAGGCGGTGGACGCGCTCATCGACAACGGAAGGCGCGCGCGCCCGGTGATGGGCACAAACGGACGCGCTCTCAAATCGCTCTCCGATATGCTCAAGGGGAAAGAGGGGCGGTTCCGCAAGAACCTGCTTGGCAAGCGCGTGGACTATTCCGGTCGCTCGGTTATCGTGGTGGGACCAAACCTGAAGCTGCACCAGTGCGGTCTGCCTAAAGAGATGGCGCTGGAACTGTTCAAGCCCTTCGTGATGAAGCAGCTGGTGGACAGTGAAGCCGCCCAGAACATCAAGACCGCCAAACGGCTTATCGAGCGCATGAGAGACGAGGTGTGGGACGCGCTGGATGCAGTCATCCACGAGCATCCGGTGTTGCTGAACCGGGCTCCTACCCTGCATCGTCTGGGCATTCAGGCGTTCGAGCCGGTGCTGGTGGACGGCAAGGCGATACAGATTCACCCGCTGGTGTGTCCCGCTTACAACGCGGACTTCGACGGCGACCAGATGGCGGTGCACGTGCCGTTAAGCCCGCTGGCGCAGGCGGAGGCGCGCGTGCTGATGCTTTCTACCCAGAACCTGTTCTCGCCGGCGGATGGGCGCGCCATCGTTGCGCCGACGCAGGACATCGTTCTGGGAGCGTACTACCTGACCATCGCGAAAGAGCAGGAACCTCGCGGTATCGAGAAACTGCAGATAAACGGCCAGACGCGCTGGCTGCCCTTCCGCGATATCGAAGAGGCACGCCTTGCGCTGGAGCACAAGGTCATCAGCCTGCATGACCCGATACTGGTGCGGTTGGAGCGCAACGGCAAGCGCGAGGTGGTAACCACCACCGTTGGGCGGCTTATCTTCCATGAAATCCTGCCCGAAGGTATCGCCTACACCGATGAGTACCTGAACATGGTGATGGACAAAAAGGCGCTGGCAAGCCTGATCCTCACCTGCTTCCGCATGCACGGGCAGGAGCGCACGGTGAAGCTGCTGGACGACATGAAGGACCTTGGCTTTCGCTACGCGACCACCTCGGGCACCACAATCGCCATCACCGACATGGAAAGCCCGGAAGACCGCGACAGGATTTTGGCAGACACCATGCGCGCGGTAGATAGGCTCAATCAGCAATACCGGCGTGGTCAGCTCACGCTGGGCGAGCGCAAACAGCGCGTGATCCAGGCGTGGCAGAAAGCCAGCGAGGACATCGGTGAGGCGATTGTTCAGTCCATCGACCGCTTCAACCCGCTGTACATCATCACGGCGTCGGGCGCACGCGGTTCCACCAAGCAGCTCTCGCAGCTGGCGGGGATGCGCGGTCTGTTCGCCGACTCGCGCGGCAACCTGATGGAGGAACTGCCGATTAAGTCCAACTTCCACGAGGGCTTGTCGGTGCTGGAGTACTTCGTGTCCACGCACGGTGCACGCAAGGGAATGTCCGACACCGCGCTGCGAACGGCGGACGCCGGATACCTGACGCGCCGACTGGTGGATGCCGCGCAGGACGTGATCGTGCGTGCCTATGACTGCGGAACCACCAACGGCATCACCATTAAGCCGGTGGAAGACCTGTCCAGCCTGGTGGAGACGGTGGCGGAGCGCATCCGCGCCCGCACTGCCCTCGAAGACATCCGCGACCCGGTGACCGGCGAACTGCTGGCGCAGACGGGCGAGCTCATCACCGATGAGGCAGCACAGCGTATCGATGCCATCCTGAGCGACCTGGACAGCATCGCCGACCGGGCGACCGACCAGCAAGCGCTCGAGCACTTCCGCTTGATGCGCGAACGCGGCGTGCTGGTGCGCTCACCGCTCACCTGCGAACACCATCGCGGTGTGTGCGCCAAATGCTACGGGCGCGATATGGCAACCGGTAAACTGGTGGAGATTGGCACGGCGGTGGGCATCATCGCCGCCCAGTCCATCGGTGAGCCGGGCACACAGCTGACCATGCGCACCTTCCACACCGGCGGTGTGGCGGCGACATACATCACCGGCGGCAAGCAGTCGTTCAACACCCGCCTGCAGTTGCTGGAGGAGCTGCGACGCGACGTAGGACGTTATGAGGAGCGCAAGCGGGTGCAGGCGGAACAGGAAGGCGAAAGCGTTGAAGAGGGCTTGCCCATCAGTGCAAAACAGTTCCGCGAGCTGATGGACACCTACATCACTCCCGCTGGTAGCCTGCCGCGCGTCATCGACCTCTTCATGGCGACCGAGGCGCTGAAGGGACGCGCCATCATGTCGGAGCACGCGGGTACGGTCGCCGCCATCGAGAGCAGTCAGCTGATGCGTCAGGTGATATTGCACGTGCCTGTCACGGTGACCGAAACAGGTGAGGGGTTGCTGGACGAGGTGGTGGCAAAGGACGTGATAGACCCGTCACTGCCCGAAGGCAACCCGGACGCAGTTATCCTGCGCGAAGGCGAGAAGATTGCCCCCGAGCACCTGGAACGACTGCTGGAGGCGGGTATCGAAGAGGTACAGGTGGTCAAGGTATATCCGGTGCCCGGACGCGGCGAGTTGAAGGTGAAGGTAGGCGATACGGTAGAACCGGGCGACGCCCTCACCGAGGGCTTACTGCAGCCGCGCGAGCTGCTGAAGCTGAAGGGCGTGCGCGCAGTGCAGGAGTATCTGGTGCAGGAGATACAGAAGGTGTACAAACAGCAAGGTGTGGACATCCACGACAAGCACATCGAGATTATCGTGCGCCAGATGCTCAAGAAGCGTCGCGTGGTGGACCCGGGCGATACGCGCTTCCTGCCGGGTAGCGTCGTCGATAAATTCATCTTCGAGGCGGAGAACGAGCGCGTGCGTCGGCAGGGTGGGCGCGAAGCGACCGCTGAGTGGGTGCTGCAGAGCATCACCGAAGCGGCGCTGACCACCGAAAGCTTCCTGTCGGCGGCGTCGTTCGAGCGCACCACGCACGTGCTCACGGAGGCGGCGGTACGCGGCAAGAAGGACGACCTGGTGGGGCTGAAGGAGAACGTCATCATCGGGCGGCTTATCCCCGCCGGTACGGGCTACGCGGCGTATCGCGAGCTGGAGCCTCAGCCTCTGGCGGAAGGGGCGGAGATACCGGCGGAGGCGTACGACCCGGTGCTCTACCGCGAAATTGAACCGCCACTGCCGGAGATTATCGAACACGGCGAGATACCGGTTGTGGAAGCCGGTGAGGTGATTCTGCCGGGCGATGAGGGCATCTACGAAGAAGGAGACATGCCTTCGGAGGACGAGGCAACGGAGGATGTCCCGTTTGACATCATGGAGGAGCCTCCGCACGAAGAAGACGACATCGGACCGCTCGGCTTCGTCGAGGAGTAGTGAACACCGGAAAAAGGTGCGCTCAGAGCGCAAAAAAGGTTGACATTCTGGACACTTTCCAGTATAATACTTCGGTTGGGTAAGCCCAACCGAAAAAGAGAAGCGCTCCTGCAAGATGCGGGAGATAACCATATAGACCAAACACGGAGCAAAGGAGGCGAGAGGGCGCCAGAAACGCTCGGTTTCTTTCCCCTCAGCGAGGGGATGTGACATAGCGGGATGCCAGACGACCGGCCCCTTCGCCTTCGTGTGTGGCGAAGGGGTTGTGTTTCGCCCAGAGACGGTGACGGAGGAAAAACGCACAAGATGCCGACATTCAATCAGCTGGTACGCAAAGGGCGTCAGCCGATACGTAAGAAAAGCAAAAGCCCTGCCCTGAGGAGCTGCCCGCAGAAGCGCGGGGTGTGCCTGGTAGTACGCACGGTGTCGCCGAAAAAGCCCAACTCGGCGTTGCGAAAGGTGGCGCGCGTGCGTTTGAGCAACGGTGTGGAGGTAACAGCCTACATTCCGGGCATCGGGCACAACCTGCAAGAACACTCGGTAGTGCTGGTGCGTGGCGGGCGTGTCAAGGACCTGCCGGGCGTGCGCTACCATGTGGTGCGCGGCACCCTGGATGCGGCAGGCACGCAAAACCGTAAGAGCAGCCGTTCCAAATACGGCACGAAGCGACCGAAGTAGGCTGGAGGGGGAGGACAAATGCCCAGAAAAGGACCGGCTCCGCGCCGTGTGATACCGCCAGACCCAGTGTATAATGATGTATTGGTTCAACGGTTTATTAATCGCCTGATGGTCTGCGGAAAGAAAAGCGTTGCGGAGAAGATTTTCTACAAAGCGATGGAGATAGTGGGGGAGCGCACCAAGCGCAACCCGCTGGAAGTGTTCCATCAGGCGCTGAAGAACGTGATGCCTATCCTGGAGGTACGCCCGAGGCGCGTGGGAGGGGCAACCTACCAGGTGCCGATGGAAGTGCGTCCTGAGCGGCGTGTCTCTCTGGGCATCCGCTGGCTGGTGACCTCCGCACGCAGACGCGGCGGACGCACCATGATAGAAAAGCTGGCGGCAGAAATCATGGACGCTGCCAACAACCAGGGCGCAGCGGTAAAGAAACGCGAAGATACACACCGTATGGCGGAAGCCAACAAGGCGTTCGCGCACTATCGTTGGTAACAGCGCCATCTGTTTGCTGGGGTGATAATGGGCTTGCAGGTGCAGGTCTAGGAGGAAAGTAATCGAAGTTATGGCACGTGAGTACACGCTGGAACAAATACGAAATATCGGCATCGCCGCGCACATCGACGCGGGGAAGACTACCACCACCGAGCGCATCCTGTACTATACAGGACGCATCCATCGCATCGGTGAGGTGGATGATGGCGCTGCGACCATGGACTGGATGGAGCAGGAGCAGGAGCGCGGTATCACCATCACCTCCGCAGCCACCACCTGCTTCTGGAAGGGGCATCGGATTAACATCATCGACACCCCCGGTCACGTGGATTTTACGGTGGAAGTGGAGCGGTCGCTGCGCGTTCTGGATGGTGTGGTGGCCATCTTCTGCGCGGTGGGTGGCGTTCAGCCCCAGTCGGAAACGGTGTGGCGGCAGGCAAACCGCTACCACGTGCCCCGTATCGCCTACGTGAACAAGATGGACCGCCTGGGGGCGGATTTTTACCGCGTGGTTCAGCGTATGAAGGAGCGCCTTGGCGCCAATGCGGTGCCCATCCAGCTTCCCATCGGCGCAGAGAGCGATTTTCGCGGTATTATCGACCTCGTACACATGAAGGCGATTGTCTACAAAGATGACCTCGGCAAAGAGTACGAGGAGGTAGAAATCCCTGCCGAGATGCATGAGATGGCATCGCACTGGCGCGAGGTGCTGATAGAGGCGGTCGCCGATGTAGACGACACCCTGATGGAGAAATATCTCGAGGGCGAGCCGATTACCCCGGAGGAGATTAAGCGTGCGTTGCGTCAGGGCACGCTGCAGAGCAAGATTGTGCCTGTCACCTGTGGCTCCTCCTTTAAGAACAAGGGTGTACAGCCGCTGCTAGATGCGATAGTGGATTACCTGCCCTCGCCGATAGACATTGGCGCAGTCAAAGGCACTAATCCCCGTACCGGCGCACCCGAAGCCCGCTATCCCTCCGATGCTGAACCCTTTACCGCCCTCGCCTTTAAGATTATGTCTGACCCGTTCGTTGGCAAGCTCACCTACTTCCGTGTCTACTCCGGTACTCTCAGCAAAGGTTCCTACGTGTATAACGCTTCTAAAGGCAAGAAAGAGCGAATCGGACGTATCGTGCGTATGCACGCGAACCATCGTGAAGATGTAGAAGTGGTTTACGCCGGAGAGATTGCCGCAGCGGTGGGCTTGAACGAAACGACAACAGGAGATACCCTTTGTGACGAGAAGGCGCCCATTATTCTGGAAGCGATGCAGTTCCCCGACCCCGTGATTTCGGTGGCTATCGAACCCAAAACCAAAGCCGACCAAGATAAACTGGGCATCGCCCTGAGCCGACTGGCTGTGGAAGACCCCACCTTCCGTATCAGCACCGACCCGGAGACAGGGCAGACAATCATCTCGGGTATGGGAGAACTGCACCTTGAGATTATTGTGGACCGGCTGGTACGCGAGTTTAAGGTAGAGGCGAACTGCGGTCGCCCGCAGGTAGCCTATCGCGAAGCCATCCGTCAGCCGGCGCGCGGTGAGGGGCGTTACGTGCGACAAACCGGTGGGCGCGGTCAATACGGACACTGCATTCTGGAGATAGAGCCCCTGCCGCCGGGGCAGGGTTTCGAGTTCGTCAACAAGATTGTGGGTGGCGTGATACCCAAAGAGTTCGTCCCTGCCATCGAGGGCGGCGTGCGCGAAGCAATGGATACCGGCGTTATCGCCGGTTATCCTGTGGTGGACGTGCGCGTTGCCGTCGTGGACGGTTCGTACCACGAGGTGGACTCGTCAGAAATGGCGTTCAAGATTGCCGGCTCTATCGCGTTCAAGGCGGCAATGCAGAAGGCAAACCCCACCATCAAGGAACCCATCATGGCGGTGGAGATCGTCACGCCGGAGCAGTTCCTGGGCGATGTTATCGGTGACCTGAACTCGCGGCGCGGGCGCATCGAGGGTATCGAGCCGGGCCCCGGCGGCACGCAGACCATACGAGCGCATGTGCCGTTGGCGGAGATGTTCGGCTATGCCACCACTCTGCGTTCCTTGACGCAGGGACGAGCAACATACGTGATGCAACCGTCGCACTACGAGGAAGTGCCGGCAAATATCGCGCAGGAGTTGATTGCGCGGGCGCAAGGCAAACAACTGGTCAATCTGTAATCGAGGGAGCAATCCCCGGACATAACGACACAACGACAAGGAGTATCAGGGAGGTCAGCACTAAATGGGCAAGCAGCGATTTGAGCGCACGAAGCCGCATGTCAACATCGGCACGATTGGTCACGTGGACCACGGCAAGACCAGCTTGACGGCGGCGATGACGCGCGTTCTGGCAAAAGAGGGGCTGGC
>CALJAP010000112.1 GCA_938027655.1 uncultured bacterium | reverse complement strand
CGGGTATCGGCGGCGAACTGAGGGAGACGATAGGGCTGGAGCACGTTCGCCTGCTGGGCAAAGACGGTAGCGCACAGCAGAATCACCACCAGAGATGCCAAGAGTGCAGTTTTCATTGTCGCCTCCTTACGGCAAGAGGGTTTGCCCTGCCACATCGTACACTGTTTCACGATGCGCCGCGCTGGCAGGCGCAGTTTCGTGCACGTGATGAAATCGTAGGCAACTTGGATGGAATCTCAGAGCCCCCATCTTTTCATCACCTGCAAGAGGAGGTATGCCCGACAAGGGCGAGCACACCTCCGTTCGACGTCTACCTGTTATATCCCTCTGCTAGAATGGTCGCCGTGGTCTCAACAGTCTCGTAGAGCAATCTGTCACCATTTTATCGCCACCCCCCCGCATGTCAATTGTCTGGAGCAAAAATTTATTAACAATCAAGTAATTTTTCCTACGGGCGTGGTGCCGCCGTGTTGACAGGTGGGTGAACGCGAATACTATCCGTGCCGATCCGTTTCATCCGTGTTTATCCGTGTCCCCTCCCTGCAGGATTCGGATTGGGGCAGGCTGAATCGGCAAGGGGAAATCGCGAACGAGGTGTTTCATGCGCTGCGCTGAGCATTGCGAGGTGGTCGCGAACCGACCAGTAGCGACCAACCAGTTTGAGATAGAGATTCATTGCCCGACGGTTGCTCTGCACGCACAGCCCGGACAGTTTGTGCAGATGCGCGTGCAAAGCGGTTACGAGCCGTTGTTCAGCCGACCGTTTAGCGTGTTCCGCAGGTTCCCCGAGCGTGGCAATTTCTCGGTGGTTTATCTGGTGCGGGGTGCGTTTACGCAAATGCTCGCCCGCAAGAAGCCGGGGGAGAGCGTGTTCGTGGTGGGACCGCTAGGGAATCGGTTTCTTGTGGCTCAGCCTGCAAACCAGGTACTGCACCTGCTGGTAGCGGGTGGCGTCGGCGCGCCGCCGCTGTATCTGTTGGCGGAGGAGCTGGTTCAAACCGGCGTGCCGCGCCAGAAAATCGTAGTGGTCAACGGAGCGCGCCGACAAGACCTGCTAGTGTGTCAGGAGCATTTCGCAGAGTTAGGCGTTCGCCTGCGGACGGTAACCGAAGACGGCAGCGCAGGGGCGAAGGGCAAGGTTACCGATGCGCTGAAGGCACTGCACGGGCGGGGCGAGTTGTCCGGTAACCGTTGTCAGGTATACACCTGCGGACCCACCGCGATGCTGGAGGCGGTAGCGAAATTCGCTCAGAAGCACGACCTGCCCTGTCAGGTGTCGGTGGAGACGCTGATGCCGTGCGGACTGGGGGTGTGTTTGGGATGCGCGGTGAAAGTGCGCACCGCCAACGGCACGGACTATAAGCGGGCATGTGTGGACGGACCCATCTTTGACGCGACGGAGGTAGTGTGGGAATGAGCGAGGTGAAGCTGTCGGTGAAGCTGGGGCCGCTGCGCCTGCAGAACCCGGTGCTGGTGGCGTCGGGCACGTTTGGCTACGGCAGCGAGTATGCCGACCTGATAGACCTGAACCGCCTCGGCGGTATCATGGTGAAGGGCACAACCCTGCACCCCCGCGCCGGCAACCCGATGCCCCGTATGGTGGAGACGGCGGCGGGATGCCTGAACTCCATCGGCTTGCAGAACGTGGGCGTGGAGGCGTTCATCCGTGAGAAGTTGCCCTTCCTGCGCCAATACCGGTGCGCGGTAATTGTCAATATCGCGGGCGATTCGTACGAGGAGTTCGAGCAGCTGGCGGAGCGACTGGACGGGGTAGAGGGTGTACACGCGCTAGAGATGAACATCTCCTGCCCGAATCAGGAGAAGGGCGGCATCCATTTCGGAGTAGACCCCGAAGCCACGCGCGAGGTGGTTTCCAGAGTACGCAAACGCACGCGCCTGCCACTGATTGTGAAACTCTCCCCCAACGTCACGGACATTACCATGACTGCACAAGCAGCGGTAGACGGAGGGGCGGACATCCTGAGCCTGGTGAACACCTTCGTGGGCACGGCGATTGACGCCAAAACGCGCCGGTTCAAACTGGCGAACATCACGGGCGGCCTGTCCGGGCCGGCGATTAAGCCTCTCGCGCTGTATATGGTGTGGAGGGTCGCACGGGCGGTAAAAGTGCCCATTATCGGTATGGGCGGCATCATGAACGCGACCGATGCGGTGGAGTTCCTGCTGGCGGGGGCGTCGGCAGTGGCGGTGGGCACGGCGAACTATGTGAACCCGCATGCGAGCATGGAGATACTGGAAGGGATAGAGCAGTACCTGCGCGAGCAGGGTGAGAAGGACGTCAAGCATATCGTGGGCACGGTGAAGCGATGCAAGCCCGGCAACGAATTCTAATCGCGCTGGATACCTCCGACGCCGAGCAGGCGGTTCGGTGGGTGCGGCTGTTATCACCGTATGTGGGTGGGTTCAAGGTAGGGCTGGAGCTGGTGCACGCAGTGGGTTTCGGTATCTTCGGTCGCCTGCGCGAAGCGGGGGCAGAGCGAATTTTCTACGACGCCAAGTTGCACGACATCCCGAACACGGTGGCTCAGGCGGTGCGCGCCATTACACGCATGGGCGTGTGGATGGTGAACGTGCACGCTTCCGGCGGGCGCGCGATGATGGAGGCGGCGGTGGAAGCGGCGCATTCCGTGTCCGAACCGCCCTTGCTGATTGCGGTGACTGTGCTGACCAGCCTCTCCTCACAGGAGCTGCGCGAGCAAATCGGCACGCGGCGTGGGGCAGTGAGTCAGGTGATACATCTGGCATCGCTGGCAAAAGAGTCGGGCATGGACGGTGTGGTGGCGTCGGTACAGGAGGCAAGAGCGTTGCGCACACAGCTGGGCAAGGGCTTTTTGATTGTCACGCCCGGTATCCGCCTGGCGGGGGACAGTGCGGGCGACCAGAGGCGCATCGCGACTCCATCTCAAGCGGTGAGGTCGGGAGCGGATTATCTGGTCATCGGCCGTTCGGTCACCGCGGACCCCGATCCGGTGGGCAGAGTGCTTCAGGTCGTGGAGGAGATAGAAGGCTGACGAGTTATTGCGCGAAGCAGCCTCTCCTCGTAGTAGTCCAACTCCGCGATCGCAAACAGTGTCTGCTCAGCCGAATCCCTCCGCAGCTCCTGCAACAACTGCACTATCGCTACGGCGCGAAGTGGTTGTTTTTGGTCGTTATAGCGCGCGGCTACGCGGCTTCTTCTCCCCATAGCTCGTGCCATTCTTGCTCATCCCAATCGGTGTAATCCCAGTTATCGCAATCTAAACGGCGACAGTAGAGCATCTCTTTGAGACTACCGTCCATCAGTTCTACGGTAGCAATATATGCAAAACGACACTCCACGCAGAGCGAGGGGTCGATAATCCGTACCACTTTCAGGTCGGTGGGTTGCTTTTGCTCCATGCTTCTCACTCCTCATCCCTGATTTCTTGCCAGCGCACATGGGTAGTCAGGGCTGCTTGCAAACTGGCTGCTGGCAACCGGGTAATATGGCTCAGCGCGAGGGCTACCGACGGTGCTACTCGCATGTGCTTCAGGTGGTGCCTGGGCACGTTGCCTGCCGGTAGCACCACCTCCGCACGAGTATGCGCGGGAAGCATCTTCTCCAATGCATTTAGCAAGCGTTGCCATTCGCGCGGAGCATCGGCGACCGCCTGCTGCAGGTCCAGCACGATTTCGCGGTATCCGTTGTGCGCCAGTGCCTGCAGTATCTGCTGGCAGCGACGCAGCGCGAAACTGCTCGTCGTGCCGCGCCATTGCAGCACAGGTACCCCACAAACAAGCAGCGTATCGAGCGGACAGTGTTGCTCCATACACGTCGCCTCGTCTTCTTCTGCACTTATTATCGGCTTAAGCAGGCGTGGAACAGAGGGGAACAGCAGGGAAAACCGCATTGGTACGGGTTTTCGCCTGCAGAGGGTACGGAAAGGAATCTGTGAAGAGATACAGGGAGGGAGTTGCTGAGATGCCTGACATGCAGATGATACCGCTGGAGCAAATCGTAGCCGGGAAAAATCAACCTCGCCAGACTTTCTATGAGGAAAGCCTGAAGGAGCTGGCGCAGTCCATCAAAGAGCGCGGGGTGCTGGAGCCGATTGTGGTGCGCCCGACGACTGACGGACGGTATGAAATCGTGATGGGCGAGCGTCGCTATCGGGCGGCGCAGATGGCTGGATTGACCGAAATCCCCGCCATCGTTCGCCAACTGAGCGACGAGGAAGCCGCCGCCGATGCACTACTGGAGAACTTCCAGCGCGAAGACCTCAACCCCATCGAGCGTGCGCAGGCGATTCAGAAACTGCTGACCATGATGAGCTGGGAGCAGGTGGCACGTACGCTGGGGGTGAGCGAAAGCACCTTGCGCCGCCATCTGGAGCTGCTGGAGCTGCCGCAGGTGATTCAGCAGGAGCTGATGAAGCCCGCATCGGCGAGCGGCAACGGCGGCGCCTTCACAGAAGGACACGCCCGGGCGCTCCTGCCTCTGAATAAGGAGGTCAGCACGCAGCTGCGTCTGGTGGAGAAGGTACGCAACGAGAAGCTCTCCATCGGCGACCTGGAGAAAATCGTTAACGCTATTCAGGAATATCCCAACAAGAAAGAGGCGTTCCTGCGTGTGCCACTACACGTGACCGAGGAGATGCTGAAACACCTGGGAGCGCACCGCGAGCGGCAGCGACCCTATAAACCGCAGACTGCTGACCAGCACCTGAAGAACTTGCAGAAGGCATGTTCGGCTGTATCGGACCTGCTGGACGACCGGGTGATCGAGTTCATCAACACCCAGCAGATGAACCAGCTGCTGGCAACCACCGGCGAGCTGCAGCACGAGCTGGAGCAGTTCAACCAGCGCGTACGCACCGCTTTGCAGAACAAGGAATACGGCTTCCGTGAGGTGTATATTCACTGTCCGTTGTGCGGGCGTGTGGAGCTGATTGGGAGCCTGCGGTGCAGTGTGTGCTGGACGGTGTTACGCCGGTGCTACGACTGCGGAAACTACGACCGCACCTACGAGCGGTGCGCCGTCACCAACGCGCAGATTTTCGTCAGCGAGGCGGAGAACCCGAAAGAGTACTCCAAGTCGTACAAGTGTCCTGATTACAAACCGAAGTTCGAGGTCTTAGCCCGCAAACCCCAGCCCAAAGCAGCCTGACCCCTCCCGCCCGCACGGGGGTGCGCCGCAAGGTGTGCCCCCGTTTTTTTACTGCCAGCAGAAGACGCAACGCCACGCGCGGGTGCCTGTTCGCCGAATCCTCAGCAGTGCGCGATGAGCGGTTGCCTCGTCAGGATATACACCCATCAGCCCGGAGCCGCTTCCGCACAATAAAGCCGCCTGCGCGCCCGAGCTTACCATAAGCAGCTTGACCCGCTGTATTTCCAAGAACTCCGACAGCACGACCGCCTCGAAATCGTTGTGTAGCAGCGACAGCCAGTCCAAGCCCGTCCGCAGTGCGCTGACCATCGCCGGTGTGCGTGGCGGGGGCAGCTCCTCGCCCATGCTCAGGGCGCGTTCCTCATCTATGCGCTGGTATGCCCACGAGGTGGAAACCCCTTCCGATGGTACCGCGACGAGCAGTGGATAGCTGCAGGGTACGGGCAGAGGAGTAACTACCTCGCCGAGCCCTTCTACCAGTGCGGTGCCTCCGTGCAGGAAGAAGGGCACATCCGAGCCTATCGAAATCGCCAGCGAGTGTAACTCCTTCATGGAGAAGGGCTGTCCGTGCAGGATGTTTAGCGCGCGCAGGGTGGTTGCCGCGTTACTACTACCGCCGCCCAATCCCGCTTGTACCGGAATTTGCTTGCGCAGGGTGACATGCACACGAGGCGATTCTCCCAGACGGGTGTAGAACTGCTCGGCGGCACGCCACGCCAGATTGGTCTGGTCGCAGGGGATAGCAGGGTCGGAACATTCGATGTGAATACCTTCCTCACCGGTCTGGCGCACGGTCACCTCGTCTGCCAAACTGATTTGCTGCATCACCGTCTGGATCAGATGATAGCCGTTGGGCAATCGCTCCCGCACGTCCAGCGTGAGGTTCACCTTCGCGTACGAGGGCAGGGTTACCACGCGATACTTATCCATAGGCTCAGTACCAGTCCTCCCACCACCAGCAGAGACGGTATCAACAGGGAGCGTTGCTTGCGGACAATCGCGTACAGGCATATCGCAAGGGACAGTAGCATCGGCGTCAGGATAACGATTTGCAAGCCTGCCTCCAGAAAGCCCACGGGTTCTCCCCGCAGCAGGCTTCGCCAGGCGGTCAGCAGGGAGTGTGAGCGATGCGCGATGTGGTTTCTGTACCATAACGAGAGCGCGATGCCGGATGCGAGCAGTAGCACGCTTACTGCGTTGCCCGCACGTAGCAACCATGCGCTCAACATATACAGCTTTGCATCGTTCTGTTCGGGCGTTTGATTGGTCATGACAGCATTATTATACTGCAACTGGGGAGGATGGTAGGCGAAGGGATAGGAGATTGCGTGAAGAATGGTTGAACCGTATCGCTGAGGCACAGATAGAGAGGTGTTTACTATGTCAGAAGATTTGTGGTCGGAACAGGACGAAGCTGGTTGGAGAAGCGAGATTGAAAGCCTTTTTGGGAGAACACTGCAGGAGGCACTTCAGCAATACGATGACCCTCTAGCCGTTGGCGACCGACTGGGTGATTTGTTGAAAGCATTGGAGAAAGATGCTGCGAAGCTGGTCGTTCCGCGCGCCGTGCGCAAGTGGGCGAGTGTGAAAAATCGCTCCGAGTGGGAGAAGGTGCTCCAAGACGAAACGATGCTGTCCGACCTGCGTGCTATCGGTACAAGCATAGCAAATACGATGCGTCCCTTGGCGGGTAATACCTTTGCTTCTTGGGTTTCAGAAGTGCTTAATGCATCCTTTCGGCACTATGAGTTACCTATGAGTTGTGTGACGCGAGGCAAAATTAAAAAAGATTTATCACGAAGGCTCGTTATCGAATCGGAAGAGCAACAGATAAGCCTCAAACCCGATATCGATATGGTGATTGTCCATGTGACGGGCGGTCGTCAACGTGTGCCGTTGGCGATTGTGTCTGCGAAGACGACTCTAGCAGAGCGAGTTATGCAGACTATTAATTGGAAGCGTTATGTGACTCAGCTGCCGGAAGATGTGAGGAACATAAAGCTATATCTGGTAACGGCATGGGAGATATTTCCAGAGGGCGATGTCAACCGCGAACGGGTGCAAGAGCTGGACGGGGTGTATGTTTGTAATACCGATTTTCAACAGTATGGCAATATTAAACCGTTCTCCTCACTACTTGAGGACTTGAAGCTGCTCTTGCCGCCCGAGGCTACCTCTTCCTCATAATGACAATACTCTCCTTGTGCATTGTCTTACCTTTCGCTCCGGGGACATTCGTCGGACTATTCTCGAAAGGCATTCGCTTATTTGGGATTCCCCTGTACAGAATCGCTTGCGTGGTGAAACCTAATTCCTCACACAGCTCGGATATAATGATGTCCGTTTTGAGGTTGATGTCCTTCACGGTGCGATTGCCAATCACGACGACGAAATATCTTTGGCGTTTCAATAAACGAGACGCTCTGACCAAAGCCTTCTGTAAGTCTCTGTAGAAGCTAACAACCTCGCGGGCACGCCGCTCGTCTCGCTCGGCTATCAAGCTTACCGCCTGTCTGAGGGTATCGGATTGGCTGACTACCGGGTCATGTAAGTCTACTGCATTGCTGCCGCCTAATAGTTCACTGTCAATGTCTTTCTTACCGTTTGGTAGCAGGTCAAGCCACTGTGCGGACAGACGGGAGAACTGTCCATAGGCAACGGTTGTGCGACTGTCACCGTATGGAGGGGATGTGATGATGAGGTCTACGGAGGATTCGGGTATACCTACGTCCTTGGTAGAGTCGCCATGGATGATTTGCACCGTTGCATCGGTGGCGTCAAGCCAGAAATCTTTCATGGCAAGGATATTGTTCTGGGCAACCTCGTTGAATGCAGCGATGATGTCGATGTCGGCACCGTGGGCGACCTTTTCTTTGTCACGAACCAGCTTAAACTCCCCGTTTTTCGTGAAGGATGCCTTACGCACGATCTCGCTGAACGCGACAAAGAAGAAGTCGATGAGGTCACGCTCTCCCAAGCTCAGGATAGCCTCTTTCAGTGCGTTGAGTTTGCCGATAGCCTTCGGCGAAAACCAGAACTCCATATTGGATTCAGGTGGGAACGAGATAGGGAGAAAAGGTCTTTCTGTGTAGACATCGAGGATGTGCTCATGGGCATCGGCGAGACGCTTTGGGTCAATGGGGGTTGTCTTGACCTTCGCAATGAGCACGGCAAGAGGGTTGAGCTCGATACCTATAGAGTGGCGCCCCAGCAGCTTGGCTTCTACCAGTGCCGTGCCTGTACCACAGAAGATGTCCACAATGGTTTCGCCTGCTTCGCTGAAAGTGGCTATCAGCTTGCGAGCAACTTGAGGGATGAACATAGCAGGATAGGTATGAAAACCGTGCGTATATGTTTTTGTGTTGAAACCGCGAAACTCCCATTCTCCGAGCCACTGCCTAACATTCGCACCGAAATCGTAATCGCTTTGAAAATCGCGGCGCGCGTGGCTGAGCATTTCGCGGAGATGTGAGTGAGGGCGGGTAGGATATTCCGTTGATTCGAAGAGAGTAGCTTGTAGGGCGGGCTGGCTTTCACGAACGCTCTCACTCGCTTTCTCCCCAGCCCGATACTGGCTTGGGTTTTGTGGAGCACGGATTGCTTTGCTCTGTGCGAGGTACGCCTCTAGCTGTTCCCTGAGAAACCTGCGCTGTCCTCCCGGCGTTCGAACCGGCTCGATCAGCCCCTGCTTTTCCATACGGTAGAGTGTAGATGTGCTGACCCCTAGAAACTTCGCTGCTTCATTTGTGGTTAGTCGGTCGCTCACCGCGCACGCTCCTTTTGACCATTGTTTGAAATAATTATACAATACTTGTCAACATTGTGCAACATTTACCTCCACCCCTCGCGTGTCAGGAACAGGTCGCGTGGGATGATGTCCCCCTCTAGAGGATGCTCGCTGGGTTGCGGGCGGTGACCACCATCGTCACCAGTTACAACATGGCTGCGTAGCGCAGTCCCTCCGTGTCCCACCAGCGCAGGGTGACTTGCTCTACAAAGTCGGCAAGCTCCTCCCAGCAACGAGCCATGAGCGGCTCACCGCGAGCCGCTTCGAACTGCAACGCCAAAGGCGCGGTATTGAGAATGACCACATCCACCGGCAACTCAACCGCTTGCTCCAGGGTTTGTGCGAGATCGAACGACAGAGCCAGCGCGTCCGTCTGCTGCAGGGTGTCTGGCGTCACATACACCGTGACATCGATGTCCTCAAAACTGCCTTCCAGTATAAAGGAGCCGAACAGGTACGCGAAGCGCACCGGCTCGCACTGCAATAGCCGGTCGTGCAGAGCCTGTCGGATGTGTTTCTTCTCCGCTACGGTGAGGTGCTTACGCATGAGTCCCTCCACCTACAAACTGCTGAACGCTCTCTATAAATGCGTCCCAATCGGCGATTCCGTCACGGATTATCTGATAAACCTGCGCGTTGTCGATAACCTGATACCGGTGAACCACGTGATGGCATCGTTACCTCACCCCTGTCTGCGGTGGTAGGGCGTGTGCTCCCACTCGGTGTGCCGGGCTCCCCGCTTCTACCGAAAGGTCACCCGTTTCCGGCGCACGCAGGCGCGGGTTCACGCCGTACACTCCCTCCCTTTCCAGCACCGGAAGCGCAGGTTTGCTGCGCTCAGGTGCATCTTCAGCATACCACCAGTTGCGGGCGAAGGTAAAGGTTTCCGGCGCAGTGGCGGGACCGATGTTCACACCCCCCTCGAACCACTCGCCGGTGCGGAAGAGGATCAGGTTATCGGTAAACCGTCCGTTTCGGCAGGGCACGAAGCCTTCGGCTCGTGTCTCTTGCAGGATACGAATCGCCCACCGCTTCGGGCGGTAGATAGTATTGAAGCGCAC
>CALJAP010000111.1 GCA_938027655.1 uncultured bacterium | reverse complement strand
ACGGTGCGTGCTGTCGAACAAGCCTGTAACATGCCGGACCAGATTGCTGTGGAAGACATCAATCCCAACGTGACGGTAGCGGGCAGGCAGATTGTGGTTGCCGTCGTCAACATGCTTTCACAGTACGGCGAGGATGTTCTCACCGGCTCGGCATTGGTACGCAACGATTTGAACCGCGCCGTGGTCAATGCGGTGCTGGATGCACTGAATCGCCGAACCGCGGCACTCCGGGACGAGTAGCCTCCAGACAACTGCATAGAGCCTGTTGCAGCCAGCAGCGTCGCGCGGGCTGGGGTGGCACAGAAGCGGAGTGAGTGTCTGTTCGCTTAGCGGCGCGAACGGAACACTGACGGAGGTCGCTCGCAGTGAAATACTGGCTTACCATGTTGTTGTTCCTGGTGGTATGGGCTACCACTTACGGCGCGAAATTAGAGATATACCCGCCACCCAAACCGCCACCACCGCCTTCGGCTAGCTATTAGAGCGTGCCCCCGCCCGCCGACGCTGCTGACCCCAACAGGCTCGTGAGAACTAGAGGAGAACGGTCATGTGGGAGATTCCCCCAAGGTGGAGCAGTTTTCTGGTACGCTACTATCATCGCGGCATCATCCTGATGGCGGCAGGATTGGCTCTGGTGCTCATGTTGAGTACGCCGCCAGCGCAATGGCTGCCAGCAGGAGCATTGACGATCTTGCTGTTTGCTGTAGCGACCGAAATGCTGCCGGTCTCCCTGTTACATGGCGGCACTCAGGTAACGCTGGGGTTTCCCATCGTCTGCACCGTCATTGCCATGTACGGCACAGTGCCCGCCATGGCGGTAGACAGTCTGCCCACACTGCTGGCTGGAGTATTGCTGAACCGTTCCTACCCCCTGCGTCACCGCCTGCGCTGGGGTCTGTTTAATGCTGCTCAGTCCGCCATTAGCGCAGGCGCTGCTGGAATCGCCTACTACTGGTGCAGCACTGGCGCAACGGGCTTCCTGACCATACACACCTTGCTGGCGTTGACACTGGCAGCGGTCATCTACCTGATGGTCAACGCCTTGCTGGTATCGGTAGCCGGCGCGTTGTATAATCGGGAATCGTTGCCGAATATCTGGCAGTACATGTTGCGTATCGTCTTACCCACCTACATTCTGGTGATGCCTCTATCCATTTTGCTGATACTCCTGCTGCGTACCTATCATGTTGCCGGTTTCGTTCTGGTTGCCGTACCCTTCCTGGCGGCGCGAGAATGCTTCCGACAGCGCATCCAGCAGATACGCAACTACCGCGAGACCATCCGCGCGCTGGGCTTACTGGTTCAGCACGCTGATCCCTATACCTCTGGGCATCTGCAGCGTGTTAGCCAGATGACGATTAGCGTAGCCACCCGACTGGGCGTGCCATCGCGTCATATCGAGCTTCTGCCTGAAGCTGCCGCACTGCACGACCTGGGTAAGGTGGGGGTCGACGAAGCGGTGCTGAATAAACTCACCCCACTCACCGAGGCGGACTGGCAGATGATTCGCAGCCATCCGCTGAAAGGGGCGGAGGTCGTTAGTGGCATCAAGCACATCGAACCGGTGGCCCTATGGATTACGTTGCACCACGAGCGCCCTGACGGAAAGGGGTATCCGTTTGGGCTGAAGCTGGGTGAAATCCCCATCGAGGCGCATATTATCGCGGTGGTAGATGCTTTTGACGCGATGGTGGGCGATGACGAGAAGGGCGAGCAACGCCCCTACCGGAAGCCTAAGACGGTTCCAGAAGCCATTGCGGAATTACAGAAGGGTGCAGGCACGCAGTTTCATCCCGAGGTGGTCAAAGCCTTTATCGAGGCGCTGGCTGCGGGCGAATTCGGCGTTGAGCACGCAAAACACGCCGTATCGGTAATGGCGAGGCAAGCGGTAGCATGAGCTTTACCACTTTCGTCTATATCGTCGTCATGGGTAGCGTCGCCTTTCTGTGCTACTACGCCCTGCTGTGGCTGCCCGGGCAAATCCGCCGTGACTACCGGCAGGGTCTGCAGGCGCTGGCGCGGGCGGTGGAGATTCGGGAGCACGGTACCACCGGCAGTGCACGCTTGCGAGCGTACTACGCAACGCAAATTGCCTGGCGGCTTGGATTGCCGGTTCGAACGGTTCGTGACATCGAGTTTGCCGCGCTATTGCAGGAAATCGGTAAGGTCAGCATCCCATACCGCATCCTGAACAAAGACGAACCCCTTACTGACGACGAGGAAGAGGTGTTGAAACTGCATAGCGTGTTGAGCCAGAGGATGGTCGAGCAGATTCCCTCGCTGGCGCAACTGGCAGCCTTCATTCGCCACCACCATGAGAACTGGGACGGCAGCGGCTATCCCGACGGGTTGCAGGGAGAGGAAATCCCCCTGGCGTCGCGAATCCTGCATGTGGTGGGTGATTACGCGGACGCGCTGCGTGGGAGAGACCTGGATAACGCTTCCTTGCGCCGGCAGGCGGCAGAGCAGATGGAGGCGGGGAAAGGAACCCGGTACGACCCGCGGGTTTTGAAAGCATTTCAGGCTATCGTCCGCGCTGAAACGTCCAGACAGGCGAGCCTTTCCGCTCATGAACGGTATGCCTGAGCGCCCCTTCAAACTGGCGCTGGTTGGGATTCTGGGGATGGCTTTTCTGCTTCGCGCGGTAGGTATTCGATGGGGGATACCTGACCCTTCACACTACTTCTCCTTTCATCCCGACGAGTGGGTGATACTGGGTTATACGCTGGGACTGGACCTCCCGCACGGGCAGATTGACCCGCATTTCTACAACTACGGGACGGTGTACCTGTACCTTCTGCACCTCGCTATCCTCGCCGGCTCCGCCTACGGATGGGTGACGTTGCCCAGCGACATCGCGCAGCACGAGGCGTTTGCCGGGTTATACCTTACTGGGCGGTGGCTGTCGGTTCTTGCCGGGGTGGTAACCTGCTGGCTCGTGTGGGAGATGGGCAAGCGAGTGTGCGGATATCGTTGTGCGATGGTCGCTGCGTCTCTGCTGGCGATAGTGCCCCTGCATACTTTGCATTGCCACTTCCTCACCACCGACGCTACTGCCACCCTGTTCACTACTGGCGCGTTACTTGCCGCGCTGAATCTGCACGAGACCGGTAGAAGGCGCGCGTTGATCACGGCAGGAGTGCTGGTTGGGCTCGCCTCTGCCACGCGCTACAACGCCGCGCTGGTGCTTGTCGCTCCCCTGCTGGCCCTATGGTTACGCGGTAAGGAGCATGGCGAGGCGTGGTTGGGGAAAGCGCTGCTTCTGGTGGGGATGAGCGGTGTGGCTTTCCTGGTCTTTTGCCCGGGCGTCTGGATGAACCCGCAGGAGTTCTGGCGTGACTTTGGGTATGAGGCAAAGCATGTGCGTGAAGGACATGGGCTGGTGTTCGTGAACACCGGACTGGGCCCGGTTTACCACTACTGGACGAACCTGCGTTTTGGTCTGGGGTTGCCGCTGTTGCTGCTGGCAACGCTCAGTGTGTTGATTGCCCCTCTGTCGCGCCGCCCACCGGTGCTCGTGCTGTGGGTTTTCGTGGTGGTTTACTACCTGTTTCTCGGCTCGTTTGCGGTGCGGTTTGCGCGGTATCTGTTGCCCATCCTGCCCCCGCTGATGGTGCTGACCGCGTGGCTGGTCGCGGAAGCCTGGCGAAACACCCAGCAAGTGGGCAGGATGGTGGTTGCAGCGGTGGCGGGAGGGGTTGCCATCTACACGCTACTCTGGGGCACGGCAGTAACGATGACACTGCTACAACCCGACCCACGCCTGCGCGCGCTGGAATGGATACGCAAGGAGATACCGCCGGGTACACGCATCGCTTTCGCGAGTATCCCCTGGTTTTATACCCCTCCGCTTAGCCCATACTGGGGCGAGTTACAGCCGTCGCGCCGGGCGGAGCGTGCTCTTGAGGTGGAGAAGTATCGTCTGCTGGTGCCGCGCGAGGAATGGGATACGAGTGTACTGCAACAGGCGCAGGTGGTGATACTTAGCCAGTTCGAGGTGGACGACGCGGTACGGGTACACCATGCGCCGGCGATGGCGTTTTTGGATGAGCTGAACCGTTCCTTCCACCGTGTTGCACAGTTCGATACGACGTTTCGCGTGGGCGGTTTGAGCTTCGGCAAGCGCGACGTGCCGCATGATATGCTGTACCCCTTTGCGCGTATTGATGTGTGGAAGAGGCAGAGGTGAGTAATCACTGTAGCCGCAGGCTTTAGCCTGCGCAAAGGGGGAGGTGTTTCTTTGTCTCAGCCACGTTCTGACTGGTTGTTCCTCACGCTGCGTGGGCTGGTGCTGCTGGTATTAGGCTGGGCTTTTGGTGCGCTGTATGGGCTCACCAGCCTGGGCGTGCTGGTAGTGTTTCTGCCGGTCAGCACCGCGTTGCTCGGCTTTTCGGCAGCAAGGGCAACGGTGGCAGGCTGGTTGGTAACCCTGTGTGCCTGCGTGGGTGCATTGACGGTATTTGCTCAGCATTTTGCTCTCCACTCGCTGGTGCTCTTCCTGTGGGGAGCGTACATCTTCGCGGGTCTGGTGGGCAATGCGGTATTTCCCCGTCGCTGGAGGATAACATTGCAGGTGTACCTTCTGCTGCTGCTGATAGTGGTCGGAGCGGGTATGGGGTGGCAGGCTTACCCCACGCTCTCCGATGGCGTGTTCCGCGCGGCGGGTGCGCGTCTGGTGCCGCCATCACAGGAGGCATGGCGAACGGTGATACCCGCCGGATTGTTGGCAGGCGTGCTTGGCGGGATGACGGGGCTTGGTGGGGGCTATGTGCTGGTTCCTGCGCTGGTGTTCGCAGGGGTGGCGCCGCACGGTGCGCTCTGGCTCTCGCTGTGGCTGATGTTGCCGTTAGCGTTGCTCAGCACGTTCGTCGGTGTCAGACGGACAACGCCTTCGTGGTCGCAGGAAGGATGGCTGGCAGCAGGCGCGTTTCTGGGAGGAGTTGCGGGTGCAACCTGGGCGACCGGTTTCAGCGCGGGGATGCTGGTGCTCTGTTTCGCAGCCGCCTTGACCGCACTGGCTTTTGTTAGTTGGAGGAGCTTAACTGCGATTGAGAGAGCCACTTCGCCAAAGGGCGATTAAGCGCATGGAGCAACGCATTGACCGCCGCACGCTGTACGTTTTCGCGAACAGGAGCGAAACCGGACAACAGCTGATTGCCTGAAGCGGTTTGCAGTTCCACCACTACCATCACGCCGTCCATTTTCTCGTTCTTTTCGTGCAGGTCCACCGTGACTTTGGAGACATGGTGCACCTGCACGGTACCCATGCCGGGCACCAGCGCGGTCAGCGCATCGCGCGCTGCCTGTACCATCAGTTCCTCGGGAGGCTGTTTGACATCGCCGCGAACCTGCTTCAGGGTGCGTAGTCCGCCGATTGCCAGCTCCACGCCAGCTTCCGCCTCCTTGCCCTGTGTGATGAAGCTGATACCTGTTACCTGCACACGCGGTTCGGTACGCTCCTCAGGTTCCACTCCGGGCAAAGGCAGTTGCAGCATTGCCAGAGCGCCTTTGCGCTGTTTCATCTGCAGGCACATTCGGCTGGCGCGGACGATGAGGTCGTCCACCGTCGCAGCGTAGTGTACCATCTCGCGCTCGCGGGTGCGTCTTCCGCCAAAGACGCCATAGGATACCGAGATGGTCTCGCGCACGCGGGGCAGCTGTATCTCTTCCACACGGTGGGCGATACGGGCAGCGAGCTGCTGTGCTTCACCACTCATATACAGGGTGGCAACGGCAAACTCGTCACCACCGTAGCGGCAGAGAATGGTCAGGTCAGGGTCCAGCTCACGCTCTATCGTACGCGCCACCATCTCCAACACGCGGTCGCCGGTCACGTGGTCATACTGCTTATTAAACTGCCCGAAGCGGTCGATATCGAAGAAGAGGATAGAGATTTCGTGTCCGGTGCGCAGTTTGTCGATACTCCACTCGCGCAGGGCGTCCTGCCAGGGTAGCTTGGTCAATGGGTCGTACGAGCGGGACACCTCCGGAATGAGGTCGATCGCCCGTACCATGCCTGCCAGCGTGTCGTTGATGACGAAGGCAACCTCTGCACCTTTTTCCGCCATCTTTGCCGCCGCTTCCCGAATGGGCATCTCCCCGTCCAGCAGCAAAGCATCGGTAGTCATCACCTGCGAGATAGGTATCTCCTCAGCGACAGTAAGCACCTGCCTTGCGGTGACCATGCCTACCACCTGGTCGCCATCTCGCACAGGCAGCACATCCACATGAAGACTTTGCATTAACGCCACAGCCATCTTCACCGGGTGCTGTGGGTTCACCCATATCGGGGGTGATTGAATCAGGTCTCTCAGTTTTTTCATTATCGCGCGTGCTTTTTTGGGATGTTCTGCCCCCATTATAAAACCCGTCGCAGCAGCGAGAAAACGTCATAACTACCTGTTTTTGATTTTTCGTCCAGTTGTGTAACGGATTTGTCACTCACTTCCCAACAATGCGGCAACGAATTGCTCTGCGTCAAAATCCTCGATATCTTCCGGCTTCTCTCCTACCCCTACCAGCTTGATGGGCACTTTGAGTTCATCATGGATGGTAATGACCGCTCCGCCACGCGCCGTGCCGTCCAGCTTCGCCAGCAGGATGCCCGTGACGTTCACTGCCTGCACGAACTCCTGCGCCTGGCGGATGGCGTTTTGTCCGGTGGTGGCATCCAGCACCAGCAGCACCTCGTCCGGCGGGCGCCCCAGCGCGCGTTCGGTCACGCGATACACCTTCTTGAGCTCCTCCATGAGGTTCGAGCGGGTGTGCAATCTGCCTGCAGTGTCCGCCAACACATAATCCACCCCTCGGTTGCGTGCGGCGGCGATGGCGTCGAAAATCACAGCGGAAGGGTCAGCCCCCTCGCGGTGCTTGATAAGCGAGGCGCCAACGCGCTGCGCCCACACCTCCAGCTGGTCAATTGCGGCGGCACGGAAGGTATCCCCTGCGGCGAGGATTACGCTTTTGCCCTGCTGGCGCAGACGGTAAGCCAGCTTGGCGATGGACGTGGTCTTTCCCACGCCGTTGACGCCCACGAACAGGTATACCGTCGGCGGCTCCGGGGAGACCCTGAGATTCGCATCTCCGCCTGATTGCAGGGAAGCAAGCAGGCTTTCCCTCAGCACCGCCTTCACCTCGGAAGGCTCTTTCAGTCTTTGCTCGCGCACCGCACGACGCAAATCGTCCAGCACCTGCATGGTGGTATGCACGTTGATGTCGGCGGTGAGCAGCACCTCTTCCAGCTCCTCGAACAGCTCTTCGTCCACGCGCCCACGTCCCGTGAGCAGCGTGTCCACCTTCTGCAAGATTCCCTTGAATATCCCTAAACGCATAGACGGCTTGACTCCCTACGACAGTTTCTCTAATTTGGCGATGGATGCCAGCAGCTGCTTGATGCCCGCGTTCGGGAACACCACCGTGAGCAAGTGGTCATCCGTTTGCGGCTCGCACTTCATGACAACCCCCTCGCCGAACTTGTGATGGCGCACCCTCTGCCCCACACGGTAAGTATCTTGCGCTTTGGGCGTAACCTGTCGCGCCGGCGGAGTCGCAGGCAACGGATGAGCCAGCTCGGTGGGGCTCCAGGTCAGCTTTAACCCTTCTGGGATGTCGTGCAGGAAGCGTGACTCGAACATGCCGCTGGTCGTACCGAACACGCTACGCAGGCGGGCGTGGGTGATATGCACACGCTCCTTCGCGCGAGTCATCGCCACATAGCACAACCGGCGTTCCTCCTCCACGTTAGGGTCATCGTTGATAGCGCGGATGTGCGGGAACAGCCCCTCTTCCATACCGACCAGAAAGACTATCGGGAACTCCAGCCCTTTCGCGGCGTGAACCGTCATCAACGTCACGCGGTCACTGCTCTCCTGCAGCGAGTCCACGTCCGCCACCAGAGCCACGCTTTCCAGAAATCCCGCCAGACCGCGTTCGGCTTCGGGGCTGGCATCAAACTGCTGGGTAGCGGTGAGCAGTTCGCGGACGTTCTCCACCCGTGATTGTACCTCAGGGTCGCGCAGGTCGCCCAGCCGTTGCAGGTAGTCGGTACGCTTCAGCACCTCCTCCAGCAGGTCGGTCACCGAGCTCTTCTCACGCAGGGCACGCAATTGCGTGATCAGCTCGCGGAACTGGGCAACCGCGCTATGCGCACGCAGGGTCAAGCGATTGGAGAGGTCGGGATGCTCTATCGCTTCCCACACGCTGATGCCCTGTTCCGCTGCCAGCTGGCGGATGCCATCCACCGTTTGCAGTCCGATGCCGCGTGTGGGCACGTTGATGATACGCAGAAGGCTCACATCGTCGCTCGGTGACTGGATAACGCGCAGGTAAGCCAGCACATCTTTGACCTCTTTGCGCTGGTAGAAGCGCACACCGCCCACAATCTGGTACGGGATGCGGTAGTTCAGGAAGACCTCTTCAAAGGTACGCGACTGCGCGTTGGTGCGGTAGAGCACCACGAAGTCGCCGTACCTGCGCCCCAGCTGCTGCACGCTGAGCGCGATGTGCTGCGCCACCACCATTGCCTCCTCGCGCTCGTGTTGCACTTCGGTGACGGTGATGGGCAATCCGTCGCGCCTTTCCGACCACAACCGCTTGGGCGCACGGCGGAGGTTTTTTTCTACCACATGGAACGCCGCGTCCAGAATGGGTTGGGTGGAGCGATAGTTCTGCTCTAGCTTCACCACATGCGCGTCAGGGAAGTCGCGCTCGAAGGAAAGGATGATGCTCACGTCCGCTCCGCGCCACGAATAGATGGACTGGTCGTCATCACCCACCACACACAGGTTGCGGTGCATCGCGCTGAGGTGCTTCACGATGCGGTACTGCGCCTGATTCACGTCCTGAAACTCGTCTACCAGTACGTGCAGGAAACGCTTCTGGTAACGCTCCAGCACGTCGGGATGTTGTTCGAACAGCTGCACCGTCTTCATCAGCAGGTCGTCGAAGTCCAGCGCGTGGCACGCCTCCAGTCGCTCCTGATAGTGCGGGTACACCCTGCCCACGACCTGCGTGAAGTAGTCCACCGGAGTATAGAGGTGAGGCGGTACCAGTTTTTCCTTCGCGCGGCTGATGAAGTTCAGTATGGAGCGCGGCGCGAAGCGTTTTTCGTCGATGTCTAGCAGCTTCAGCACCTCTTTGACCACGCTGAGCTGGTCGTCCTCATCGAACACCACGAATTCGGGGTCTATGCCGAGCGGGCGTCCGCTTTCGCGCAGGATGCGGGCGCAAATGGCGTGAAACGTGCCCACCCACATCTGCTTCACCTGCGCCGAGCCGACCAGCTGCTCGATTCGCTCGCGCATCTCGTTGGCGGCTTTGTTGGTGAAGGTGACCGCCAGGATGCGCCGTGGCGATACCCCTCGCGCGGAGATGAGGTGGGCGATGCGCATGGTGAGCACGCGCGTTTTGCCGCTGCCCGCACCGGCAAAAATGAGAAGCGGTCCCTCGCCATGCGTTACCGCTTCTCGCTGAGCCTCGTTCAACTTTTGCCATTCATCCATTGCACCCAACATTTTACGGCAAATGGTGCAGGGAATCAATAGCCTCAGTCCGCGTGTGACCTGCTCCCTCGTGCAGCTCAGTGTGGATATGCTATGATGATAAGCGAAGGAGGTCAACCCGAATGGCAACCATTCGCGTGCGGTTTCGGGGTGGGGTGTCCATTCCCGAAGAGCCTGTGGACGTACCTGAAGGACAGACGGGTGTCGTCACCTTAGAATCGCCCGCAGGACGGTGCGGGCAACACTGCCACCTGCCCGTGCGCCGCCCCGACCCACCGCCAGCAAGCGCGTGAGAGCATCCAGCCCAGCGAGGAACTTCTCGCCCACGCTGGCAGCGGGGTCACCGAGAGTATACCCCAAAAGACAATACACTTAACCGAGGGAAAGCACTGCCGTTATTTCTTGAAACACAGGATGTTGCCTCAAGAAAGGAAATCTGTGTGTAATTTCCCCAATCAAA
>CALJAP010000110.1 GCA_938027655.1 uncultured bacterium | reverse complement strand
AGGGTTCCAGACGAGCAAGCGATGGAACTTCTCGTCGTAGTCCTGCGTGTACATCAGCGCGCCCAGCAGAATCTGCTTCACGTTGGAAATGCAGTTAGACTGCCTTGCCTTCTCGCGTGCCTGCGCGAAGACAGGGAACAGAATCGCTGCCAGTATCGCGATAATCGCGATGACCACAAGCAGCTCGATAAGGGTAAATGCTCGGCGAGACATCTGTCATCAGGCTCCTTTCCTTAGGGTTTGTCTCACAGGGATATTATAGAACGATATTTTAAGCGTGTCAATACGGCAAAGAGGGGCTTTGCCTGGATTCCATCTTCTCTAACGCCTCTCGCGCCGCCGCCTGCTCGGCATCCTTCTTGCTCTTGCCCGTTCCCGTTCCGAGCACTACCTCCCCCAGGCGCACCTGCACGCAGAAGGTTTTGTCGTGGTCCGCTCCTGTTTCGGAAACCACGTCATACTCAGGGGTTTGACGGAGCAGGGCATGCGTCTTTTCCTGCAAGCGCGATTTATAGTCATGGGCGCGAGAGACGTCCGGCGCCCTCTGAATCACATCGCCCAGCACACGCCACACGAACCGCCGGGTCTCTTCCATGCCCGCCTGCAGGTACACTGCTGCAATCAACGCCTCCACAGCATCCGCCAAGATGCTGCTGCGCTGGCGTCCACCCTGCGCCTCCTCGCCCGCGCTGAGACGCAACACCTGGTCCACGCCAAGCTGCTTCGCTACCTGAGCCAGCGTACGCCGACTGACCACCAACGCACGCGCGCGAGATAAATCCCCCTCGGCACGGTCGGGGAAAAGGGCGTACAGCTTTTCGGTGACGATGAACCCAAGCACTGCGTCGCCGAGAAACTCCAGCCGCTCGTTGCTCGCCGTAACCCCCTCTGCCAGCGCGGAGCGATGAGTTAACGCCTGCTCCACCAGCGGGGCACAGGTCTCAGGGATCTGAAGTTTGCGGCAGAACTCTCGAGGCGACATTCTAAAAGCGCTCGAACCGCTCTACGTTCACCACGAAGACGATGGCTCCCCCCACCAGCACCTTCACCGGATTGGGCACAAAGGTACCCACCGGCGCGGCATCAGGTGGGAGCACGTTCACGTACTGCTCGCGCGTCTTGCAGCTTTCACCTATCAGGCGAAGCACTTGCTCGAGGTCTTCATCCTCTACGCCGATGAAGAGCGTCACATTGCCCTCCCGCAGGAAGCCTCCAGTACTCGCCACCTTGGTGAATTTAAAGCCATTGCGCAGCAGCGCGTCCGAAATCTTGTTCTTGTCGCGGTCGTGCACGACAGCGATGACCAGTTTCATTGTCCTTCCCTCCTGCCTGCGGACGCCTCTATTATACAGGAACTGTTGCGGAAGGTTCAAACGCCATGCAGCAAAGCTACCTCTGTTGGAGGGTCACGCTCGGTCGTGACCGCCATGCGGAGGGTGCGAATTCCCCAGCAGCCATCGCACATCCTCCCACAGTGCCCGTTGCAACTCCTCCAGCGGCTGCGTGGCGTCCAGCACCAGATAGCGTTGCGGCTCCCGCCTTGCTTCCGTCAAAAATCCCTCGCGCACCCTCTCGTGGAAAGCTATCATCTCCGCCCCGATGCGGTTGCGCTCGCGCTGGCGACGCAGACCCATCTCCACCGGCAGGTCCAGCAAGTAGGTGCGAATCGGTTGCAAACCACCGGTGGCGAAGTGATTGAGTTGCCTCACCCACTCGATATCCAGCCCGCGAGCGTAGCCCTGATAGACCAGCGTGGAATCGGCGTAGCGGTCACAGACGACCGTTTTGCCCTCGGCAAGAGCCTGGCGGATATGGCGCGTATGGATGGCGCGGTCGGCAAGAAACAGCAGCAGCTCCTCTTCGCGCTGCAGGTCGCTGTGCTCCAGCAGCACCTCGCGCAGACGCGGTTCCCAAGGTTCGTACGTGAGCCAGCTGGAGATGCCTTCTTGCTGGAGGCGTTCGGACAGCCAGCGGGCAAGGGTGCTCTTGCCCGCTCCTTCAATGCCTTCAAGGGTGATGAACAGTGCACTCATTACGTTGGCGGTGAGATGCGCACGCGACGGTTCGGCTCCACTCCCACGCTCTCCGACACCAGCCGGTACTTCTCCACTAGCTGATGCTGTAGCCGACGGATGTAGCTATTCTGCGGAGAGAGGTCTACGGGCATCGAGGTGCGCAGCACCTCCTGAATCGCCGCTTCCGTCTCCATGAGCGCCGCTTCCGTCGGGTCCAGCGCAGGCTCCGAGTCTTCCCAACCTTCCGGCGGGCGCATTGCGAAGATGTCCTGCACGCTACCGGCAATCTGTGCGTAGGTGTTGCTCTTCACCACATATACCGGCAAGCCTCTTGCCGAAGCCTCCTTCATGCGTGTAGGTTCGCGGCGGGCGTTCGCCTTCAGCGCAATCACCACATCCGCCTGCTGTACATCGCGCACGATATAGGCGGGCACACGCAACTCGCGGATGGCGCGCTCCAGGCGGTTGCGGCTCACACCATACGGAAAGATGCGCACGGTGGAGGGCAGCTGTCTGCGTTCCCGTGTGGCGCTGGAACGAACTACCAGCGTTCCGGTCTCCCGCGCCGGTTCGGGGGCATCTCCCGCCTGCACCACCTGAATCGTGCCGTCAGGCAAACGCACCCGTACCTCAGGGCGAGGCGTCTCTCCGCGCAGGATGCGGTCTACCGTGCTCGCTACGTCGTGGTGGATCGCCAATTTGTCCTTCTCAATCATCTCGATAATGATGTCGAAGGTGGGCGGCGCTTTGCGCTCCAGCACGGTCTTTTGCGTGCCGCGTCGACGCGCTTCCTCATCGGAGAGGGTCACCGCCTGAATGCCCCCTACCAGGTCGCACAGGGTGGGGTTCATCAGCAGGTTCTCCAGGGAGTTGCCGTGCGCCGTGCCGATGAGCTGCACACCGCGCTCGGCGATGGTGCGCGCCGCAAACGCCTCCGCCTCCGTGCCGATTTCGTCGATGACGATAACCTCCGGCATGTGGTTCTCCACCGCTTCGATCATCACCGCGTGTTGCAGTTCGGGCGAAGCCACCTGCATGCGCCGCGCCATGCCGATAGCGGGATGCGGAATATCGCCGTCGCCAGCGATTTCGTTGGAGGTATCCACAATCACCACGCGCTTGTTGAACTCATCGGCGAGCACGCGCGCGATTTCGCGCAGCTTGGTGGTCTTGCCGATGCCAGGGCGCCCGAGCATCAGCACGCTCTTGCCACGCTCAATCACGTCCTGAATGATGTCGATAGTGCCGAAAACCGCCCGCCCCACGCGACAGGTCAAGCCGATGATGCGCCCCTGCCGGTTGCGAATAGCGGAGATGCGGTGCAGAGTGCGCTCGATGCCTGCGCGGTTGTCTTTGCCGAACGCGCCCACGCGCTGCACCACATAGTCGATGTCCGCCTCGGTCACCTCCATATTGCTGAGCTGCAAGGTGCGCTCAGGAAAACGCGCCTGCGGCTCCCGTCCGAGGTCCAGAATGACCTCCAGCAGGTCCTCTAGGTTCGGCTCCTGCTCGAGGGCGCGTCGAACCTGTGGCGGCAACACCGCCAGCAACTCGTCCAGATTGTCAGTTACGCGCAACTGTGTCTTCGGGCGCTGCAACGTCTGCGCGCCTGTCAGGGGAGTAAAGCTGCTCATGCAGTTCGTAGAGACTCTTTTCCCTCCTGCCGATTACGGCGTGATGCAGAGTGTTTTTCTGCTTTTATGATACCGAATTGGGCACATCTGAAGCAAGTTTTCGCCCCCTTAAAATCCATTCACCCACATACACCACCACCGCCACCGCCAGCCCCGGATACATCGGCTGAAGGAAGGCGGGGTCTTGCAACCTGCCGCTGAGCGAGCCATAGACCATCCACCCCAGCGACGTTCCAAACCCCAGCACCATTGCCGCCAGCGCGAAGGGTGGAGCTACCCGGAAACGTTGCGTGTAACTGCCCACCAGCGGCAACAGCAAACCCGGAATGAACAGCGAGCCTATCAGGTACCACAGGTTCACCACCGACTGCACCTTCCACGCCAGCAGGATCGCCAGAACGCCTACCAACGTAATGCCCCAGCGGGTGTAACGCAGAGCGTCCCCCTCTTCTCCGCCGCGCCATCGCCACAGCAGGTCACGCCCAAAGGTTACCGCCGAGAGGAAAGTGTAGCTCACGACAGTGGACATCACTGTGGCGAACATGCCCACAAAGAAGACGCCTTTCGCCACCGGGGGCAGCACCCGCTCCGCCAGTAAGGGATAGGCGAGCTTAGGGTCTTGCAGGCTATCGCCCAGCACCGCGCGCGAGTACAGTCCAGCGGTGGTGGTCATCAGGTCAAACACGAACCAGCAGCACACGCTCACCACAATACCCCATCGTGCCACCTGTGGCGAACGCGCCGCGTAGCACCGCTGATGAAAACCGGGGTCAATCAACGTCCACAGCGCGATAAAAAACCAGACGACGATATACTGCACCGTGTTCCCACCATGCCACGTCAGGTGCAGAGGGGGCAGGTTCTGGCGCAAGAAGTCCAGACCACCATATCGGCTCACAAGAAACGGGATAATGATAGCGAACCCGCCGAACATCATCAGGAACTCCAGTACGTTCACCCGCACGTCGGCGTGCAGACCACCGCGATATAGGTAGATGGTGCTGACTATTGTACCCACCACCAGCCACCACAGGAGGTCTCCCCCGAATAGCAGTTGGAACAGCACGCCCAGAATCAGCGTGTAGGGGGCAGGAGTGGTCATGCAGAAGGTCAGCAGGGAACCCACCAGCCCGCAGGCACGACCGTAGACGCCGTAAAGCCTGTCGGGAATGGTGTACAGCTCCGCCTCGCGCACGCGCGGCGCCAGCAGCCAGGCGAACAGCAGGGCAAACACATAATACGGCAGCCCGAACACCACCCAGTTAGACACACCGTAGGAGTAGCTGAACTCCCCTACCCCCAGAATGCCCCCGTACCACGTAGCAACCAGCGTGGCGACGAACGCAGGGAGCGTCAGCGTACGCCCCGCCACCAGATAGCCCGCAGCATCACCCTCACGCAGGGTGCGTCGCGCCGCATAGCCTACCCATAACACCGCCGCTATATAGGCAACGAGCACCAGAATATCGCCATAGGCAAAATGAACAGCCGGTTCCATACTCTTCCTCTGTAGCTGTGCCTCCTACACATTCACGGTATGTAGCCGCAGGCTTTAGCCTGCGCCCGCTGTAGATGAGCAGTCTGCGCCGAGTGGAGGGATACGCTCCGTCGCATCC
>CALJAP010000109.1 GCA_938027655.1 uncultured bacterium | reverse complement strand
TTGGGGTTGTATTTGGGCAACACGGGTGCGGCGAGCGATGGGGTTCTGGTAGATGGGAACAACCCGTTTGGCATCCGTGTGACGATAAACAACAGCAACGTGGGAGGTGTTACTGCTGGCACGGGCAGTGGCAATGGAGCGGATGTGACGACGGGTGTGGAGCTGGCGATACCGCTGAGCGCACTCGGTAACCCCACCGGACCGTTCAAAGTGTGCGTGTTCATCAATGGGTTGTTCCACGATTACCTGTCCAATCAGGTGCTGGCGGGGATCGGTGGTGGAGGCAACTTGGGCGAGCCGCGTCAGGTGAACTTTGGGAACATCCCCGGTAACCAGTACTTCGTGGTGCAACCGGAGGTAGCCCGGTACAGCATTTCGGGCGTTATCGAACTGCGAGACTACGGAGGCGACGGGACGCAAGTGCCCATCAGTGCGGAGCTGCGGGGTGATGTGGTGGTACGCACCGAAACCCTTTACACCGACGCGAGCGGAAACTATACCATCTCTGACGTAGAGCCGGGCAGGTACGACATCGCCTTCAAAGCCAGCCACTGGCTGCGCGTGGTAGTGCATGGTGTGGAGGTGGTCAACGCCGATGTCACCGGCATCAACGTCTCCCTCACCAACGGCGACATCGACGGCGACAACGAGGTGACGCTGTTCGACTTCGGTGCGCTGGTCGCCGCGTTCGGCAGTGTGCCCGGCGATGGCAACTGGAACCCCGACGCCGATTTAGACGGAGATGAGGAGGTCACCCTGTTCGACTTCGGCGTGCTGGTGCGCAACTTCGGCGCGATTGGGGATGAGTAAACCTCATTCCCTTATCCCCTCTCCCGAAAGCTTCGGGAGAGGGGTACCGTTCACAAACTCCGAATGAACCGCTCCGCTTCCTTTTCGTAGGTGCGGAAGGGGTTGCGCAGCTCCAGCTGGCGACCTTTGTCCACATATACCATATCCCAGTCCACGATGTAGGCGCGGTTACGCGAGGCGAGCAGGTGCTGGATGGCACGGCTGCGCCCGTAGGCCCGGGTGTTATCAGGGGCGACGGCGGTAGCGTTTTGAATCTCTTCATCGGTAACGATACGCTTCATCAGCCCCGCCTCCACCAGGGCGTAGTACAGCCCGCGTGAGGGGTCGGTGTTGTGGTACTCCATGTCCAGACTGAACATCATGTCGTCGTGCCAGCTCAAACCCTCTTGCTGACGGAAGGCGTCCAGCAGTTTGCGCTTGGCTACCCAATCCAGGCGGTCATCGAGGCTCATGGGGTCCAGCTCCAGCGCGTCCAGCACATACTCCCACTCGCGCAACACCCAGTCGGTGTCCTCGTCGCGTCCGGCGAGATGAGTCTGGGCTGCCTGCAGGTAGATGCGCTGCAGGTCTATGGCGCGGATGGTGGAGCCATCATGCCGACGCACCACCCACTTCCACGTCGGGTCGCGGCTGACACTGCGCAGAGCCTCCAGTGGGTCGGCGAGGCGCACGTCGGGGCGAATCAGGTTGCGCTCCAGCAGGTCTAGCACCAGACTGGTGGTTCCTATCTTGAGGGCGGTGGCGTATTCGCTCATATTGCCCTCACCGAACAGGATATGCAGGCGGTGCATACTGTTGTACGAGTAGTAGCTGTCCCACTTGGGGTTGATGATGGCGCGGTTGAAGCGCACGCGCGAGGAGATGGTTTTCACGATGTGGTCGGCGCGCTGCGAGAGCTGATAGTCCACCGTGGGGTCTATTTCCACCGCGTAGAAACGGCTTACCCACACGTAGTCCATCTCGTGCTCGCCCATGTCCATGATGTTGTTCGAGAAGTCGTTGTAGTTCAGGCGGTGTCCACCCACGCGCCCCGTGCCTGCGAAAATCTGGCGTGTCACCAGGAAGGGCAACAGGTTATACAGCGAGTCGAGGAAGTAGCGGTCTTCGATGCTTACCAGATAGTTTTCGTGGCAACCGAAGGTGTGCCCGCCAAAGTGGTCCACCGCGTTGTTGTAGAAGGATACCTTGTCCTGCCAGTCCAGAGCCCGCAACGCCTCGTTGAGGATGCGTTGCCCCGCCTTCTCGTGCGCCACGATGTCGGACAGGCGCGAGCACTCAGGGGTGGCGTACTCCTCGTGGTCGCCTACCGCGTCGATGTAGAGGCGTCCACCGTTGATGAGGAACCCACCGCCACGCGCAGGCTCAAAGGCGAAGTCGCGGCTGTGCAGGTCAATCAAGCCCCGACGCAGGCGGTAGAACACGCAGTCCTTAACCTTCTCCACCACCCTCTCGGGCCTACCTACGCTTTCGTCGCGCACAAAGCACCCAAACTCTGTTTCGATGCCGAAGATACGGTTTTCCATTTTACCTGCACCTCCGCTATATCACTAGGAGGATGCGCTGTGCTGCACCCTCAATCTGCCTGCGCAAGAGCTATCGCAATGGTAAAGTAGGGCGAATCTCCTCCTCCTTCAACAGGCGGAACTTGCGCTCGCGTTTGGTGAAACGGTCCAGAATAGCCGCCTCTACCTGCAAATCCTGCAACTGTTCGCGCAAGAAGGCTTCGATGCGCTCGTCGTTCAGGCTTTCTGCTCCCTCTTCCTCCAGATGCGCATCGATTGCCCACAGCCTGCCTACCGCCCACGCCCGCAGGGCACGTCGCAACGCTGTCTGCAAATCGGGCACGCCATCGGCGTCTTCAGGAACCAGCTGGCGGACCATCTGCTCCTCCGCTTCCGGTGTACCGGCAACCGCCGCCGCCCACCCTAGCGAAACGAACTCGCCGTCGTAGCTCAGCGTGTAGAACAGGTCCTCTTCGGGCGTCCTGCCCATCTCCGCGAACAGCGCACGCACCACAAAAGGCGCGTTCAGCACATCCCCAAACGCCCTCTTGATGCCCGGGCTGATGGCGAAGCCAACCACGCGCTGGATGGTGACGTCATCAGGACTGCGCGCATAGCCTTCCTGGTGGGCAAAGTCGATTGCGCCCACGCGGATAATCTCCAGGTCGCTCTGGTTACCCAGTCCTGCAAACATCAGGCGGTCATAAATCTCAAAAATCTTGCGCTGAGTGCGGCGCAGGGTGAGCAACAGGACCCCGCCATCGAAGCTAATGCCTGCTACGGGGCTACCGTCGCGCAGCCGTTCCTCGATATATTCGGTGCGATGACGCACGCTCTCGTTGAAGTCGTAAGGTGTATAAACCATCGTTTTTTCCTCTAGTTACCTACATCCACTATCTGAGAGGCAAGCATCTCGCGGAGCGCAGGCTACAGCCCGCGGCTTCTTTGAAAAAATAGTCGCGTCTATCCCCTTATCTCCTTTCCCGAAGCTTCGGGAGGGGTCTGGGAGGCGAGGTGTATTGAACCTAACCCCCTGCCCCCTTCCCTACGAGGGAAGGGGGCATCCGATGCGCGGCTCCCCTCTCCTTGTAGGAGAGGGGCCAGCGGGGAGGTTAAACGCCCTATTTTTCAAAGTTCATCAGCCTGCGGCTACAGCTTCAGGCTCTTTTTGATTTCCGCCAGCTGCTCTTCGGTGATTTCCAGAATGCCCTCTGCGGTGACCGCTCGCGCGATGGGCAGTACCTTTTCGATGCCCGCCGTGGCGGAGTCGAGGTCCGCCGCAATGTCCAGCAACAGCAGACACTCGCGCAGCGCCTCCTCCAGCGTCATCTCGTGGACGGGCCCTTTAGTTTTCAAGATGTAGTCGAACACGCCCCGGATACGCTCGGAGCCCGAACCCGCTGCGCCGAACTCCACGCTTTCGAAGCGCGCGCCCATGCCATCGTAGAAGAAGATGCGCCCCTCACCGCGTTCGAGGTCGTAGGCGGAGACCACCGGAATGAACATGCCGATACCCTGCAGCGCCATGCTGAGGTTCCCAGCCAGCGCGCGCGACACCTCCGCCAGCTTGCCTTCCAGGCTCATCTCCTGCAGCTGCGTGCGGGCGTAGTACTTGAACGAGTGCTGCAAGTAGCGCACGATCTCCATCGCCCGCGCGTAGGAACCCGCGATGGCGATGAGCGTGTAATCATCCAGTGGCAGAATCTTCTCCGCCCGGTCGTACATGATAGCATTCGCCGCGGTAGCGCGACGGTCGCCGACGTTTAACACCCCATCGCGGTACTTCAGCGCGATAACGGTGGTACCGTGTGCCTCCTGCATCGGGGCGCGAACCTGTCCGGCAGGAACCGCCTCCGGCTCTCGCCACAACCCCCGCGCACGCAGCAACGCCATGAAATCGCCGCTATGGTTCGTCGACAAACGCTCTCCCACCGCTTACTCTCCACTGCGCTGACGATAGCGTCGCGCCTGGTCCGGGTCCACGCGCTTCATGCGCTTTAGCAAGTCGTTTACATCGGGGCGGCTCACCTTCGGTGTGGTGGGACCGCCTTCCTCGCCCCCCTTGCGTGTTATCGGGTCGGAAGGGATGGTTCGGGTCAACCGGTCGTCTGCTCGCCACTGCATGGCTGGTTCCCTCCTTCTGCGTCGTGCTTGCGCGAGACGTGCAACTCGCGAAACATGTTGACAAACTCGGTGAGGTTGTGCGCCTTTGCCAGCTTCTGTACCTTCTGCGGCACCTTCTGGGTTACCCAATCGCGCAGGTCTAATGTGACCAGCTGCTCGCCGAAGCTGAGCACCACACGGCTCCACGTGATACCGCTGATTGCCTGCGGATAGCGTTCCACCAGCGTGCCGCGCACCCAAGCGCGGGTGCTGTTTGGCGGGTGGCACATCGCGCGCTCGATATCCTTATCTGTTACTACGCGCCTCACCGCTCCCATTTGTTCCAACCCCGCGAACAAGCCGTCCTGCGGGTCTATACTATGATACGCCAAATCCAGACTTTGCACAAGAGGCTCTTTCCAATCTACCCCTTCACTCTCGATGAACTGCTCCAGCAGCAGGCGTTTGGCTACCCAGTCCACGCTATCTGCCAGCTCCTGCGGGTCGCGCTCCAGAGCGTTCAGCGTGCTCTCCCACGCCATCAATAGCCATTGAGTCTCGGTGTCGGCGTGGGCGAACCGCCTTTGCGCCTCCTGTAGATAGAGACGTTGTACCTCTATCGCCGAAACGCTACGCCCGTCCTCCAGCTCCACTTGCCATTTCCACTCCGGGTCGCGTGAGAGGCGGCGGATGGTCTCTACCGGATTACGGATAGCGACACCCGGCTGCCAGTCCATCTCTATCAGCTCTGCTACCAGGCGCGTCGTGCCTACCTTCAGCGCGGTGGCGTATTCGCTCATGTTGGCGTCGCCGCATATCACGTGCAACCGTCGGTAGCGCGAGGGGGTAGCATGCGGTTCGTCGCGCGTGTTGATGATAGGACGTTGATAGAGCGTGTCCACGCTCGCCTCTACCGAGAAGAAGTCCGCTCGCTGTGATAGCTGATACGGCACATCGCCGAAGACGCCGGGGGTCTCTACCCCTACCTTGCCTGCGCCCGCGTACAGGATTCGGGTAACAAAAAACGGCATCATGCCCCGGATGATGTTTTCGAAAGGCATACTGCGACGCATCAGGTAGCCTTCATGACAGCCGTAGCTCGCGCCATGAAAATCGGTGTTGTTCTTGTAAATATGCACCTTCAAACCGGTTCGGCGCATATATTCCTGTGCACACGACCAGACGATGCGCTCGCCTGCACGGTCCTGTGCCACCAGCTCGCGCAGGCTGACGCATTCCGGGGTGGAATATTCGGGGTGACCGTGGTCGTTGTACAGGCGCGCACCGTTGGGCAGCACGCGGTCACTGCGAGTCTCCGCCGACATGGCGGCAGAAGACATGCCTTCAGCATCATACTGAGCGTCTGCTGGGTCGGTTTGCAGGTACTCTACGTGAAAGCCGCGCGCGTCTTTGCGGGGGTCCTCGCGCCGATAGTCCCATGGGGAGGCAAAGGCGGAGGCGTTGTAACAGCGCACCACCTCCGCCGCCTCAAAGACCAGCTCCGAGGGGTTCTTGCCCTCGATATACAGTCCGTATTCGGTTTCCAGCCCGACAAGCCTCTGCATGGGTACACCGCCTAAATGATGTTACGCCGACTCGCCGACTGCCGATCACGGTCTTGCGGGCGAATCGGGCGCACGTCCGCCACGTTGTCCGGCTCGTAGTCCAGCAGCTTTAGCCAGTCTTCCTGCGAGTCGGACTTGGGGAAGATTTCGCTCTCCTTGTACTCCATGCGAATGGCTTGCTGCAGGTCGGGCAGGGAGATACCGCTGTCCTCTCCGCACTCGATGGCTCGCTTGATGGCGTAGTCCTTGGCGCGGTCTACCACCGACTTCAGCAGCGCGCCGCTCACCAGGTCGCGCCAGTAGAGCGTCTCCACCGAGCCGTTGCGCAGATACACCTGCACGAACTCGGTGTCGGTGTGTTTGCGCCACAGGTATTCTATCGCACCGTCCAGCAACGCCTCGCGCGCCGCCTCTTCCGAGCCGTGTTCGCGCACCGTCGCCGGGTCCAGCGGGATGTTCGAGTGCAGATAAATCGCCAGAATATCCCGCGAGGCGCGCTTGTCGGGGCGAGAAACCTTTACCTTGCGGTCGATGCGTCCCGGGCGCAACACCGCCGGGTCGATATAGTCTGGTCGGTTGGAGGTAAGCATCACCACCACGTTCTCCAGCGACACCAGCCCGTCCATCTCCGCGCAGAACTGCGGCACGACGGTATTGGAGATGTGGGTGAATCTGCCGGAGTTACGCACGCGCAGGATGGACTCCGCTTCGTCGATGAAGATAAAGACCAGATGCCCCTCACGTGCCTTCTCGCGGGCGGCGGCGAAGATTTCGCGCACCATCCGCTCGCTCTCGCCCAACCACATGTTCAGTATCTTCGGACCGCTGATATACATGAAGTACTCGCGTACATCGCGGTTAAGTTGCTTGCGATACTCCTGGGTGAGGTTATAAGCGGTCGCTTTTCCAATAAGCGTCTTGCCACAGCCGGGGGGACCGTATAGCAGGATGCCCTTAATCGGCTGCTTTTCGAACTTGCGGAACAGCTCGGGGTGGAGCAACGGCAGTTCGATGGTATCGCGAATAACGCGGATGGCTTCTTCCTGACCGCCAATCGCACTCCAGGGTATTTCGGGGACCTCTTCGAAGTAGTAGTCGCGTGCCTCGCGTTGCGCGAAGTGTTCCAGAGCCACCTTCAGGTTTGGCTCCATGCGCACCTCGTCGCCCGGTTTGATAGTCACATCCTGCAGTTCATGCCCGCGAAGCACCAATCGCCCCGACATGCCCTGCGGGTCGGATGCCACGCGCAAGCGCCCGTCCTCCAGAACTTCCTGCACTTTCACAATGGGACCCTGCGGATGGTAACCTAAATCGCCCACCACCGCAAACGCCTCGTTGATGCGCACGCGCGTGCCTACCTTCAGCGTGCTAGCGTCCATCTTCGGGTCGATGTTGGCATAGTACTCGGTGTCGCCAACCGCAATCATAGCGATTCCTTCGGCAGGTGACCCCAGGTACACGCCAATCCGGTTCGCCGGAGAGGTGAGCTTTTCGTAAACCTGCTCGTATTCCTGCAGCGCTTTCTGCGCCTCCTGAAATTGCTTCTCGTCCACCTCCAGTTGATGGCGTAGCAACAACAGGTAGTTGAGGAGCCGAGCATCCTGCGGTGGACGAGCGCGAAGGATTTCGTCAAGGAGCGTTAGCGCACGCAGGGAGGTCTCCGGCGGCTGGAACTCTTCGTACTTTTCTTCGTCATAACGGTCGCGTTTCATCGTCTTGCCCCCTGCGCCCCGACGCGAATTGTCTGCCGTCGGGCGTGTACTTGATTATACCCGAACGGTACATCTTTCGGAAGCCCTTTTGCCCGCAAAATGTATAGAATCGCTAGAGAATCGTAACCGCAGCCAGCAATCGCGGCTTATCCCTAACGCAGTCCCACCGGCAGATTCATGTGCTCGGCTCCTCTGCGCAGGAAGGAGTGATACATGAAGAGAAATAACTAATAGCCATTTTGTGGTTTCAACAGACTGTGGAGCAACCAACATGGCGCAAAGGGAACAACATGCTTGCTGGGTGCAAGTCAACCAGGAAACAGGTGAACTGGTGATTAGCAATTCTACGCTGGAGCTACGCATCCGTACGCACGAGGGGCTCAATCCGTACCATCTGGTAGACCGGCGCACCGGGCGCGTGTACGCCGACTCCGACTACTGCTACGGTAAACCTGATGCCACGCTATTGCCCCTGCTGGAGCCCCCGCGCCGAGAGCATCTGCAAGATGGCTCTGTTCGCCTGACCCTCCGCGCTCAGAGGGATGCCCTGCTGGTGGAACACATCTTCCGAGCGACCCCTGATGCGTTGGAAGAACAGTTGACACTAACTAACCGGGGGGAGGAACAGGTAAACCTCCAGGACGCCACTTTCGGTTTCGCTAAAAGCTTCGCGGAAGGCGACCACTTGTGCGCCGATGTGCAGCACAGCCACTTTGTGCCCATCCCCTATCGCCGCGAGCCGGTCACCGGCGAGTTTCAAGACCTCACGCCAGAGGGTCTGCTGTCGCGTCAAGGCGGGTTCTATTTCTGGTCGTTTCACCTGCCTATCCAGCGATACAATACCTCTGCTTTCGGCGCGGAAGCGTGGGCTTGGGTGAACCGGGGAGGAGATGATGCACTCCTCATCGCCAAATACAACCCAGAAGCGATGGAATGGTCACTGCTGGAGACCTTCCAGCGAGGTCAGAAGACCTACTTGCGCTTTGGGGGAGCAGGTTTGTGGAAACTTGGCGACCCAGAGCCGGCTGCTCAGTTGCGACCAGGACAAAGTGTGTCCTTTGGCATTACCCGCTTTGTCCCCTGTTTTGGCGGGTGGAAAGGCGCGTTTCGAGCCTTTCGCGCGTGGACGGAATCGTTGGGGCATCGCATCCCCGAAGGCTATAATCCGCCCGTGCACTGGAACGAGCTGTATGATAACCCACTCTGGTGGGGACCGGATACCCCCGAACGCCGCCAGGAGGTGTATCGACTGGCAGATATGGAAGTGGAAGCCCAGAAGGCAGCGGAGTTGGGTTGCGAAGCGCTCTACCTCGACCCAGGTTGGGATACCCTGTTCGCCTCGTCGGTTTGGGCAGAAGACAGGCTAGGACCACAACGTGAGTTCGTGCAGATGCTGGAAGAGCGTTATCGCCTGCGTCTGGCGTTGCACAATCCGCTGGCAGCGTGGTGCGACATTAACGGCTATCCGATAGAGTGCCGTCGTCAGGGCATAGACGGCGAAATCTTGCCCAGTTTGTGTAGTGCCTCCCCTGTCTATTTACAGACCAAAGGGGAACGGCTGCTCCAGCTCTGTCGCGACGGAGCCATCTTCCTGATGTACGACGGGACGATGTTTACCGGCGAATGCTATGACCCATCACATGGACACGCGCTACCGCTTACCCGTCACGAGCACTGTCTGGCTTGCCTGCAGCTCATCCAGAGGGTCAAAAGGGAGTTCCCGCAGGTGCTGATTGAACTGCATGACCCCATAGTGGGGGGACAGATAATACGATACGCGCCCACCTACTTCTTGCACGCCCTGCCCAACTCCTTTGATGAGCTCTGGGGATACGAGTACATGTGGGAGCCAATGGACGACCTGCGCAGCGGGCGTGCGCTGAGCCTCTACTATGTCAACTTGGCATACTCCATCCCGATTTACCTGCACATCGACCTGCGCAAGGACAATGAAAACGCCATCATCTTCTGGTGGTACGCCAGCACCTGTCGGCATCTGGGAATCGGTGGCAAACACTCTGACCCGAAAGTGTGGGACGCCCACAAGCAGGCGATGCAGGCATACCTTCGCCTTAAACGCTTCTACACACTGGGCGCCTTCTACGGAATCGATGAAACCGTTCACGCGCATACGCTGGTCAGCGAACCCGTCACACAGGGACAAACGGTAGCGGTGCTCAACGTATTCAACCTCGCGGACACGGAGTTAGAACGCCAGATACGCTTCTCCCTTTGCGATATCGGCTTGCCGGATGACCTCCGCGTGCACTGTCCAAACGCCTTTCTCCTGCAGAAGGGAAGAGAGGTCACACTCGAGACGCGGTTGCCCGCTATGGGACACCGATTACTAGAGCTGTGTGCAGGCGAGCAGTAGTATCTCACAGTTCGCGTAACGGGTGGGAAAGGCTTCTACCCAGCCATATTGTCGCGTTGGGGCGCGACCCAACACGACAAGCCTTGCCGGGTGAGGTCCCTGCCTATTCGGATGCCCAACGGTCGCAACCTGCAGGGCGTCTGGGCGTTGTGCTGCACGTTGAGAAGGTGATGAAGCTGGGCGTGGGAGCATCCCCTCTCCCTCCTCACCTGCACATCCGCCGTCGATAACTCGAACATCTGGCAGAAACCCGCCCGAACCTTGTGGAGCCGATAATTCTGCGCGCTATGCAGGGTAACCCTGAGTTCCGCTGGGCAACAGTGGTAGGCGCATATCTGGACGGGCAAATCAACCCGGGCAAGGCAACGGATATTATTGCCCGGTGACCGATCTCTCCTCGCTCCTCAGTTGACGCCTGCCCCCAATAACCGATATAATCTTCTACGCGAAACCCTGTAAGAAGTTAGGAGTATCAGCGTGAAGCTTAAAATCGGTTTGCCGAAGGGCAGTCTACAGGAAGCCACCTTCGAACTGTTCAAAAAAGCGGGCTTCGATTTCCACGTCTCTTCGCGCTCCTACGAGCCGATGGTAGACGACCCTGAACTCGAACCCTGGCTCATCCGTCCGCAGGAGATACCGCGTTACGTGCAGGACGGCGTGCTGGACGTGGGCATCAGCGGAAAGGACTGGATCGAGGACAACGGTGCAGACGTGGTAGAAGTCGCCGACCTGACATATTCCAAAGTAACGCGCAACCCGGTGCGTGTGGTATTGGCGGTACAGGAAAGCAGCTCCATCCAGAACGTGAAGGACCTGCAGGGCAAGCGTATCGCTACCGAGTATGTGAGGCTCACCGAGCGATACCTGCGCCAGAATGGTGTACAGGCAACAGTGGAGTTCTCTTGGGGCGCGTGCGAGGTGAAAGTGCCCACCCTCGCCGATGCGATTGTGGTGAATACGGAGACGGGAAGCAGCTTGCGGGCGCACAACCTGCGTGTCGTAGACACCTTGCTGGTCTCCACTCCACGCCTTATCGCCAACAAGCAGGCGTGGCAGGATGCGTGGAAGCGCGAAAAGACTGAAAACATCGCGATGCTGCTGACCGCCGCGCTCAACGCAGGCGTGCTGGTCGGTTTGAAGATGAACGTGGAGCGGGTGAACCTGCCCACTGTACTGAGCGTGTTGCCTGCGCTGAAGAACCCCACTATCTCGCCGCTGTCGGATGAAGGATGGGTGGCGGTGGAGACCATTCTGGAAGGGAAGCAGGTGCGCGAGCTGATACCGCAGCTCAAACGCGCCGGAGCACAGGGTATCGTGGAATATCCCCTCAACAAGGTGATTTACTGACCATGATTGCGCACGTGCGCGGCACGCTGGTGGAAAAGGACTCGTCGGCAGTGGTAGTGGATGTGAACGGCATCGGCTACCGCGTGCTGGTGCCCGAAACGGTTTCGGCGGTGCTTCCCGCGGTGGGTGAACAGGTGCATCTGCTCACCACCTTTTATGTACGGGAAGAGGAGATGAGCCTGTACGGCTTCCTCACCGCCGAGCAGCGCAAGCTGTTCGAGATGCTCATCAGCGTCAGCGGGGTGGGACCGAAAGCGGCACTGAGCCTGCTCAGCGTGATGGACGCCGAGCAGCTGGCGATGGCCATTGCCGCGGAGGACATCAAACGCCTGACCGGCGCGCCCGGAGTAGGCACCAAAATCGCCCAGCGCATCGCGATGGAGCTGAGAGAGAGGGCGGCGGAAATCGCATGGGAGCGCAAAGTAGACCGTCTCGCGGCAAAGGGCAAGCCGTTGCCTTCGGACAGGCTAGAAGACGCGGTGGAGGCGCTCATTGCGCTGGGCTACAGCCGCACCGACGCCCGCCGCGCAGTGGAAACCGCCGCCAAATCGCTTCCCGCCGATGCCGAAACGGCTGCAGTAGTGCGCAGTGCGCTGCAGGTATTAACAACAGGGCGGTAACGAAGCACTGCAATCCATCGTCTAAAATGTAGACAGATGTATGAGTTCCCTGCCGGGAAAGGAGCCAGGGCGAGGCAGATGCGCCGAACGGATGACGCCGAAGAACAGCGAATAGTGACACCCCGCCGCAGGGTGGAGGAAGCGGAGGAAGAGCTCAGCCTGCGCCCGCGCTGGTTGCGCGAGTTCATCGGACAGGCAAGGCTGAAGGAGAACCTCGGCATCTTTATCGAGGCAGCGCGCCAGCGTGGAGAGGCACTGGACCATGTGTTGCTGTTTGGTCCGCCGGGGCTGGGCAAGACCACCATTGCGCACATCATTGCTAATGAGATGGGCGCACCAATTCGCTCTACCTCCGGTCCCGCCATCGAGCGACCGGGCGACCTCGCCGCCATCCTCACCAATCTCGAGCCGAACAGCGTGCTGTTCATCGACGAGGTGCATCGTCTCAGCCGACCGGTGGAGGAGATACTCTATCCGGCGATGGAGGACTACCAGCTGGACCTGGTCATCGGCAAGGGACCGGCGGCGCGTACCATCAAGCTCGATCTGCCACCCTTCACCCTTGTTGGAGCAACCACCCGGGCGGGATTGCTAACGTCGCCGTTGCGGGCACGGTTCGGCATCGTACTGTACTTTCAGTTCTACACGCCGGAGGAGCTGCAAACCATTGTGCTGCGCTCAGCGGAGATACTGGACGTGCCAATTGAGCGCGAGGGGGCGGCGGAGATTGCCCGGCGTTCACGCGGCACACCGCGCATCGCCAACCGCCTGCTAAGGCGTGTGCGCGACTACGCTCAGGTGCGGGGCGACGGCGTGATCACCCGGCACATTGCGGACGAGGCGCTGCAGCTGCTGGAAGTGGATACGCTGGGGCTGGACCAGTTTGACAGGCGGTTCCTGCGCCTGATTATCGAAAAGTTTGACGGCGGTCCGGTGGGCATCGACACCCTGTCCGCCGCTACCAACGAGGAACGTGATACTATCGAGGACGTGTACGAGCCGTTTCTGATACAGATTGGCTTGCTGAACCGCACATCGCGGGGGCGCGTGGCGACTCGCTTTGCCTATGAGCATCTGGGGCTACTGCCGCGCAGCGAGAGCCATCAGCAGCGCCTCTTATAGGGGGTGAACAGGGTGTTCTGCACACAGTGCGGTGCATACAATACCGACGATAGCCGGTTCTGCCACCAGTGCGGACATCGGCTACAGCCGGAGCGCAAAATACCGACGCTGGACGAGAGCGCGTTCCAGCTGGATTCGCCGGAGCAACAGGAGAAAATCCAGCAGCTACTGAACGACGCGCTGGCGCATGAGGCGGAGGGACGCTTACACGAGGCGATTCTGGCGTGCGAGGGCGTGCTGGTACTGGATCCGGCGAACACTTCGGCGCATTCACTGCTGGGGTTGATTTACGAGAAGCAAGGCGACCTGCAAAAGGCGGTGGCAGAATACGAAAAGGTGGTTGCGCTCAACCCCGACAGCGTGGCAGACCGCGCCAAGCTGGAGGAGTTGCGCCGGCGTCTGCGGATGCCCACACCGAAACCACCTCAGCAAGAGCCGAACCAGTTGCCGTTGCTCATCGGTATCTTTGTCACCGTTGGGCTATTCGTGCTGGGGCTGGCGGCAATGAACTATCAGGAGCGACCGAAGCCTGCTCAGCCGCAAAGCCAACCGGCTGCACCACAATCTGCCCCGCCGTCGTCGGGCTACACACCCTACGAATGGTACGCCCCCACTGCGCCGGGCTATGTGCAGCCGACCGCGCCGCAAGCACCTTCGGCGTCCCAGCCCATCACGCCCCCGCAGGAACGACCGGGTGAACGAGCCTCATCGGGCACGCGCGCGGAACGGTTACCGTTGCCCCCCCTGCCTCCCTTAACGGTCGTGCCGCCATCACAGTCCGCGTCAACGCCTGCCCCGGGCGAACGTCCACAGAGTCACTCGGGCAGCACGCAACCCTCTACCGGAGGCTCGGTGGTCATGCCGGATGTGCCTTTGCAGCCCGGAACAGGCGGACAACCCGCCGGTCGTCAGCCGGTGATGGAGATTACCGTGCGCCCGGGCACAGGGGGTGGGGTGGTACCTCCGCCACCAGCCTCGATGGAATCGGAGGACCTGATGCGTGTTGCCCAGCAGCATCAGCTGGCGGGCAGATACCGCGAGGCGATACCGCTCTACCAGAAGGCATTGCAGGGCGCCACGGACAAAGGTTTCATCTACCAGCAAATCGGGCTTTGTTACCAGCGACTAGGCGAGCTGGACTCCGCCCGCAATGCCTACCAGCAGGCTATTGCCGAGTACGAGCGTCAGATTGCGGCGAACCAGAATGTGGAACGCGCTCGACGGGGGCTGGAAGCGGCGAAGCAAGGACTGGCGGCATGTGGAGGATAAGGTAGCATGAGGTGGAATAGACGGCGTGTGGAAGTAACCTCTCCCCCAACCCCTCTCCCACAGGGAGAGGGGAGCGAGCGGTTCCCCCTTCCTTCGTGGGAAAGATTACCGACAACCTCTCCCCCCACCCCGCCCCTGCGAGGAGAGGGGAGCAAGCGGTTCCCCCTTCCCTCGTAGGGAAGGGGGACAGGGGGTTAGGTTCAAACCTGTCCTTCTCTTTTTGGTGCTCCTCAGCCTCACAGCCTTCGCTCAGCTGCCCACGCGCCGCCCGCTGGTGGTCATCTTCCCCGAAAAGGTGGAGTTCAAAAGAGACCAGCCGGACCCCAACGTGGGCATCGCTACCCCGTTGGCGGAACTGCTGGAAGCCACCCGCAGGGTGGACGCGCTGATTTACGACCCCTCTGCGCCATACATTCAACGACCGGTGCAGGAAGGCACGCTGAAAGCCAGCGATGCAACCGCCCAACCCTCCACAGAGCAGAAGAGGCGTATCGTGCAAGCGCTGGGTGGACAGTTCGCGCTGACGGTGCGCGCCGCATGGTCGGAGAAACCACCGATGCTACCTCGCCCCCCAAAAGGCAAGAAAGTGAACCCCAACCTGCTGCAGAATCTCCCGACCAGCTCGGTGATTCAGGTATCTGCGGTGTGGATGCCGATAGAAGGTGGACGCACCTGGCAGACGCAGCTGGAGAGTCAGCCGGTGCAGCGTACGTTGCCCGGAGGCGGGATGACCGTAGACCCGGTAAGCACCGCGCGCACCGCCGCCAGCAACCTGGTTGCCCGATTGATTGCCGAGCCGATGGCGACACTGGCGCGGGTAGACATCACCCAGAAAGAGGCGCAGACCGCTGCCCCGCAAGGCGCTACGGGCGCAACGGACGCGAATACCCTGATGAGACAGTTTCTGGAGGAAGGGCAAAAATACGCCAGAGCGGGCGACCTCGCCAATGCGATAGAGTCCTACCGTAAAGCGGCGGACGCCAAACCAACCGACCCCGAGCCGCGTCGTCGCTTGATAGAAGCGTATCTGCAAAATCGAATGGACGATGTTGCGGTGGCGGAGGGAATGCGCGCGGTGCAGATAGTGTCGGACAGTACGCCGCTGCTGCTCGCGTTGGCGGACGCTTACATGAGGGCGAACCGCTTGGACGAGGCGGAGACGATGTACCGGCGGATGCTGGAGCGTGACCCGCAGAACGTTGCCGCGTGGCTGCATCTGGGCGACCTGCTGTGGAACCGAGCCCGTATCACCGAGTCAGAAGAGTGCTACCAACAAGCCGCGCAGAAATCACCCGCAAACACCGAACCGCTGATGCGCCTGGCGAAGCTGCATCTCGCCCGCGCCCAGTTCGCCCGTGCACAAGATGTGGTGGTGAGGCTGTATGCCCTGCTACCCGAAGAGGACGAAGCGCGACGAGGCGAGGTATACGCCACTCTGGCGGACGGTGTGGAGACGGGCATTACCCAGCTGGCACAACGCATTCAAGAAGCGATAGCCTCCTACAGCAACGGCGAGGTCACGCTGGAAACCCTCTTTAAGACCCTCAAAGGGCTGGAGGCGCAGGGCAACGACCTGCAGCGGTTCACGCAGTCGCTCAAACCCATCCCGCGCGTGCTGGACGCGCACCAGCGGTTCCTACTGGCAGGGAGCCTGCTTCAGCAGTCGCTGGGCAGCCTGCTCTCTTTCGCGGAGACAAGGGAGACGCGCTACCAAGAAGAGGGGATGCTGTTGCGCAGTGAGGCACTGCGCGAG